>JAWXCN010000098.1:0-83782 GCA_034408725.1 Candidatus Hydrogenedentota bacterium
GACCGGAAACCTTCCGCGATGGCCAAGCCCGCTGCGTCATCTTTCGCGCGGTTGATGCGCAATCCGCTCGACAACCGTTCAAGGCTCACATTGAGCGCGCCCGTCGAACGCCCCAGCGTGCGCGCCGCGTTTAATGCGGCGACATTCGTGTTGATCCTGAGTCCCATAGCAAATTCCCTCCGTGAGTGGTTGGCCGTGCGCATCCTTGCGCACGCGGTCCATGTCCCGGAGAAGGCGTCCCTATTCGCCTTCCCCCTTTGCCGTTCCATCCCTGAAGAACGGCACTATGTCAGTACATCGGCCAGGGCGACGCGAAGGCTCCCTTAAAACCTTTGAATCGCCCCTGACTACTGAAGAGGTCTTGTGACCCACTTCGGCGTGTCCGCCATTTCTATCGGCAGCTTTAGGCGAAACTTTAGCGATTTTGTGAACTAAATTTGCGGGGTATGCGGAATTAATAGTAATCAATTGACGAAATTCTCGAAAAATTCTGTCTATAGTTAACCGGGAGAGAATATCGATATTGAAGAAAATAGGGCCTGTTTAATTCTTCGGGAATACAATCGGTGGTAGATGGCACGAATTTACACACCACGCTTGGGCCGAGAGACGCTTGACTCCCAGAATCCTTTCTGGTAATCTCTCGCAAGGTTTTGGGGTAGTCAGGGGGATTCTGATTTACACACAGCAGTACTACGTTTCGACAAATCCATCAACTGCGATCTCACAACGGAGCTGAAAGGAGGGATGAAAGCAGGACCGGAAATGGTCTCCGAGGTCGCGCAGAGATGTGCTGTATAGATTAGAAGTGGACGTTTGGCATCCGGTGGAGCACGTTGTAGTTTTCCATCCGGATGCTGACAAAGTATAGATAAGGAGAGATTATCAATGCGTAAAGCAGCGATGATCCTGATGTGCGCGGCGTTGGCCGTGACTGCCATCCCGGCGTTTGCTGAATTGCAGAACGTCCAGGTTGGCGGTTCGCTCCAGATTCGCGCGAACTACTATCGGAATGTCGCTCCGGACGGCAACGTCCCGGGCTCCCTTTCGAACACGCAGATCATCTGGCCGAACTTCTTCCTTCCGAGTCGCCCAATCGGTTCCGGCGCCTTTAACGGCAACGGTATCGTGTCGGCGTTTTCGTGGGACAAGGACGACAGCAATTCCGTCAGCTTCGTCGAACAGCGCACCCGTTTGAACGTGAAGGCCGATTTCACCAATGAAGTCTCCGCGTTCATCGAGCTGGACAGCTACGACGTGTGGGGCGAGCAGGGCGACTTCCGCTCCAACTATATCACCGGCCAAGACACCCGTGCGGGGTCGGGGACCGACGACGTAGTGCTCTACCAGGGCTACATTGAAGCCAACGAGATGTGGGGCTTCCCCCTGCGCGCCCGAATCGGTCGCCAGGAGCTTAGCTTCGGCAGCGAGTGGCTGGTCGGTGTGAATGACACCTCGTCGTTCTACCAGGGCCTGTCGTTTGACGGTCTGCGCCTGACCTACGGCACCGACGTATTCAGCGTCGATGCGTTCATTTCGACGCTTGCCGAAGGCGGCGCGAATGAAGAAGACGAAGACGTAACCTTCATGGGTCTCTACGGCAGCTATAAGGGTCTCGAAGAAATCACAATCGATGCCTATTATTTCCTGCTTCGTGATGCCCGCAGCCTGAATGACACGAACTTCGTCGCGTTGATCGAGGGATTGGAAGACATCTTTGGTCTTGACGACTACGATGCAACCAACCTTCACACTGTTGGCCTCCGCGGAGCCGGCACGATCGGCGCGTTCGATTTCGAAGCCGAAGCTGCCTTCCAGTTTGGTGATTCCCACTCAACTGGTTTCCTGTTCAAGCCGTTCCTGTACGGTGATGATGATTCCGAATACGATGCGTGGGCTGCCAACCTTGAAGTTGGCTACACCTTCGACATCGCGTGGTCGCCGCGCGTCTACTTGGGCGGCGCCTACTTTGATGGCGAAGACAACCGCGACATCACGTTCTTCCAGTGGTTGAACCCGTTTGACCGCCCCGAAGCGTCGGTCAGCTTCAACCGCCTGTTCTCGAATTGGGAGTACTCGGAGTTCATCGAGAACACCGACCTCTCGAACGCGTACGTCCTTCGTGGCGGCGTGAGCGTCCAGCCGACCGAGAGCATCGAAGCGTTGTTGGCGATCTCGTACTTCAAGACCCTTGAAGAGTTCGACGAGCCGAAGAACGTTTCCATCGGCGGATTCAAGGTTCCGGTTGCACCGGCCCTTTCCTTCTGGACCCAAGAGAACGATGATGAGCTTGGTTGGGAAGCTGCGCTGTACGTGACCTATCACTACAGCGAAGACCTGAGCTTCCAGGTTGGTTGGGCGCACCTCTTCGTGGGTGACGGCCTCCAGGACGGTCAGTTCTCGGCGCTCAATGGCCTCGGCTTCAATGGCGGGACCGGCGACGACGATGCGGACTACGTCTTCGTCGAAACGAAGCTCTGCTTCTAATTCTCTAGTCGTTTAACAGCGGCCCCCGGCGTTTAACACGCCGGGGGCCGCTGGTTTTTTGACGTGATAGCTACTATATCCACTGTCGTCATTGGCATGTTGGTAACTGCTGCCTCACATCCCCCTAAATCCCCCTTCAAAGGGGGACTTAAGAATGATCAATCAAAGTGGACAGCGCTAAATCGCGATAGGGAAGAAATAGAGTCGATAGACCCTCTTTGAAAGTCCCCCTTTAAGCGGCTCTAAGCTAACCCCGTCGGCGCGCTGAGCCCGTAATCATGAATTTTCTTCCGCAGCGTTGTCGGCGAAATATCCAACAACGCGGCGGTCTGCGTAATGTTCCACCCCGTCGCGTTCAGCGCGACCCGCACATGGTCCCGCTCCGCTTCACGAAGCGTTTTGAGGACTCCTGGAGTAGACGTGTGCGACGCGGGAGCACCGCCCAACGATGCTGAAACGTCCGCCTCCGTGATGGTCTCCCCCCGTGTCAGCAACGCCGCGCGCGTGAGCACGTTCTCGAGTTCCCGGACGTTGCCCGGCCAATCGTAGGCTTGCAAGCGGCGCATCGCCCGTTCATCAATGGCTGAGACCGGCCTGTGCAGGTCCCGCCGCAGCCGCGCCAGGATTTGTCCCGTCAACAAGGGGATGTCCTCCAGGCGGTCACGCAGCGGGGGCACGCGTATAGTCGACACCGCAAGCCGGTAATACAGGTCCTCGCGAAACGCCCCGGAAGCGACCATCGACTCAAGATTACGGTGTGTCGCTGCGATGATGCGTGCGCGCAAAGGAATGCCCTTTGCACTCCCCACCCGTTCAAATGAACGCTCCTGTATCGCGCGCAATAGCTTTGCCTGAAGTTCAATAGCCATGTCGCCAATTTCATCAAAAAAAATGACCCCTTCGCCGGCAAGTTCAAATCTTCCCGCCTTGTCAGTATCGGCGCCCGTGAACGCGCCTTTAACGTGCCCGAAAAGCTCGCTTTCGAGCAGCGCCGAGACCACAGAGCTACAGTTGACCGCGACAAACGGGGTACCGGCAGTTGTCGACTCGTGGAGGGCACGCGCGACCAATTCCTTGCCTGTTCCGCTTTCACCCAGAATCAATACCGGGATTCGGCTTTCGCTGAGCACCCCGATCTGTTTGATAACATCGATTATTTTCGCGCTCGCGCCAACGATCTCATTGGGTGGCGCCTCGTTATGGTCCGGTGCGATTTTTCTGGCGGCGGTTCTCCGCATGCGCTGGCCGGCTTTCTCGACCGTCACCAGCACTGCGTCCAAATCCAACGGCTTGCGGATGTAATCAAACGCGCCCAGCCGGACGGCTTCAATCGTCGCCTTCATGTCTTGCGTGCCCGTGATCATGACGGTGAGGGTGGAAAGTTCGTGTTTTTGTATGTCTTTCAATACTTCGAGCCCGGTCCCATCCGGGAGTTTTAAATCGACAAACGCCATGTCATACCGCGCTGCATGGACCGCGGCAATTCCTTCGCGTGCCGAATGCGCGAGTTCGATCGAATGGCCACCGCGTTCGAGATGAATCTGAAGCGATCGCGCAAGCGCGGTGTCGTCATCAATTACAAGAATCTTCATTCGCCCGATCCGGTTGCAAGCGGCAGTCGCATTGTGAACACTGCGCCGCCGTTCACGCCGTTTTCCGCTGTCACAATCCCTCCATGCAGTTCGATAATCTTCTTCACATTTGCAAGCCCCAACCCTGTGCCGCCCTCCTTCGTGGTGAAAAACGGGCTGAACGCGCGTTCCAGCGCCTCATCCGTGAGTCCGCTGCCCGCGTCCGAAACAATAAGGAAGCCAACGTCGCTCCACAACGCTTCCTTGCGCGCGCGCACCGCGACCACGCCATCGGTTGGCGACGCCTGCATCGCATTCATCACGACGTTGGTCAGCGCCCGGCAAATCTGTTCGGGATCGACCAGTAGCTTTACACCGAGCAATTCATCGTGCGGCTCAATGCGCACCCGTTTCGCCAGCGCCTGTTCTCGGACGACGGCGGACACGGACCCCATGATTTCCGCGAACGATACCGGTTCGGGACGTAGTTCGAGCGGACGCCCGTATTGCAGCAAATCTTCGAGCATCCGTTCGAGCCTGCGAACCTGCGCGTCAGCGATGCCGGCAAGTTCACGGTTCGCGGGGTCTGGTTCCACGTCACGTTTCAGCGCCTGCAGGTTCATTTTGATCGAGGACAACGGGTTGCGCATTTCATGCACAATGCTGGAACTCAACTCGCCGATGGACGCAAGCGTCGCCGTGCGCACCAGTTCCTTTTGTTTGTCTCGCAAATCATCCAGCATTTGGTTGAATGCTTTTCGGACTTCCTCCGCTTCCGCGCCATGAAGCGGGCCAACGCGTTCGTCCATCGCCCCGCCACGCACCTGCTGGGCGACGTGCGCCAGCACCCGCAACGGTTCCCCCAGGCGCTGAGAAGTCCAACGTGCAACGAATGCTATGACGATCACGGAAAGCACTCCGGTGATGGTTACGCGACGGATGAGCGTATACAGCCATGCGAGCGCCTCTGCTTTGTCCTGTTCGGCCACTACAATCCAGTTTATGCCCTCTATCTGCGCGCCAACACCCCATACCGTGTTATTCAAAAAGTCCATATATTCACGAGGAATTCCCCTCGTAGCAAATAGATCGAGATAGCGTTCCGGTAACGGGTTGCGTAATGCGAAGCGCGACTCATGCGCAAAGGGTTCCGTCACGGGCATTAACTTTGAATGTGCGAGAAACACCTTTCCGGTTTTGCCGAGGCCGAAACCATTCGAACCGCCGTCCTTGGTTTGGACGACCGGGTCCAAGCCCCGCGTAAGGTTCAACGTTGCGATAACCGTGCTTTTATCGGAGCCCGTTCCGATCACGCGACCGATCCGGTAAACGACCGAGCCATCGGAATTCAAAACCGGCTCGCTCGGTGGCTTCAATGAGGTGTCCAGTAGATTCTCCGCGAAATCGCGGATTTCCGATGGCACTTCGCTACTGGCAAGTATGCGTCGCGATACTCTGGCTATCTGCACGCCCCCCGGACCAAGCACCGTCAGATCGTCATATGCCGCCACGCGGTTAAGAATAGCCCGCAGCATCATCGTGACTTCCGCGTCAATTTCCTCTTCGGTCAGGTCCGCAAAATGTGCGCAACATCTGGCCACCGAGGGCGACGATGCAATGATGTCAATCTCGCTGCTCCGCTGGTCCAACCACGACTCGACCAGTTCCGCCCGCGCGTTCGCGACCGAAACGAGCTGTTCGTTGGTCTTTTCGACGATCGCCTGTTTGCCGCAGTGATACCCCTGGCTGGCCATCACCAGCAGCGGCACGATGGAAAGCACCAACATCCAAAGCAGCACGCGGCGCGTCAGGTCGCCATGGTTCGTGGGAGAGAACTCTGGGTTGCTCATGGGGAAATAGTATCAATTTTGGATTTTGGATTTTAGATTTTGGATTGGGGAGGGAAAACGGGAGACCTTCGATCCCAAGTCATTCCCTCGTTTTCAAGCTGAAGCCCTCTTCAATCCAAAATCGAAAATCTAAAATCCAAAATCTTTTCTGCTATTCTCCCTCCATCGCATTCCACTACAAGGAACCCACATGCTTCGATTCGGCGCGTGCTACCACCCCGAGCAATGGACACCAGAGCAGGCCAAGGACCATGTGAAACTGATGGTCAAGGCGCGGATGAACACCGTGCGTATGGGTGAGAACTGTTGGTGCAAATTCGAGCCGGAGCAGGGCAAATATCGATTCGACTGGCTCGACCCGATCATTGAATCTCTGCACAAAGAAAACATTTCGACAGTTCTCTGCACGCCAACCTCCGTCGCTCCGCCATGGGTACACGTCCGGCATCCGAATGTGCGCCGATTTGCAAATGACCGTCATGCGGCCCCCGGCACGCCGCACGCCTGTTGTGTCAATGCGCCGGAATTTCAAATTTTGACGGATGCCCTTGTGCAAAGTCTTGCGCGCCATTACGCAAAGATCCCCGGGGTCATTGCCTGGCAGGTCGACAATCGCCTCTTCGTTCCAATGGGTGGACCGTGCCGGTGCGAACATTGCCTCAAGGCGTTCCGGCAATGGTTAATTGCAAAATATGAGACAACGGATCGGCTGAACGAAGTTTGGCACGCATCCACCACGGGCGCCGAAGTGCGCCAGTGGAACGAGGTAAATTTTCCATCGGCTGAATACTTTGGTTCCGACCTGCTCGCCGGCCCTTCGTTGGACTTTGCGCGATTCTCGTCAAACGCGCTAATGGGCTATCACAAGCGCCAGGCCGACCTGATCCGGGAGTATTGTCCTGAACACAAAATCACATCCAATCTTCCCCGCAACGCAGACGATGTCGATATGGGCCAGTTCCGGGATCAAGTCGATAGCGTGGGCGGAACGAATACCATCGAAGGGCGCGCTACCGGTTACGATGTGTTTAACCTATCCCGCCTCCGCGGCGCGCAAGGCCCGTTCTGGCTCATGGAACAAACGATTGGAAATTGCGACAGTTTTGCCGTGCCTGAACCGGGGGACATTCGCAGGGGAATGTGGCAAGCCATCGCGCACGGCGCTGAAATGGTCCTGCTTCATCCCTTTCGTTCGTCACTCGCTGTCGTCGACCCGGAACGCCTGGGGGTGCTCGATTGGGATGGGATTCCGAGGCGGCGATTCAAAGAGGCTGTCCTTGCCGGCGACGAACTGCGCAAGCTCGGACCAGAAATTGAAAGCGCCATAATCGACGCTAAAGTCGCGGTGATGTTTAGCCCGGACGCGAACTGGAGCCAACAAGATTCCGCCGTGCCCGGTCCGGGGTACGTCGATCAGGCGGAATCAGTTTTCGCGATCGTTCGGCAAACCGGCAACGCCTGTGATGTTATCAGTCCGGGTGCGCCCCTCGATCGGTATTCCATTGTGATCGCGCCCAGCCTGTCCATCGTGGACGACGCCCTCGCGCATCGGTTTGAGGAGTTCGCAAAAGCGGGCGGTACTCTGTTCTTTACGCCGCTGTCCGGCTCGCGCGAAATTACGAACGCGCGCATAGCCACTCCATTGCCCGGCCTGCTGGCGCCGCTCGCCGGTATTACGATCGAAGACTTCGCCGCCGCCGGGACCGTAAACTTCGCGCGGGGAGCGCTCATCGCGCAGACATGCGAAGTCGGCGCCGGGTGCGAGGTGCTGGAGCTTGTCAGCGCGGAATCCCTTGCCGAATATCTCGATGGACGCCTGAAGGGCAAAATTGCCATTTCCCGTCGAAGTGTTGGCAAAGGCCAAGTGATCTATTGTGGCGTGCACCTCCCCGCGAACATGCTGGCATTGTTTCTCGCGGAATACCTTCCGGAATTTCCCATCAAAGAAATTCCACCCGGCGTGGAGGTCATCCAGCGAAAGGGAAACGGCCGACGAATCGTTTTTGTCATTAATCACGCGAAAGAACGAAGGAAACTCAAGCTTCCCGGCCAATTCCCCGATCTGCTCACCGGTGAAACGGTCGGGCCGAATCTCACCATCAGCGCCAACGGCATCCTCATCCTGAAGGCATAGCGCTACGGACATTTCGGCGTCCCGTCGTGCTAGAATGCGCGTGGCATGAATGTCACTTTCGTCATTCCAGTATTCAACGAGCGCGAAACGCTCGAACCGCTTGCTGCGGGCATTGCGGAACACGTGGCTCCATATCCTTACCGGCTGATTTTCGTGGACGACGGGAGCACGGATGGGTCTGATGCGACACTGCGCGCATTGCGGGATGCCGACTCCTCGGTGGAAGTAATCCGGCTGCGGGGAAACTTCGGAAAGTCCGCGGCGTTGGCCGCGGGGTTCGCGAGAGCGGGCGGCGACGTGGTATTCACCATGGATTCTGACCTTCAAGATGACCCCCGCGAAATCCCGCGGTTCATCGAAAAACTGTACGAAGGCTACGACGTCGTTTGCGGCTGGAAAGCCAAGCGCCACGATCCCGCGCACAAGACGGTCCCATCGAGGATCTATAACTGGTTCGTCGCGTGGTTGTTTTCAGTTCCGCTCCATGACGTAAACTGCGGCTTCAAACTGATGCGCACCGAAGTCGTAAAAAAAATCCAGGTTTACGGTGAGATGCACAGGCTCATCCCCGTGCTCGCGCACAATCTGAACTATCGCATAACGGAAATACCCGTCGAACACCACCGCCGCCGCTACGGCAAATCGAAATATGGCATGGAGCGCTTTACCCGCGGCGCGATGGACGTGTTGACCATGTGGTTTCTCACGAAATACCGGCATGCTCCCGGACATTTTTTCGGCAAGCTTGGTGTGCTCCAAAAACTGTTCGGGTTGATAATATTGATTGCCGGCATTTACGTCTGGCGCACGACGCATCCCGCCGTGGGCGCCGCCCTGTTCACCGCCGGGCTCATTCTCGCGTCAACCGGCGCAATTACAATCTGCATCGGCCTTTTCGCAGAACTGATGCTGCGCCATTTTGTCCGCATCGATCCCGCGCTCTACGTAGCCGAGGACAGCGCGCAGGACGCGCCCTGACTTCGCACGCCGCGCCAATGGAGTCCGCTAACGAACAACCGATACCGGAGCCGTCGCGCAGAACTTCCTATGCGCTGCTCGCGGTCGTGGCTGCACTCACCTTCCTCGTATACGCGCAAACCGTCCAGTTCGACTTCGTCACGTACGACGACGGCGTATACGTCACCGAAAGCAGCCGGGTAAAAGGCGGCATTTCCACGGAAGGCATCAGATACGCCTTCACCACTGGTGAGACCGGCACATGGCAGCCACTTACGCTGATCTCGCACATGATCGACTGCACCGTGTTTGGCATGCGGCCCGGCGGACACCACCTCACTAATGTCCTTTTACATGCCGCGAACACGTTTCTCCTGGGGTTCGTGCTGTTACGCATGACGGGGTGTGCAGGCGCAAGTGTGTTTGTGGCCGCGGTCTTCGGACTACACCCCGCGCACGTCGAGAGCGTGGCCTGGATTTCTGAACGCAAGGACGTTCTCAGCACATTTTTTTTCATGGCCACATTGCTCGCGTATGCGCGCTGGGCGGAAACCCTTCACATGAGGTGGCTGGGCATTACCAGTTTGTGCATGGCGGCCGGTCTCCTCGCCAAACCCATGCTCGTGACATTGCCGTTCGTGTTGTTGCTTCTCGATTACTGGCCGTTGAACCGCGTCTGGTGCGAACGCCGAATCCGGTGCCTAACATTGCTTTTGCTTGAAAAAATACCGCTGTTCATTCTCGCCGCGTGCGCGTCCCTTGCCACCCTTGTCGTCCAGCGCAACGCGCAGGCGATGAGTTCGTGGGAGGCGCTGCCGTTGGGGATGCGCCTGGAAAATGCGGTGATGGCCAACGTCCGGTACATCGGAAAAACGCTGTGGCCAGTAGACTTCGCGATGTTCTATCCGCATCCGCTGGGAACAACCGACGCATGGCAACTTGCGATTGCACTGGGAATTCTGATTGCAATCACGGTTTTTGCGATAGTTGTGCGCAATCGCGCGCCGTTCGTCTTGGTCGGGTGGCTGTGGTATCTCGGCGCCTTATTGCCGGTCATCGGTATCGTTCAAGTTGGAATACACGCCATCGCGGATCGATATACCTACATACCCATGATCGGCCTGTCAATCATGGTTGCATTCGCCGGGAGGGCGCGCGTCCTCCCGCGCTCTGAGTCAGCAGCCTATTGCGGCGATGGAACCGAACGCGTCCCCGAGGGTCTTGAGTCAGACGGCGGCATTGAAGTATCCAAGCGCGCGGGGACGCGCGCCCTCCCGCTTGCTTGCGTTGTCGTCATTTGTCTGCTGGCCGTCCTGACCTGGCGGCAGGTGGGCGTTTGGCGCAACTCTGAAACCCTCTACCGGCACACCCTGGAAATCATGCCCAACAACCCCGTCGCAAACATGGGACTTGGCCTGTATCTCGTCGATGTTTCACGGGATGCGGAAGCGATCCCCCATCTTGAACTTGCCGTCGCCGCAAAACACCGCCTATCAGACGCGCATTATCATCTCGGTCTGGCCTATCAACACCTGGGCGAATTTGAGCGCGCGCGCGAGCACTATGAAACCGCTCTCGCGGCCGATGCATCGAGCAGCCGCGCCTGGAACAATCTTGGGGTGACGCTCGACGCGCTGCAGCGATACGGCAAAGCGGAACAAGCGTTTCAACACGCAATCGAAAGGGACCTCTTCAACCACGAGGCGAACTACAATCTGGGCGCGCTTCGTATCAAGCTGCGCCGCCCGGTCGAGGCTGAAGCGCTGGCGCGCGACGTGATTGTTCGCAGTCCGAACGTCGCAAGGTACCATCTGCTGCTCGCGCTCGCGCTTTTCGCGCAGGGCAACAATGCCGGGGCCCTCGATTCGCTCCAGGAAACACTGCGCATCGATCCCGCAAATACAGTCGCGCGGCAGTTGCGGGCTACGCTGCTTAGAACCGTGACCAAATCACCTTAGCCCCACGGATTGCAGTAAACTGGAAAAGCATGGGGTATCGAATAGTATGATTACCCGGGCGCGAAATGAAATCATCAATTCGGAGCACGCAACGCGTGCGTGAGGAGATTCAGGAAATGGCGAAGAGGGACGATGTAACCCGTAGGGACTTTATCCGCGGGGCCGCGCATGCCGCGGCGGGCGTGACCGCGGCGTCGGCAGTTACACAGACAGCCAAGGCAGACGTCTACAAACGCATCCTGCCGCAGACCATCATCGGCGCGAACGAAAAAATACTCACCGGGCACATTGGCCTGGGCGGCATGGGCACGCGCAACATGCAAATCGTGATGTCGCGCGACGATATTCAGCCTATCGCCCTCTGCGATCTGTTTCCAAACTATACGAACCGCATGATTGGGCTGGTCGAATCCAAGTACCCGAAACCCACGCTCGTGACGACCAAGTTCGAGGAAGTTATTGCCAACAAGGACGTGGATGCAGTCGTAATCGTGACGCCGGACCATTGGCACTCCGTGCCAACTTTGATGGCCATCGACGCAGGCAAGGACGTTTACTGCGAGAAGCCGCTTTGCGCGACGATTGAAGAAGCTATTGTCGTGCGCGACAAGATAAAGGGTTCAAAGCAGGTCTATCAGTCCGGCACGATCCAGCGCAGCGGAAAGTATTTTCAGGAAGCCGTAGACATGATCCAGAACGGCTACATCGGCAAGGTTGGCCGCGTCGAGTGCTGGAACAACGACGAGAGCACCATCGAAGGCATCGGAAACCCCACCGATCCAAAACCCGAATGGCTGGATTGGGACCGGTACGTCGGTTGGACGCCAAAAGTCGATTACAATAAAAACCGGTACATCTACAATTTCCGCTGGTTCACGGATTATTCCGGCGGCAAGATTACGGATTGGGGCACACACCTGCTCGATATCGCAATCTGGGCAATGGGCCAGGAAAAGGCCCCGAAAAAAATCACGGCGTCCGGCGGCAACCTGATCCTCACCGACAACCGCACGACACCCGATACTATCGACGTTTTCTGGGAGTTTGACGACTACGTGCTCAGCTTCTCGAACCGCGCGTGGAACCCTGATTGGTGGACGGAAGAAGCCGGAGAGAAGGTCGGAGAAAAGGTGCTCCCAAGTCCCGGTCACGGCATTATGTTCCACGGCACACTTGGCAGCATGCGCGTCGACCGTAAAGGCTACATTGTCTATCCCTTCGGAGCGAACAGCAAGATTGGCAAGGCCGAACCCGTGGTAAAGCGCGATGCGCTCGAAGGCGACATGAACGCCGCGCACTGGCAAAATTTTGTGGATTGCGTTCACTCGCGCCAAGCGCCCATTTGCAATGTTGATGTCGCGTTTCAGACAGCGCTGATATGCCTTACCGGCAAGTGTACGTACCTCGCAGACGCAAAGCTCGGCTGGGATGCTGCCTCCCTGAAATTCACGGGCAAGGACGCGGACGCCGTGAAGATTGCAAACGAATGGGCGTATCGCCCGTATGAGAACGGTTGGTCGTTGAAGGCACCGTATTATGAAGGTTGGACGGCCTAATCCGCCGAACGAGAAACTGCGGCTAACATGCTTATGCGGAGAACAATGATGAAAACTATTACGATACTACTCGCGTCGATTGCGGCGTTCGCTGTTGTCGCCGAATCACCTGCGCCCGCAGATGCTACGGGCAAATTGTCCGCCGCGGAACAGGCAGAAGGTTTCAAGGCGTTATTCAACGAAAAAGACCTTGATGGCTGGTGGATTCGCGGCGAGAACAAGAAAGCCTATGTCGTGAACGACGGCGCTATCCTCGTCACCGGCGAAAAAGATGGCGATTGGCTCTTCACCAACGGCGAGTACGACGACTTCGTGCTGCGCTACGAATACCGTTGCGTTGCGGGTGAAGGAAATTCCGGCGTCGGCATTCGCGCGACGAAAGACGGCAACCCGGCGTTTCAGGGCATGGAGATTCAGGTCCTGCGACCCGGTTGGGAAACGCCATATCAGCGATCGGGTTCGCTGTACCATACCGTCGCGCCCACTGTCGAAGCCGACAAGAAATTCGGCGAGTGGAACAGCGTCGAAGTGCTGGCCCACGGCCCGCATATCCGCACGACGATGAATGGCAAAGTGATCTACGACATCCAGATGACCGACTTCACGAAAGAGAAAATAGAGAAGGAAAAAGTGCCGGACGATTGGCGTAAACCGCTTGATGATCGTCCCGCGAAGGGCCATATTGGACTTCAGAACCACGAAGACCAAGTCGCATTCCGCAACATTCGTATCAAACTATTGCCCGGTGCGGATGCCGCATCCACGAAGAAGGCGGGAAAGTAAAACCGCTATGAACCGCCGCGTTTTTATATCCAGAATCGGCATCGCTTTTGGCGCGTTTGCAATTCCGCAAGGGGTGCTCGCTCGGCCGATAGACGACCGCTGGCGCGCAGCGCGTGATCTCATAACCTCCGGCGTGGTCGGCAGTGTTCGATCCGCGAGCGCGATTCTTTCGGTTTCTGGCGCGCCACGAATCATGCGCGCCTTGCCCGGAAACTCGGAATCAGCGCCTGCCGAAGTATGCGAAATCTTGCAAGCATTTATGTATGCCGTAGGTGATAACCACGTGGCCCGGCTCACTACGGACTTCTCGACGGGCAACTTCACGATGACCTGCCGTCTCCACAGTGGAGCACATATCGCAATAGCGCGTGTGAGCCGCCCGAGCACAACGCCCCCATCCATCCGGTGCGCGAAGGGGACCGTTCATATCCACCCAGATCGCATGGATTTGGAAGTCGATGGCCGTTGGTATGCTCCGCGCGATCTCAATACTGGCACAGCGCGTTCTTGATGAATTATCCGAACGCTTCCGTCCCCGATACACGACGGTTTCCGGATGAACCTTCGGGAAGTTATTCGTGACGGTTCCAATCCAACTGGACATGCTCCCGCAACCGGATGAAATTACCTGCGGGGCTACCTGTCTGCATGCCCTGTACAATTTCTACGGGGATCTCGTTCCACTCTCGCGGGTAATCGACGAAGTGCCATCGCTGGACGAGGGCGGCACACTCGGAGCCTACCTCGGCGCGCACGCGCTTAAGCGCGGGTACGCCGCGACAATCTACACCTATAATCTCCGTGTATTCGATCCCACCTGGTTCGAATCAAAAATAATAGACATTGCGGAAAAACTCGACGCGCGCATGGATTACAAGCGCACCGCCACCAAACTCCAGCGGGCGTGTCAGGCGTACATCGATTTTCTAAAGCTCGGGGGCGAGATTCGTTTTGAAGACCTCACCGGCGATCTCATCGGCGCGCATTTGCGCAACGCATTGCCAATCATCACCGGCTTGAGCTCCACGTATCTGTACCGGTGCGCGCGGGAAATGCCGGACGCCGAATACGACGACGTACGTGGCGATTCCCAGGGCCATTTCGTTGTGCTCTGCGGATACAACCCGGAATCGCGCGACGTCGTCATCACTGACCCGTTGCAACCCAATCCGATAAACGAGGGAATGGTCTACTCTGTCGATATCGATCGCGCGATTTGCTCGATTCTTCTCGGTGTGCTTACATATGATGCGAACCTCTTAATCATCGAACCCAGAAAGAAGCGCGGACGCTGACCCAATGTCAGTCCTTATCGTTGTCAACCGGCCACAACATTGGCCGCTGGATGTTAAAGTGGGGGAGGTGGTCGCGGCCCGCGACTACCTGACTAACCCAAAGTATTATCGCTTGCGCGGCGCACGCGTGTTCAATCTGTGCCGCTCGTACCGATACCAAAGCACGGGCTACTACGTTTCGCTTCTCGCCACCGCTCGGGGTCACAAACCCCTCCCCAGCATAGAAACCATCCAGGACCTCAAGTCCGCCGCGATCATCCGTCTCGCATCGGACGAACTCGAGGAATTAATCGAGGCGAGCCTGAAACCGATCCACTCGCACGAATTTACCCTGAGCGTATACTTTGGCCGAAACATGGCCCGCCGCTACGACAAGCTCTGCGCGTATATCTTCCGCTTATTCCAATCGCCATTCATGCGCGCGCGCTTCGTCAATGATCCCGAAGACGGCTGGCAACTTGCCAGTCTTCGGACAATTTCGGCAAATGAAATACCAGAAGACCACCATGAATTCGTCGTGGAAGTCACACAAGATTACTTCGGTACTGCGCGCACAAAAACGCCAGGCCGCACATCGGCCCGCTACGACATCGCAATTCTGCACAACCCCGCCGAGTCCGATCCACCCTCGAACGAGCGCGCACTGGAAAAATTCATCAAGGCCGCCAAGAAACTGGATATGGACGCCGAACTGGTGGAGAAGGACGACTACGGCAGCCTGCCGCAGTACGATGGCCTGTTCATCCGCGAAACAACGAGCGTAGACCATCACACCTACCGTTGGTCGCGGCGCGCAATGGCCGAAGGCATGGTCGTTATCGATGATCCGAATTCAATCGTTAAATGCGGCAACAAGGTCTACCTCGCCGAACTGCTGGACCTGCACCGCGTGCGCGTTCCAAAAACGTTGATCGTACACAAGGCCAATCAGGAAGAGGTCCTGCACTCTATCGGACTGCCCTGCATTCTCAAACAACCTGACAGCTCGTTTTCGCAAGGCGTACACAAGGCCACAACCGATACCGAATTGCACGAGATTCTCGAAAACCTGCTCGACGAATCCGATTTGGTTATCGCACAGGAGTTCCTTCCAACCGACTACGATTGGCGCATCGGCGTGCTTGATGGCAAACCCCTCCATGCCTGCCGCTACTACATGGCCGAAAAACATTGGCAGATTCAGCGGAAAGATCACCACGGCAAAACGCATTACGGCAAGGTCGACACTATTCCCGTGGAAGACGCGCCTGAATCCGTCGTGGCTACCGCATTGCGCGCGTGCAAACTGATCGGCGATGGGTTCTACGGAGTGGACCTCAAGGAAAGCGGACGCCGCACCTACGTTATCGAAGTGAACGACAATCCCAGCATCGAGGCCGGCTTCGAGGACCGAATTCTTAAAGACGACCTCTACCTCCGGCTTATGGAAGTTTTCCTGAAGCGCATCGAAGTGCGCAAGGAAGCGCGCGACGACAAATGACCACGCCGGTTTCCTACCATCTGTTCGAGCGATACGGAATCGAACTCGAATACATGATCGTCGACGCGGATACGCTCGACGTCCTGCCTGTGACGGACGATGTGCTCAAATCCGTCGCCGGAGAATACACGAATGAAGTCGAGCGCGGCCCTGTGACGTGGTCGAACGAGTTGGTGCTGCACGTTATCGAACTGAAAGCGACAACACCGCTGGAAACCATCCACGGCGTTCATCATGCCTATCAGGAAAACGTGCGCGCACTGAATGCGCTACTTGCTCAGCGCGGCGCGCGGTTGATGCCGACCGCCATGCACCCGTGGATGGACCCGTTCACTGAAACGCGGTTGTGGCCGCATGATAACAATGAAATTTACGATGCGTTTAACGCGGTCTTCGATTGTCGCGGGCATGGTTGGTCGAACCTGCAAAGCGTTCATCTCAACCTCCCGTTTGCAAACGACGATGAGTTTGCGCGCTTGCACGCAGCCATTCGCATTTTAATGCCGATTATGCCGGCGCTGGCGGCAAGCTCGCCGATTATCTCGCTGCGCGCAACCGGCCTTCTCGATAACCGCATGGAAGTTTATCGCACCAACAGCACCCGTATTCCGTCTGTCGCGGGATACATCATTCCAGAACAGGTGTTCAGCGCGGAGGCTTATCGTTGCGATGTCCTCGATCGTATTTACGCCGACCTGGCGCCCTACGATTCCCGCGGGATTCTTCAGGAAGAATGGGTGAATGCGCGCGGAGCAATTGCGCGCTTCGATCGCAACACGATCGAGGTGCGTGTGCTCGACGTGCAAGAGTGCCCCGCTGCCGATTTAGCGATTGTGAACGCAATAACAGCCGTGTTGCAGAGACTTTGTGAAGAACGATGGATGTCCTTCGATCAGCAGAAGCAATGGTCTACCAGCATGTTGCACCAAATTCTTTTGGATGTCATCCGCGGCGGCGAAAATACCGTCATCGCAAACGAAGAATACGCGCGCGCGTTCGGGCTAAAAGGCAACCCGGCCGCCGGAGAAATTTGGCGCGCACTGGCAACGGATTGTGAAGACTCGATGGCCCAATCCCCGCTGGTCGTGCAACATGCATTCGCAACGATCCTGGCGCATGGCTCCCTCTCGACGCGTATCCTGCGCGCGCTGGCCGGCGACACTTCTCACGCCAACGTGAAGGGTGTGTACGCGCGGCTCTGCGACTGTCTCAACGAAGGCCGAATGTTCACCGCTTGGGGATGATTCTGCAAAAGGGGGCAGCCACGCGTAAAGGCGACATCCACCGCCAGCCGTAAAGGCAGGCACCCGCAATGGAAAGGGGACAGCCACCGCCAGCCAAAACGCGCTGCCGGTGACAGTCCCCAGGCCGGACAGTCCCCAGCGCGCTGCTCCTTCAGACCAACTAGGTCCGCTTCCTTCTTAAGTCCCCGTCCTTCTTAAGTCCCCCTTTGAAGGGGGATTCAGGGGGATGTAGTTCTCCGGCTACTTCTTCACCAATTTCCGATACCGGCTCCGGCGATTCTCAAACAATTTCGATCCCAATTCCTTCATCCGCCATTCCTCATACTCCTTAAAATTTCCCGTGAACCAGCGCACGACACCCGCGCCTTCAAACGCGATGATATGCGTGCATACACGGTCCAGGAAGAAACGGTCATGACTTGTGACAAGGACGCAACCGCGAAAGTTCTGAATAGCTTCCTCGAGTAACCGAAGGGTATTCACGTCCAAATCGTTGGTCGGTTCATCAAGCAGCAGCACGTTTCCGCCTTCCTTCAGGAGCTTCGCAAGATGACAACGGTTGCGCTCGCCGCCCGAAAGTTGATCGACAGTTTTTTGTTGGTCGGAGCCTTTGAAACCAAATCGCGACAAGTATTGGCGGATGGGCACTTTCTGCTTACCGATGATCACGTCCGTCGCGCCGCCACCCACTTCATCCAGCAAACTTTTGCCACCTTCAAACGAAGAATGCTCCTGGTCGACATACGACACATTCACGGTCGAACCGATTTTAACTTCGCCCGCGTCCAGTTGCTCTTTGCCTACAATCATGCGCATCATCGTCGTCTTCCCGGTACCGTTTGGACCAACAATGCCGACGACCGCCGCCTTGGGCACAATGAACGAAGCATCCTTAAACAACATGGTGTCGCCATACTGTTTTGCGACATTCTTGAATTCGATCACGTCATCGCCGAGTTCCGGCCCAGGAGCAATGGTGATTACCGCGCTTTCCTGTTTGCCCGCGGCAGCCTCGCGCGCCACGAGCTGCTCGTAATGCGCAAGCCGGGACCGGCTCAACTCCTGCCGGTCTTTGTTGCTCATGCGTATCCACGCCAGCTCGTGTTCGAGCGCGCGCCCGCGCGTATTGTCCTTCTTTTCCTCACCCGTGAGTTTGAGCAGTTTTTGTTCGAGCCACGTGGTGTAATTGCCTTCCCAGGGAATCCCACGCCCGCCCTCGAGTTCGAGAATCCACTTGGTCACATTATCCAGAAAGTAGCGATCGTGCGTCACGATAATTACGGTGCCGGGGTACTCGCGCAATTGCATTTCCAGCCAATCAACCGTCTCCGCATCAAGATGGTTGGTAGGTTCATCCAGCAGCAGCAAGTCCGGTTTGTCCAACAGCGCCTTGCAAAGCGCAACGCGCCGCCGTTCGCCACCGCTCAAGGTGCCAATGACGCGGTCATCGTCCGGCAAACACAGCGCTTCACTTGCGTGGGCGAGATGCGTGTCGAGGTTCCACGCATCCGCGGCGTCAAGCTTGTCCTGGAGCACGCCCATTCGATCAATGGCCTTCTCCATCTCATCCTCAGACATTTCCTCGCCCATTTTCGCCGTCAGGGCTTCATACTCGCGAAGCAAAGCCGTCGTCGCCGCAAACGCAGACTCCAATACATCGCGTACTAACTGTTCCTCGTCAAAGATCGGCTCTTGCGGGACGATGCCCGCGCGAAATCCTTTTGTAATGTCTGCGCGTCCGAGAAACTCGTCGTCCATCCCCGCCATGATCTTCAACACGGTGGATTTGCCAGACCCGTTCTCGCCCACAATCCCGATCTTCGCGCCCGGATAAAAACTCAGGTACACGTCTTTCAAGACATGTTTCTGTCCATAATGCTTGTTCAAGCCCATCATCGTAAAAATAAACTGCTCTGCCATAATTTCCTAAAACATCCTTTCCGTTCGGGAGGGCCCGCGTCCTCGCGGGCTACTGCGTTGTTCGTATTCAACCAGGTCCGCAGGTACGCGGACCCGTCCGCGTCGCGCAATGATCCGGTTCGGGAGGGCCCGCGTCCGCGCGGGCTATTGTGTTGTTCGTATTCACCAAGTCCGCGGGGACGCGGGCCCTCCCGTGTCGCGATTGCATTTACCAATGAATCCCACGCATCAATGCGGCGAACACCATGGCCTCAGCCGAAGGCGTTTCATCCGCGGGTTCCGTGTCGCCTTTCGCCTTGGCGGAATCGGGAAACAATTTGTACGCGGTGTTCAACACCACATCCGACACGCCAGGCAACAACGTCGTCATGACCTGCGCGAAAATGCCGAGGCGCGTGGCCACGCGTTTCGGCTGATAGATGATCGCCTGGCACAACATATCCGCGGCTTCTTCCTCCGTCAGCGCAGGCACATGTTCGTACATGCGCGTGGGATCAATCATCGGCGTGCGTACCAGGGGCATGTTGATTGTCGTAAATTTGACGTTTCGGTCCAGGAACTCCGGTTGCACGCAACGGGAGAACGCGTCGAGCGCGGCTTTTGACGCCACGTAACCCGAGAATCGCGGTGAATTCGCCAACACTCCCATTGACGACACATTGATAATGTGCCCCTGCTGCCGCTCGGACATCTGCGGCAGCACCCCCACGATCAAACGGATCGCGGAAAAATAATTCACCTGCATTAGCCGCTCGAAATCGTGAAACCGGTCGTAGGACTGTTTAATTGAACGCCGGATTGACTTGCCTGCATTGTTGACGAGCACATCAATCTGGCCGTGGTCCTTCATGATCAGCTCGAGCGTTTCGTCGCAATGTTTCATCACGCTGAGATCGGCGGGATAGGTAAATGCGCGGCCCCCGTTGGATTTGATCAGTTCTTTCGCTTCGTCCAACAGTTCCCGGCGCCGCGCGACGAGGCACACGATGGCGCCGGCGGCGCCGACCTTTATTGCCGTTGCGCGGCCTATGCCAGAAGATGCGCCGGTGATGACCACGACCTTGTCCCGCACCGCGCCGGCCAGCGAACGGTCGCGATGCAAATCGGGATCAAGATTGCGTTCCCAATAGTCCCAAATGACGGGAGCGTAGGTATCCAGTCGCGGACAGGTAATCCCCGATCCTTCCAGTGCGCGCTGTGTGTCGCGAGAATCAAATCGCGTCGGGTAATTGATGTATTGAAGTGTCTCGCGCGGCAGATGAAGATCGCGTAACACCGAGTCGATAATCCGCTTTACTGGCGGGACCTGGAGGATCATTTCACGCATGCTTTTGGGAATGATGTCGAGCATGCGAGCATCGATACGCATCGCAAACTGCGGCGCCCGCGATGCTTTCGCGAAGACGTTCAAAGCCTCGCCCGAGCGATAGGGTTGCGGATCGGTGAGATGGAACGTGCGGCCGTTCAATCCCGCCTTGTGCGCAAGGTAGTCGGTCGCTTCCGCCACATAATCGACAGGGACGATGTTGATGCGACCGCCCTCGATGCCCACCAGCGGCACCCAAGACGGAATAGCATTGCGCACGCGCTGCAAAAATTTGAAGAGGTAATAAGGCCCATCAATTTTGTGGATTTCGCCCGTCTTCGAATGTCCGACGACAATCCCGGGGCGGTATATGCGAAACGGAATCTTGCATTCAGTGCGCACCACGGCTTCCGCAAACCGTTTGGATTTGAAGTATGGCTGGTCAAAATTCTCGGCCTCTTCAAACATGTCCTCCTGCCAGTACCCATGAAATAAACCCGCGATTGCGACACTGCTCATGTGATGAAAACATTTCGCTTTCAGCAACTCCGCGAATTGCACCGCTTCCCGTGTGCCTTCGACATTGATCCGCATCTGCAACACTTCATCGTCGCTCATCATGTCGTAATGCGCGGCAATGTGAAAAAAATGACGGACCTTGCCCTGCATTTTCTCGATCACGTCTTTGCGCAACCCGAAATGCGGCTTTGTCAGATCCCCCCGAACAGCGACCAGGCGGTCAGCTTTCAAGCCCAGCTTCCTGCGCAATGCATCCAACTTGTGCTCGGAATCGTGACGAACGAGGGCGTAGATCGTGCCCTTGCGTTTTACAAGCCGTTCGACAAGATTTCCGCCGATGAAACCCGTCGCGCCGGTAATGAAGTAACTCATGAAACACCCCTTCAAAACACAGGATTGATAAGAATGGGACGGACCGCGCCGCATAGTGTACCCGCCACCGCAACACCCAGACAAACGCCGTTCAGGGCGCGATTCAACCCGTCATTGATTTATCTTGTCCAGAAATGGCGGGTTGGAAAACTTGCCCTCCGCGGTTACACTGCGGAGAGATATTCAAATCCCGGTTCTGTTTCCATAGGAACCATCAACACAGACGCGAAATTTGCGCGTGTCGAGGCATGGCAATGAAACGGCGCACCTTTCTTCAAACGGCAACGCTCGGAGCAGCAGTTACCGCGCTCGGTGAATCCACCGGAAAAAAATCGCCGAATCTCGTGTTTGTCTTCGCCGACCAATGGCGCGCGCAGGCGACTGGCTACTCAGGGGATACCAATGTGCGTACGCCGCATATTGACCGTCTCGCGAGCGAGAGCATCAACTGCCGCAACACGGTTTCCGGCTGCCCCGTGTGCTCGCCGTATCGTGGCACATTACTTACAGGGCAGTATCCGCATACCCACGGCGTGTTCGTGAATGACGTTCCCCTGAGCAATCGCGCCGTTTCGTTCGCCCAGGCGTTGAAAACTACGGGATACGACACCGGCTACATCGGCAAATGGCACGTTGATGGTCATGGCCGCTCCAATTTCATTCCGCGCGAACGCCAACAGGGCTTTGATTACTGGCGCGTGCTCGAATGCACCCATGATTACAACAAGAGCTATTACTACGCCGACGCGGATCCCGAAAAGAGGTTCTGGGAAGGTTACGACGCCATTGCGCAAACTCGCGACGCACAACAGTACATCCGCGATCACGCCAACGCCGAAAAGCCGTTTGCGCTGTTCTTGTCCTGGGGTCCGCCGCACGATCCCTATGAAAGCGCACCGGAAGAATATCGCGCGCTCTACGATCCAAATGCGCTGAAGCTCCGCGGCAATGTCCCCACCGAACACGAAGCATGGGCGCGCCGCATGACCGCGGGCTACTATGCGCATTGCTCTGTGCTGGACAAGTGCACAGGAGACTTGCTGAAAACGCTCGATGAATGCGGCATCGCCGACGATACCGTATTCGTATTCACATCCGACCACGGCGACATGCTCGGCTCTCAATGGCATACTCATAAACAAAAGCCGTGGGACGAATCGATCCGCGTGCCGTTCCTGTTGCGCTATCCCCGGGACTTTGGACGTACCGCCCGCATCAGCGACATGATGTTAACTTCGGTTGACCTCATGCCCACGTTGCTCAGTCTATGCGGCGTGCCGATTCCGGTTACCGTGGAAGGCGCGGACCGATCTGGCGATCTGACGCGCTCCGGAACCGATGACGACGATGCCGCGCTCCTGTCGTGCTACGTGCCGTTCGGCCAATGGATTCCCGCGCGAGGCGGCCGCGAGTTCCGCGGCATCCGCACGCCGCGCTTCACCTACACACGCTCGCTTAACGGCCCGTGGCAGCTCTACCACAACGAAAAAGATCCGTTTCAACAACAAAATCTCTGCAACATCCCCGGCCACGAAAAACTGCAACGCAGACTAGAAGAAATCCTCGTGCGCAAACTCGACGAAGCGAACGATTCACTACAGCCCGCAAGTCACTATATTTCAAAATGGGGATACAAAACCGACGAAAACGGCACTGTGGGGTATGCGCCGTAGTGCGCCATGGCACGATGCCATGAGACGGAATTTATATGATATCGGCGAAAGAAGAAATGAAGCGGCTGATTGATGCGCAACCAGACGATATTTCATACGAAGAGTTGGCTCGTGAAATCATCTTTAGCGCGATGGTGAAAAATGGTTTACGCGATTCCGATTCGCGAAAGACTTACTCAGAAGAGGAAATGGAGGGACGAATTCAGTCTTGGGCGCGAAAGGACGGAATCTGATTCACTTCGAGAACTCAATCGCCCGGCCTCCCCATCTTGGCGCGAATTCGTTGGAGCTCAATAACTTTTTCCCCGAACTTGGATCCCAAACCTCGGCTTGGTCATCGGTGACTTGCGCCAGCGTAACGACATGGTTGTCGATTTCGTCTCCTATGTTCACAAATAGAATCGCGGGCGGATTCAGTCGCATTATGTCATTGTCTGCGGCTTTCGCTTTCGTACACCGAAAGCCCAGCTTCTGCATCGCGCGAATGATTTGGCCAGGACTTGTACCGGCTTCCGTGGTACCCAATAGCGTCGCCATTTCGCGTTCTGTAATGGTCACGCCAAGCAATCGCGCCACGTTTGCGCACGCCGCGGCCCCGCACGTTGCTCCCGAAGTCTGAAGAATGACCCCGTCCGCGGTTTCGCGGTGGATACTCAATTCCGGAGCCGTCGCGAGCGGACTTGTTCGAAAACGGTGTTCAGTCAGTAAGAGGACGCCAACGCAAAGTAAGGGCAACATCCACCCCAGGGATGGCTTTGACATAATTGCCAGGGTAGATAAAGCAGAAAATGCGAACACCATGATTGCAACATTCAGCATCCACAAGGCGGGCGTTGCGTAATACTCGACAAGCAGGGGGAGATACCACGAAAGCGGGGGGTAATTGCGAATAGAAAGAATGAGGACGTTCGAGAAGAAGAAAACCGTAAACAAAATGACCAACAAACGTACCGTGCGCAATTTCACCGCACCGCGGAGCGATACTCCGCGTTTTCGCAATGATTGTCCGTGGATAATGCCCGGCGCGATCAATCCCAGTGCAATTAGAATATCGAATGCGATATGCGGCGCGTTCATATCCGCGAATCAAAAATCGTATTGACCAATATTCTCTTTCGTAAACACAATCGGATCGCCCAGTATCACTTCGTCTCCATTTAATATGCTCCGCTCGCCGAGACGTCCTGCATTGAATGTGCTTGCGCCCGGCGCGAGGTCGCCCTTCGCGGACGCGACTGCCACCTGCACGGCGAGATACCCAAGGTCCACGGGGTTCCACAGCACAAACTTTTTCACGGTACCATCCGCGATGTATTGCTTCATGTCGTTCGGTGTCGTGAGGCCGGTCAAAAACACTTTATCCGCTACGCCTGCCTTGCGTATGGCCTCCGCCGCGCCGGGTAGCGCAACGGAAGTAATCGCAAAGATACCCTGAAGATCGGGATAGGCTTTCAACGAATCCGCGGTCACCTGTGTCGCCAATTCCGCCGATTCTTCCGATACCTTTGGCGTCTCAGACAGATTCGTCATGTTCGGATACTTTATCTGACGGTATTTCTCCATCTCCGCCATCCAGATATTCTGATTTGCGGCGGTGAGTGAGCCCGTCATAATGATGTACTTCGCTTCCTGTCCCGCGCCTTCGGCCATGACGTCCATCAGCGCCTGCGCAACGCTTGTGGACGTGCATTGGTTCACAAAAAAATCGCGCGCGCCTTGTTGCGCATCCGCGTCCCACGCGATGACTTTTATCCCACGTTTACGCGCCTTCTCCAACACCGGCGCAATCGCATCGGGATCGTTTGGCGCGACTGCAATAGCATCAAATCCCTTCGCTATCCATGTCTCAATCATCTGCGCCTGAAGCTGCACATCGTTCTTCGTAGGCCCGTCATACACCACTTCTACGCCCAACTCCGCGCCCGCTTCTTTCGCGCCTTTCTCCGTGGCATTGAAAAATGGGATACCCACGAGCTTGGGCATGACGCCAATAGTCATTTTTGTATCTGGTGCCGGTGCCGCAGGCAGTGTACGGGTTTCAGTTCCAGTCGACTCAGAAATTACAGTGGATTCCGGCTGGCTGGGCTGACAACCGACGATTGCGAACGCGACAAATACCGCACTGAACGTTGCGAGTTGTTTCTTGCAATCCAAAATCCAAAATCTAAAATCCAAATTCGCCTTCATCTCGTTCCCCTTGCGCCGATCCATTCGTTGAACACCGCCGTAACTATCAACAACACGCCCACCAGGATAATGATGAACTGCGAGCGCACGCCCGCCATTTCCAGCCCGTACCGTAGGATACCGAGGATTATAAGGCCGAGCAAAGTCCCCAACACGGAGCCGCTCCCGCCGCTGATGCGCGTGCCACCGACGACCACGCACGCAATTACTTCCAGTTCGAGTCCCTGCGCGGTGTCCGCTTTCGCCGTTGCGTACAGCGCGGTATGAAACATTGCGGCAAGCCCGCAGACGGCGCCGCACGCCGTGTAAATGCCAAACGTCAGCCATTGCACATTGATCGCCGCAAATCGCGCTGCAACAGGATTTTCGCCAATGTATTCGGTGAACCGGCCAACCCATGTGCGCCGCAACAGCAATCCGCCGGCAACCACTATTGCGATCAGCGCGACGACTGGCACCGGCACATATGCGGGCGCGCGCAACGGCAGCGCAAACAGATCGCCCTGACTGATCCATTCAAACCCATCTGGAAACCCGCCTAACGACGCGCCTTTGGTGAATCCCATCGCCAGCCCTCGGAACAACGCCATCGTCGCGAGTGTGACCACGAGCGGAGGGACGCCGATAAAGCTGATAATCGAGCCGTTAAACGCGCCCGCACACGCGCCCGCGGCCACCGCGCCCAAACACGCAAGCGCTATAGGCAGGTGCGCATCGTTAAACAGAATCCCAAGGGTGATTCCCGAGAGCGCAACAATCGAAGCCACGGACAGATCGATGCCAGCCGTCGCGATGATAAACGTCATCGGTACAGCGATCATCCCCGGAACAACCCAATACCGCGCGCGGTTCAGAATGTTGAACCAGTCGAAGAATCCTTCGACGCCGATGCTAAATGCGACAAACATCACCACAAGAACGGCGAACAGCGCCATCTCGCGTCGCAAAAGCGAGCGCATCATGCCTCCCGCCTTCCGCGCTGCATGACCGCGTCCACAATAACTGCGCCGAGGATCAGCGCGCCAATGAAGGCGTTTTGCCAATACGAGCTGATCGCCAACAGCGTTAGCGCGTTGTACAACAGCGCCACCAGGAACGCCCCAAGCAACGTGCCAACTGCGGAGCCGCGTCCGCCCAGGATATTCGTTCCGCCAATCACGGCTGCCGCGATTGCCTTCAGTTCCATGCCATCGCCCGTGTTAGATTGGACTTTGCCGTAATACGCCGCGTGCAACACAGCAACCAGCCCGACGATGACCCCGGAATATGCGAAGACAAACATCGTGAGGCGTGCCTTGGACAATCCGGCCTGCCGCGCCGCACTCTCGCTGTTTCCAAGCGCAAGCGCGCGGCGTCCCGCCAGCCGGTACCGCAGCACAGCATGGGTAATCACCGTCAACACCAAAACGTAGTAACACAGCTTGGGAACGCCGAACAGGTGTCCGTCCGCCAACGCGCGATACCCCTGCGGAAGGTTCACCACTTCACGCCCGCCCGTTGAAAGGATCATGATGCCGCGATAAATGCTGATGCCCGCAAGAGTGATGATAATCGGATGAATTCGCGCCATCAGTGCGATCCCCGCGTTGATCATGCTGCTTGCGCAACCCAACGCGCACGCAAGCAACACGCACAGCCCGGGCGACGCCCCATTCACCGCTGCCATGCCCGCCACCGCGGCGACAAGTCCCATCATCGCGCCGACGGATATGTCAATGCCGCCCGCGCAAATGATCATCATCGCGCCCTGCGCCATCATTGCCGGCAATGCGGCGTTCGACAGCACATCAAGCAAGTTCCCCGCATTCGCGAATTCGCTGGGCCGCAACACCGCCATCGCGGCGCAGAGGGCAAGCGTGGTCACAATCAGACCCGACTCGCGCACGTTCAAAAAGCGCGAGAACTTGTTTAGGCTAACACCTGCCTTTGACTCTGGAGCGGCGCTACGCGGCACCGCCGCGCTCGCGATTGCGTGTTCGCCGTCCACTTTCGGATCAAATTCCCCGGTAACCTTACCCGCGGACAACGTCACCACGCGATCGCTCATGGCCATGATCTCGGGCAGTTCCGAGCTGATCAACAACACCGCCGCGCCGCGATTGGCGAGATCATTGATGAGACTGTGAATCTCCGCCTTTGCCCCAACATCCACGCCGCGCGTGGGCTCATCCAGTATCAGAACGCGCGGCGACGCAGCCTGCCAGCGCCCGAACACTACTTTCTGCTGGTTGCCGCCGCTCAGCGTGCCGATGGGCAGTTCGATGGACTGCGCGCGCACGCGCATGTCGCGGACGATGCCGCCGGCCATTGCGCGTTCCGCGCTTTGATTGATCCACGTCATCCTCGACAGGCGCCGAAGAATCCCGGCGCTCGCGTTCGCGCGAAGCGAGTGACCACGAAATAATCCCTGAACAAGCCTGTCCTCCGGCAAATACGCGATGCCTTTTCGCAACGCGTCTCGCGGCGACGCGATATGTACGTTATTGCCATCAAGTGAGATCGTCCCGGCTTCGGCTTTACGCATACCGAACAATGTCTGGCCCAACTCGCTCCGGCCCGCGCCCACAAAGCCGTACAATCCCACGATCTCGCCCGCCCGCACTGAAAGCGAAACATCACCAAACGCTCCGTGCGCATCCGTCAATCCCGAGACATCCAGTCCGCGGTTGGTATCCGCGGGCTTGGTGCTTCTCTCTCGCGCGTAGAGCGCGATGGATTCCCGCCCAATCATCGCCGCAACGATGCTATCCATGCTGAGTTCCGCTGCGGGCTGCGTGGTGATTGTCTCGCCGTCGCGCATCACCGTCACGCGATCGCACAGAGTCAACACTTCGTCCAATCGATGGCTGACGTACACAATACCCACGCCCGCCCCGCGCAACTCGCGGATAATCGAAAACAGCCGGTGGATTTCCTTCGCGGTCAGCGAGGCCGTGGGTTCATCGAGAAACAACACCCGCGCATGCTGCGACACCGCCGCCGCTATTTCCGTCATCATCCGCTGCGCAACGGACAACGCGCTTGCCCGTTGCCGCACGTCATACGATTCGCCCATGCGCGCGATCTTGGCTTCCGCGGCGAGATTGGTTTTGGTCCAATCGATGAACCCGCCCGGACCACGCACGAGTCCCTGCGCAAGCAGCATGTTCTCGGCGACGCTTAGTTGCGGAAACAGGTCCGCTTCCTGATGAACAACAGCAATACCCAGCGCGCGCGCATGCCGGGGATTTTCGATAGTGACGGCTTTCCCGTCGATCTCAATGGCACCCAAGTCCGCGCGCAACACGCCCGTCGCGATATTGATCAGCGTGCTTTTGCCCGCGCCGTTTTCGCCGACCAGCCCGTGTACCTCGCCTGCGCGCACTTCCAGCCGCGCCCCGCGCAACGCGGGCGCTCCCCCGAAACTTTTATCTATCTCCGCCAGACGGAGCAGAACCTCACCCATGGTGAAGGGATGGTAGTGCGCCGCAGAAGTATGATCAACCGAACCGAAGATCGGCATCGAATTTGGAAATGGGTTTATTCGATATTATGCTGCTGGCGTTCAATTTGGAGTACACCCATGCGCAATTCCTACACAGCAGTAATTCAACGCAGCGGAGAGTGGTGGATTGGTTGGATTGAAGAGATTTCCGGTGTAAATAGCCAAGGCCATACGCGCGAAGAACTGTTGAAAAATCTACGTTCGGCGCTGGAAGAGGCAAAGGAAATGAACTTTGTGGAATTATCCACTAGAGGCGATTAAGTTTTAAGTCCCCTTTTGAAAAGGATTCAAGGGACGTATATTTTCGACATCACTGCTCAAGTTGAGCGCCGCATTAAGTCCCCCTTTGAAGGGGGATTTAGGAGGATGTTGCTTTAGCGCCTGATAGCCATACAATTCGTCGCCGGCAACACGCCCCGCACCTGCAACCACTTCAACAACAATCCCGGCCATTCGCCCACCGAATTCCCTGGCGCGCGCACGCCGCCCATGCCCACGCCATGCTTGCCCTGCTCGAACAAATGCATCTCCACGGGCACACCCGCCTTCACGCATGCCTCGAAAAACAGGATTGCATTCGCAACCGGCACGGCCTGATCCATTGTCGTATGCAGAATAAAGGTGGGCGGTGTGTTCGCGTTTACGTGCAGTTGTGTCGAGCACTCTTTTACTAACGCCGGATCGGGACTCTCTCCCAATAGATTTTTCACACACCCCGCATGCGTCGCTGGTCCTTCCATCGTCGTCACCGCATACACTAGCACGATGAAATCCGGCCGCGTCGATACCCGCTCGACTGCATCCTCCGAATCCGGCTTTCCGTCGATATAATGCACGCCTGTCATCGCGCTAAGGTGTCCGCCCGCGGAGAAACCGAGTATCCCGATTTTATTCGGATCGATCTTCCATTCCGCCGCATGCGACCGCACGATGCGCACCGCGCGTTGCGCGTCCTGTTGCGGCGCGGGATATTTGTAGCGCGGCGCGAGACGATACTGCAGAACATACGCGGACACGCCGTTGGATTGCAGCCACTGCGCGACTTCGTGTCCTTCGTATCCCATCGCAAGGCCGCTGTACCCGCCGCCAGGACACACGATGACGCTCGCGCCGGTGTTCTTATCCGCAGGAGCGGGGTAGAGGTACAAGGTCGGCACGTCTAACGGTTCAGTGCCCACCGCGCCCGGTGCGCCATCCGGCCAAACAGGAATTGATTCCACACCCGCGGGCGCACTAACCTCCGCTGCACCAAACAAAGCGCTGAACATAAATAACGCTCCAACAATCCCCACTCCAACACGCTCCCTTCAGTTTTTTTCACACATCGGGACCCGCAGGTCAGATATCCGCTTCACATGCCATATCGGTCGGTACCATTTCGTGCTCGTGCTCGTGCTCGTCATCGTAATTGTAATCGTAGATCGAGTTCTTCGTTGACCTCGAGGTGGTTTGCCGGAGTTGACGAGCACCGATTACGATGACGAGCACGAGCACGAAAAGACGATCGCGCGTTATGGCCGGTCTCCCGATCGCGCGTTGTGGCCGGTCTCCCGACCGCGCCCCACCCCACCGACCGAAGGTCTCCATCCTTCCACTATTCCACCGTCAAGTCCACCTCGGTCTCTTCACCTTCCACAACATTGATCGTGCGAGACGCCTTCTTGTACGTCTGCCCCGCGCTTTGCGGGTTCACACCCACCGCCAATACGGTATATTCTCCAGGCTCGATGCCTTCGACGAAGAACCTGCCTTCCGTTATCTGCGCCGCGCCTGCCATCTGACCCTGCAGTTCTTGGTACAGCGATTGCAAATCTCCAGAAACGTCGATTTGCCCTCGAAAAAGCGACACGCTCGCAAACCATCCTTCAGGCACTCCGCTTACACTTCCGCTTACCCGCATCCCGCCCGAAAGTTCGATGTCATGACGTATCGTCCTGCGGTCCTCGAGTTGCACCTGAAACGACCGCGCCTGCTGAAATTGACCGTCGGTGTTAACGTAGACCATGAGTGTCGCCGCCCCCGGCGGAAGACCGTCAAGCTTGTACGCGCCTTTTGAATCGGCTTGCGCGTGAGCATTCTCGGAGTTCCCATCATCAGCCGCAATCGTTAAATTCACGCTTGCGCTACTTACCGGCTGACCGTCGCGCGTGATGACGCCTTCGACGCCCGCCGTCCCTTCCGTGATATCGAAATCGACCGTGGTAACTTGATCCGCGGCGACGGTCGCTTGCTTTGAAATTTGGCGCCGTCCCGCCCCAGGCTGGTTGCCGTACACGGTCAGGCTTACCGTTCCCTCCGGCAACCCGTTGAAGGTGAACTGGCCGGAACCATTTACTTCCGACTGCGCATTGTATCCTTGACCTTCGCCTTCTGGAACGTGCAACGAAACACCATAGCCACTCGCCACTGGCCGCCCGGCAACACGAATCGTGCCATTGATGACTCCGCCGCTGCCCAGCACGATGTTGACCATCGCGGCGCCGCCCGCGGCCGGCGTTGCCGTCGCGCTCGCCGTTGCATACTCACCGTGCGTTGCATAAACCCGCGTGTTTTCCGCGGCCAATGATTCGATGCGAAATGAGCCGTCGGCATCCGTCGTCGCATTTGCCGGTCGCTGTTGGCGCTCCCACTCCTGCGTGGGAACACGGCCAATATAGATACTCGCGCCTGCCACGGCCTGTCCCTGCTTGTTTGTCACAACGCCCTCAATAACACCGCCTGCATCCAGCCGGACATCCACGCCCGACGTCGTCTGCCCTTCGCGCACGCCGGGCACTTTGTGCAACTTCGGCGCATACCCTTGCGCGGTCACATACAATGCCGCGTCCCCGTCGTTCCCGCGAATCTCGAAACGGCCATTCTCATCCACGAACGTCTGGCCGGTCCCCATATAGTTTCCCGGCTCGATTCGCTCTATGCGTCCCACCAGAGGAATAATGGAAAACGTCTTCACCGGCTGTCCCGATTGCGCTTCCAACACGCGCCCCTGAATCGTGCCCTTTCCGCGCAAAGTAATCGTCATGTTCGGATTCGGGACTTCCACCTCTTGTTGCTGATCCGGTTGCGAATAGTCCTGGTGGTGGGCGCCGTACCAATGCGTGCCCGCCTGCAATCCGACAATCTCGAATTTGCCTTCCGCGTCCGTCTGCGCATACCCGCTGCTGTTGCCATTCCGGGAATGTGCATTCACCGATACATCCCGGATGGGTTTTCCCGTACTATCGATTACGCGCCCGGCCAGCTTCATGCCCGTATCAAAGTCGCATACCAATCGCACCCCGGTGACGTTTTCACCCTGAGTAAGTTGTATGTCATTGCCCGCCGGTAATGTCGGTTCGCGCCACGTGCGTGGCGGGCGCACCTGAAGTTTGTAAGTCCCCGCCGCGAGACCCTGGACCTTAAACACGCCCTCTTCCTGACTCGACGCCTGTTGCGCCTGCTGTCCCGCCTCCGGGTTTTGCGGCATCGCGGTGACATAGGCGTCAACGAGCGGCTTTCCTTCCTTGTCCACCACGATTCCTGCGATGCTGCCGCCCGTGTCCATCACGATTTCAACGTCGTTTTTGTCGGAATCGCCTATCACAACGTCTTGCAGCGGCGGCGCGGAGAAGCCCTGCTTCGATGCCGTAATTGTAAGTTTCGCTCCCGGTGAGAATCCCCGGTGAATGAACCGGCCCTTCTCATCCGTCACCATGGTTTCGCCTTCAAGATTTTCGGCATCGACACTTTCGACATTTACCTGCGCCAGCGGTTCGCCGCTCTTGTCCACGACTCGCCCACGCAGGAACAATCCAGCCGGAACGGCAAAATCGATGCCTGTTACTTCCTGCCCAAGACCTACAGTGACTTGTTTGTCCTCCCGCGATTCCCCATGGCGGTATCCCGACATCCACAAGCGCCGGACCGTGTACTGGCCCGCCGGCAACCCCTCAATACGGTACATTCCGTCCTCGTCCGTCGTCGCTTCGGCGCTCGCATATCCGCCCTGGGGCGAGCGCGGCCGAAACGCCATCCCCACGATTGGCGTGCCGGTTTCCGCATCCGTAGCAATGCCCGACACTGAACCCCCCATCGCCACCACGAGTTGAATATTATCGATGCTGTTTGCGTCTTCGATCTGAATAGACGGCGCTTGGCCCGCGAGGATATGGGCCTGTTTCTCAATCGTGAGCTGGTACGCACCGTCCGCGAGGTCCGCGATAGCGAACGCGCCGTCTGTGCCGGACGTTACCTCGTGCGCGTTCAAACGCCCGCCACCCCGAAGCCGCACGGCGATGTTCGGCTGCGGCTTGGAAGATTCGGCGGCCACCACCGTGCCCGAAATCATGCCGCCATGTTTGAGCACGATCTGCACACCCGTGCCGTCATGCGGCACGTCCAGCACCTCACCTACTGCGTATCCCTCGGCCTTCGCTTCAATGGTCCATGTGCCCTTCTGCACGAAGTTCAAGGTAAACTGTCCGTCCGCATCCGTCTTGGTTTGCGAGTCGCCTCCGTAAATATCGCGTGTACCGCTCTTTCCCCGGCCCAACGCCACCAGCACGTCCTGAATCGGTTCCTGCTGTTCATTGACCACGCGACCGGCGATCGCACCCACCGGATGAAGCTGAAGATCGACCACGTGGTCTTCGGGTTCGCGCGGGTTGATATATGCGCTACCCACCGCGGCCAAATCGTCCTTTTGCGCGATGACCGTGAAATTACCGGCGGGAAGTTTTTCAAACCGAAAGAAACCCTTGCCGTCAGAAGTGGTGGTCCATTGTGAATCTTCGTCGTGTACCTGAATGATCGCGTCGCGATCCTTCCAGATCAGTTGAAGCTCCGTCCCGCCCACAGGCAGTAAGTCTTCTTCCATGGTGACTTGACCCCGGATGGCAGACGGTCCGGATCGAGCGCCTTTGCGGGTTTCGCGCGGGTTCGCACTCGATGTCGTGGCTGAAGGAGCAAAGCGGCTGGGCCGGCGTGACGACGTGATGTCCGGAGCGTCAGCTCGCGCGCGCGGTTCGTCGTCTGTTGCCTGGGTGGTTCCCGCCGTTTGCACTGTTGCGGGCTGGTTACTGCTCCTCCCCCAGATGGCATACCACAAACCGCCCAGCACCACGAGCATGACCGCCAACAGCCCCATAAACCGGGCGTTTTGATTCATTGTCACAACTCCCCCAAATTTCCCTGCAATGAAAAGACGCAACCCACCCAAGTAAAGATGACACTCCTACACGAGAATGATCAACACGTACTCGTTTCCAAAGCTCCAGCCCTCATTCCCTACACAACCGCCTCGTTCGTCAGCGCCGATTGCTCCTCTGCGCGAATGCGGACCCCTCTCACCATGATATTCGGCCGCCCGATACTCTGTCCCGACAATTGCCGGTTCAGCGGATCGCGGTACCCGCACCGAACCAACCGGCGCACCTTGTCCGTCGTGTTCACGTAACTGCCATGCACCGTAAATATACTGAAAACCACAACGTCGCCCCGTTTGGCGGGCACGGGAACCGTGTCTTCCAGGCGATACACGTTGGTGTCCAGATGCGGCGTGCATGCCTCTCCATCGGTTTGCATCGTGACGTGCGGCAACGCGCCAGCCTTGTGCGATCCGGGCAGAAACCGTATTTCGCCGTTCGCGTGACACGTGTCGTCCAGATGCACCAACACGTCAAGGTAACGGTCATCCGCATGTTCATAGAATGCATTATCCTGGTGCATCGGAAACGGATGCCCAGTCTCCGGCGGTTTTGCGTGCAACGTGGTGTGATGCAGCTCAAGATTCGACCCGCCAATCAACTGCGCCAGCGCATCGCACAATAAAGGCTTGGTCACCGCGCGCATCCAAGCCTCCGAATAAAAATGAAGATCGTGTAGCGATGTCAATCGCGATTTCTGTTCTGTCGCCGCATCCATCAGTACGCTGCGCCACGGCCCGGTCCACCCGATCTCCGTGTGCGCCCATTGGTCCATCAGGAAATCGAGTTGCTCCTCGAGTGCATCCATTTCCTGTGCTGTGAATACTTGAGGAATCCGCAAAAACCCCGTTTCGTTGTACGCATCCATCTGGTCTTGCGCGAGCATGTGTACCTCCACAGCGTTCCGTTTACCGTTCGTCGTGATACTCTTTAAGCATCATGCTCGCCCAGCCGGCTACCGCTCCCGCGCCACACCCCATCAGCGCATACATGTGCGCGCCATGGTCCGGCACAGAGACCGCCGCGGCCTCGATTCCATAATTGACCAGCATTTCCGCGCCGCCAATCCCAGTCCCGTAAATCGCCGCGATTCCCGGCGCGAGTTCGAGCGTCGATGTCACCCCCCAGATACTTCCAATCATGAAACCCACCAACGCGCCAAATTCGAACCCGCTTACCGCGCCCGAGGTTCCGACATTATCCCAAAACATGATCCACATGCAGACTCCGCCCAACAGCCCCAATGGAATGGCAACGATAAGACCCCATTTGAGACCGCTCAATGCAGCCTGTCGATAATTCGGTTTCGGTTTTGGGGCCGTGATGGAAGCCGGCTGTTGACGTGCCGCTGGACCGCCCACCAGATCCGCGGACAATGTAATGTCCGCACGGCAAACGGGGCACTGACCCACGACGGTTTCTTGCGAAACGTACCCGCATACTGGACAAGCACTCATGTCTTCGCACCTTTATGGCCCTCGCCGGGCCTTATTGGACGTTATAGCACAATACCCGCCACGCGGCGTCTCCGATTGCAAGGTTGCCAGTTACCGTTATCGCCGGGTACAATCCGTTTTCCAGGTTTCAGAAGAAAGTGAGCGTAACCATGCGCGTATTCGCCTTCTACATTTTCGCCGCCTGTATCCTGACACTTTCGGGTTGCGATTCTTCTACTCCCGCTCCGCCGACAGCAGGCCCTGTCCCTGGCGCCCAAAACGCCGCACCCAAGCCGACGGACGCCCAAGCCCTGTTTGATCGCTGGAAAATGGTCGTCACTGATCCTCAAATAAATGCCCAAGGTTCAGAGCACTTGGCCATTACCAGTCAATTGGTCAATACGGCGCCCGAAATGCTGGACAAGATGATCGACCTCCTCGTTGACCCCGCAACCCAGCCTGTATCTCAATACATGATTGTGGATTGCCTGGGTTTTGCGCAAAACGCTAAACTGCATCCACGGCTCCTGACGCTCACCGAACCCGGCACGGACCCCATCATCCGCACGCATGTCACGACGATACTGGCCAGGTCAATCGACCCGCATATCGTAGACCGCGTCCGGCTACTCGCCAACGATCCCGAACGCAGAGTGAAACTCGCGGCGCTGAGCGGACTGACCGAGGCGGGCGATTCCGCATCTCGCGAGCTGTTGCGCGAATACTACTTCACCGAAGGCCTGCCACCGGAACATCGCGCAAGACTGGTGGAGGCCCTGTCCGCTGCGCCTCATGCGTCTTGCCTCGACGTTTTCACCCATGCAGCCCAGGACGCTACCCTGCCCGAAAACTTCCGCATAGCAGCCGTTAGGTCTCTGGGTCGATTAGCCGATCCTGCCGCACTACCTGCGCTGGAAATCGTTGCCAACGACGCCAACGCCCCCGCCACGCTCAAGCAGATCGCGGGCAGCGCCGTCGAGGTAATCAAAACTTCACCAGCGACTAGCGAAACGCCAACCTCCCCGGTCGGTCCGGCGCCATCACCGTCTGCGCCAACACCTCCATAAGCAGTTTGCGGAGGTGTAATTGTGGAAAAGTGCCGGCTGTGGTACAATTTTCAATAATTGTTGACGCTTATGTACTGAGGAAAGCATCGTGTTATTCCGGCGCGCGTTCAATAGGCGGCAGTTCGAGGATTGTGATCCGACTGCGCCAGCCCGATACGCCATCTTCAAGAAACAATTTGTTGTTCCGTTCGAGAAGATGACGAAAGGAACGGTGTCTGAACGCGGTGGTGAATCTATTCGACAGTTCGGTGTGTACGTTGACGGTGTGGTGCGCCTGGTGACCAGCGGGGAAATGGTCGACAGGGAAACGTACGATGCGCTCATCGCGGCGGGTGCTATAGCCCCTGACCCTGACTACGTGCCCGAAACCCCAAAGGACGGGCCGAAGGTGCGGATGGTCTCCGTCACGGAAGGCGATATGGAGTAAAAGCGGGTGGGTTCCACCATCTCGCTGGCGATGATTGTTAAAGACGAGGAAACCCAACTCGCCGATTGTTTGGCCAGCGTAAATGATATTGTCAATGAGATTTGCATTGTTGATACCGGTTCCCGGGATTTCACCATCGAAGTTGCCCGCTCCTTCAGCGCGAAGGTCGGCGTGTACCTTTGGTCTGACGATTTCTCGGCCATGCGCAATGAATCTCTGCGCCTGTGTACGATGGACTGGATTCTCGTACTTGATGCCGATGAGCGAATCGCAAAAGACGATCTGCCCAGCCTGAAATCCCTTGCCAAAGGCGCTACCGATTGTTGCTACCGGTTCGTTACGCGCAACTACACCAACAATTCCGCGATTGCCGACTATCAGCCCTGCGAACCAAACGACCCCCAGGCCCGCGGGTTCTCCGGGTGGTTTCCGAGCACGAAGGTGCGCCTGTTCCCAAACCGGCGGGGGGCCGCATTCCAGGGCAAAGTCCACGAACTCGTTAACCAATCCCTCGAACAAAAGGGAGTCCGCATTCATGATTCCCAAGTCCCGATCCATCATTTCCCCCTGCTGAAAGATGCGGAACGCATCCGCGAGAAGCAGGCAACCTACCTCCAATTGGGCCGCGACAAAGCAGCCGCCAATCCGAATGATCCACGCGCGTACGCCGAACTCGGCAACCAGTATGCGGAAGTGGGGGATTGGTCCAATGCCGCCGCTTCATACAGTCAGGCGCTCAAACTTGACAGCCGGAACCCAGGCGTACTGCGCGATCTCGGAGGCGCCTTGCACATGCTGCAACGTCCCGAAGAAGCAAAACGCGCGTTGCATCTATCGCTCGAGATCGATTCCACCCAGCCGGCCGCGTGGCGCAACCTCGGCGTCGTACTCGCAGATCAAAAGCAATGGGAAGCTGCGGCGGATTGTTTTCGCAGCGCGCTGAAATTCGACCCCGCGTGGCCCGATGGCCATCGCTACCTCAGCGTCGCCATCGAAGGCATGGGACGCCTCGAAGAAGCCGTCGTCGAATCGCAGACGAGTCTTGAAAAAACCCCGAATGATCTCGAATGCCTGAAGCTTTACATTCACCAGATGCTTCGCCTGGAACGCAGACCAGAGGCTCGCAATGTTTTGCTTGGCCTCATCAATGGGGGCGCACGCAACCCGGAACTGCACAACGCGCTCGGCGAACTCTTTTTCTACGATAACCTGCACGACGAGTCCAAGAAGCATTTCCTTGCCGCTGCAAACGCGGGACTTCCCGCGGCGTATAACAATCTCGGTGTCGTTTTCTTCAAATTACAACAGCTCGACGATGCCAAACGCGCATTCGAAAAATGCCTCATCGCCGACCCCAACCACCGCGGCGCACAGAGCAATCTGCAAAAGGTATTGGCCAAACAGGCACTCGCATAAATTTTGGATTCTAGATTTTGGATTGAAGATGCGAGCACATGACGCTCTATTCAAGGTTTCTTCATTCGCGCCTCTTCAATCCAAAATCTCCTAAAGTTTTTCCCGCCCCTGCCGATACTCTCCCTTGAGGGCGCGAATAACCGCTCCCTCTACCGATGCAAGGACGCAAAGGTAGGCAGTCGTCACGGAGGATTCTCGTCATGGGTCTGCGTATCAATACCAACGTCGCCGCGCTGACGACCAGCCGGATTCTGCGGCGATCCACAAGCTCCCTCAATGGCAGTTTGGAAAGGCTCGCCAGCGGTCTGCGCATCAATCGCGCGTCAGACGACGCGGCGGGTCTCGCGATTTCCGAAGGCTTCCGCACCGTCATCCGCGGCAGCCAGGTCGCCCAGCGCAACGCACAGGACGGCATCAGCCTTCTGCAAACCGCGGAAGGCGCGCTCGAAACCACCACGAACATGCTGCAACGTATTCGCGAACTCGCCGTACAGGCAGCGAACGGCACGCAGAGCGTGGGCAACCGCGCTTCGCTCGACGCGGAAGTGCAGCAGCTTCTCGAACAAATCGACGACATAGCGCAAGATACCGAGTTCAACGGTCTGCGTGTGTTGAGCTCGGCGCAGAGCGTCACGCTTCAAGCCGGCGCGCAACCCGGCCAGACGCTCGTCATCACGGTGAACGGCGCAAAGACGAATGACATCGGCGTGAACGGCTTGAATATATCATCCGTCGCCACTGCCGTAAGCGCGCTCAGCACCATTGATCGCGCATTGCGCAGCGTCACCAGTCTGCGCAGCACCTTCGGTGCGTTCCAGAACCGTCTCGAGTTCACCATCTCGACGCTCGCAATTCAGGAAGAAAACTCGACCGCATCCGATAGCGCGTTGCGCGACGCCGACATCGCCCGCGAAACCATCGCATTCACGCGCAACCAGATTCTCGTCAGCGCCGGCACCTCGGTGCTCGCCCAGTCAAACGTCATTCCCCAGACCGCCCTGCAATTGCTCGGCGGCAACTAACTAACGCCATAATCACGGGCCGGAGCAATTTCGCTCCGGCCCGTATTGCCATTCTTCCCACTCATCCCATTCTTCCCATAGTTCCCACCAATTCGATATACTCCGTCCCAAATCCATTGAACTTTGACCAGACGAGGGAGAATATTTCATGGCTTCGGGTAAGCGGCACAAAATTGCATGCATCGGTTCCGGCAACGTGGGCGCAGCCTGCGCACAATATTGCCTGGACATGGAATTGGGCGACGTCATCCTGACGGACGTCGTAGAAGGCGTACCGCAGGGCAAGGCCCTCGACCTCACCGAAGCCGGCCCGGTGCGCGGATACAGTTGCGTCGCCACCGGCACGAACGACTACAAAGACATCGCCGGCGCCGACGTGTGCGTCGTTACCGCCGGCCTCGCGCGCAAACCCGGCATGACCCGGCTCGATCTCCTCGAAAAAAACGGCAACATCATCACCGAGGTATGCGAGAACCTCAAGAAACACGCACCCGATGCCGTCGTCATTATCGTCACAAACCCACTCGACGTGATGGCCTACGTCGCCTACAAAAAACTCGGGTTTCCCCCCAGCCGCGTCATCGGCATGGCCGGCATCCTCGACAGTTCGCGCATGCGCGCATTCGTCGCGATGGAACTTGGGTGCAGCATGAAAAACGTCGATACAATGGTGCTAGGCTCCCACGGCGACGACATGGTTCCCTTGCCCGAGTACACCACCGTCTCCGGCATTCCAATTACAAAGCTCCTGTCAAAGGAACGCGTAGATGCAATCGTAGACCGCACGCGCAAGGGCGGCGCGGAAATCGTCGCTCTGCTGAAGACGGGCAGCGCATACTACGCTCCCGGAGCCAGCGCCGCGCGCATGGTCGAATCCATCATCCGCGACGAGAAACAGATTCTCCCCTGCGCCGCATACCTCGATGGCCTCTACGGTCTCAAGGACGTGTACGCGGGCGTGCCGTGCAAACTGGGCAAAAACGGCGTGGAAGACATTATCGAACTCGAACTGACCGCCGAACAGAAGACCGCGCTCCACAAGTCGTCGGATGAAGTGCGTAGCGGCATCGAAGGTCTGAAACAGGTCGGCATCCTCTAATGCGCCCAGGAAGGAACAGCTACATGCGACATGCGCTGATGACGATCGCGTTGTGCGCCGCGAGCGCCGTTGCGCAACAGACCACGACGGAAGCAGTCTCGGAGGCCGTCACCGATACCGCGATCAGCGCTCGCATCGAAACGCTGTTCGCGATTAATGAATCCCTCAGCCCCTTCAACATCAACACAACCACCATCGGCGGCGTCGTGACGCTCACCGGCAGCGTCGGCGACGAAATCGCCAAAGACCTCGCTACAAGTCTCGCGAAGACCGTTGACGGCGTGAAAGAGGTGGACAACCAACTTACCGTCGTCGATGATCCCATTCCACCCAGACCCCAGAAAACCTGGCGTGAACGGATCAACGATGCCTCGCTCGCTGCCGCGATACGTTCAAACCTCGTGTATAACAAGGAATTCAAGGGCTTCAAAATCGGCGTTGATTGCGATGGTGGGGACGCAACCATCTACGGTGTCGTCGGCAACGAATTTTCCAGAGACCGCATCGGACAGATTGTCATGGACACGCGCGGCGTCGAGAAAGTTACCAACAACCTTACAGTCCACGCGAGCCCATCCACGAATCCCATCAACACAGTCACTCGCGAAGTGACCGACGAAGTCGTCGAAAAACGCGTGCAGGCCTCCATCGCGCTGAATCGCTACGTCTCAATTCGCGGGCTCAACGTAAAAGTGGACGACGGCGTCTGCATCCTCACTGGATTTGTCGAAACCGCCAAGCAACGCGAACTCGCCGAAAGCATCGCGGCGAACATCGCCGGCGTTGTGCGCGTGCAAAATGATCTCAAGCTCTACGAACCACCGCCGCTCTTACCACCGCCTCAACCTTAAAGCTTGGCAAACTTGAACAAACAACGAGCGATACGAACCTCGGACCGATCCGGACATAGTCATTTGAAAGGGTAATGCAAGGTGTTTCTAGTTGGATTTCTGTCCACTAAGTCCATTTCGTCCACGTCTGTCTAACCATGCCCATACTAACCGTCGTCATGATCATGCGCGATGAAGCCGATTGGCTTCCCGCATGCCTCGAAAGCGTCCGTGCGATCGCCGATAACATCGTCATCGGCGACACAGGTTCCACCGACACATCGATTGCAATCGCACAACGCTACGGCGTGAAAGTCGTCCCCGTCCCCTGGACCAACGATTTCGCCGCCGCGCGGAATTCCGTGCTGGCCGAGGCGCATGGCGATTGGCTCCTGCACATGGATGCCGACGAAAATCTCGAACTTCACGGTGCCGCAACCATCCGCGCATTGATAGATGACGACGGCCGCGGCGCGGATGCAATCGAAGTGACGCTCGGCAACTACTGCGACGACGTGCGCGCATGGCGCTGGGTCGCCTGCGCGACAGACGATCCCAATGCGCGCGGACGCACCGGGTACATCGCCGTGCCGCTCTTGCGCCTGTTCCGGAACCATTGCGGCTATCACTACCGCGAACCCGTCCATGAGAACATCACCGAAAGCGTCATGGAATCCGGCGGCGTCATCGGACAAGCGCACGACATCCTCATTCATCATCACGGATTTGGAAAAGGCGGCCCTGAAAAAGCCGCGCGCTATCTCGATATCGCGCGACAAAAGGTCGCATTGCGCCCAGACGACGCAAAAGCGTGGCATGACCTCGCCGAACAACTGGTCTCAATGGACCGCGCCGGGCAAGCGCGGGAGGCTGCGCAACGAGCTTTGCAATGCGACGCGCATCACATCGCAGCAGCAACGACCTTGGCCAATATCATGCTCAACAATGGCGAACTCGACCCCGCGCGAAAATTTCTCGAACCCTTCGCCGAGACTCCGAACGCACCGCCGCACGTGTTGATCGCGCTATGCGCCATAGCATGCAAAGAAGGCCGCATCGAAGATGCGCGCCTACTCTCGGATCGCGCAATCGGCATCGCGCCAAATAATGTTCTCGCGCGCCTTACCGCGGCCCGAGCATGCGATCTGCTCGGGAACTTTCAGGATTCACGCGCCCACCTCGACAGGGCCCGCAAAATTGCGCCGGCTGTGGAAGAAATTATCGTGCGTTGTGAAGCGCACCAACTGCGCGCGGAAGCGAAGCCGCTGCTCACTGAAAACCCAAAGCGCGCACTTGCAACGCTTGTAGCGGCACTCAAACTTGATCCAGAAGATCCCCTCATCCATGCGCACATCGCCGAAGTGCTGGAAGCCTTGGGCGATCCCATTCGCGCCTGCCAGTCACGCGAACGCGCCTTCGCGCTTGCCCCGCGATTTCAATAACGGACAAAGCCGCTGGGCAATCCCTGGAGGGCGGGTTTTCCAACCCGCCATTTTCTTGATATTTCATGCCCGCCCTATCGGAAACATTACGGCGTGAGAATATATCCCGTCTCACCGTGGTCGCATTGGTCGAGTCCCATCATTTCATGTTCTGAATTCGGCCGCAGACCAATCGTCGCGCGAAGTACTCCGAGAATCACCACCGACACCACCGCGCACCATGCGCCGCAGGCAACGGCGGCGAATATTTGCGTCTGGAGCTGGGCCGCGATATCGAGATTCGCCATCGTTCCACCGAAACGGTCAGAAGCAAATACGCTCAACAAAATCGTTCCCACGATTCCACCCACGCCATGCACACCCACAACGTCCAGCGAATCGTCGTACCCAAATCGCCGCTTAATCGTGGTTGCGCCAAGGTAACAGCAAATGCCTGACACAAGACCAATGATCACTGCGCCGCCCGGGCCCACCGATCCCGCCGCGGGCGTAATCGCCGCGAGACCCGCAATCGCGCCGGTAGCAAAACCAAGCGCGCTGGGCTTTCCAATCCGGACCCATTCGATCATCATCCACGTCAACGCCGCAACGCTCGGCGATATCTGCGTAACGACAATCGCCATGCCCGCCGTGCCGTTCGCCGCGAGCGCGCTGCCGCCGTTGAACCCAAACCATCCGACCCACAACATCGCGGTGCCCGTCAATGTCATCGTCATGTTGTGCGGCGGCATCGGCGATGTCGGGTACCCCCTGCGTTTGCCCACCATGATCGCCGCCACAAGCGCCGACACGCCCGCGGTAATGTGTACAACGATCCCGCCCGCGAAATCGATCACCTTTTTGTCGTAAAAGTACGCGCCTTCACCGCCCCACACCATATGCGCAACAGGAAGGTATCCAAAAATGACCCACAACGCCGAAAAAATGATCATCGCCGAAAATTTCATGCGCTCCGCGAACGCGCCGACGATCAGTCCCGGCGTAATGATCGCGAAGGTTAGCTGGAAAATGAAAAACACCGGCTCGGGAATCGTGCCCCACGCGCTATCCGCGGTCACGCCCTGCATGAACACTTTCGACATCGGCCCGATGAACGCGCGAATGCCGCCGCCTTCGGCCGATCCGAACGCCAGGCTATATCCAAACGCAACCCAGATAACCGTGACAATCGCGGCGATGACAAAGCACTGCATGTACACCGACAACACGTTCTTTACGCGCACCAGCCCACCGTAGAACATCGCGAGGCCGGGAATCATCATGAACAACACCAGCGCGGACGCCGTCAATATCCACGCCGTATCGCCCGCGCTAATTTCCTGTGCATGCGCGCGCTGAGCCAGGAAAAGCCCACCCGCGAACATCGCACACCATCGACCCAATCTCCAACCGCCTGCACGCATGACGCACCCTCCCTCTGGTTACTTCATACCCTGGTTCCCGTTGACACGCGAAAAGACAGAATGCCCGCTGTCCAATCGCGACCCGGCGCCAACAGGAATTTCCCCCTACACGAAACCGCACGATAGTAGCAAAGCAAACCGGGGACTGTCACCGTCAGCGCGTTCTGGCTGACGGTGACAGTCCCCGGCCCCGAATCACGTACCCACGCCTTGCATAGATTGACAAGCAGGAAGAAATGGGAAGGACGCCGCGGAATGCACGGCGTATGGAATGGCCTACACCTCGCTAAGGTAATTCAGCTTTCCCGTGCTGTCCCCGAAATTATCGGTGGGAACGCCAACATGCTCGAGCATGTTCAAATACAGGTTGGCCATCGGTGTGTCGGAGGCATACTTGACATGGCGACCGGTCTTGACAGCGCCGCCGGCGTTTCCGGCAAGCACTATCGGCAGGTCATTGTGATTGTGTCGATTCCCATCACCAATGCCGCTGCCATATATGATCATAGAATGATCGAGCAACGTGCCGTCGCCATCTTCGGTCGCTTTCATGCGGTCGATGAAATATGCGAACTGTTCCATGTGGTACCGGTTGATCTTGCGGATGTCCGCGATCTTTTCTTCATCGCCCTGGTGGTGGCTGATGCCGTGATGCCCACCGGTCACGCCAACCTCCCGATACGCGCGGTTGCTGCCTTCCCCCGCCATCATGAACGTGGAAACGCGGGTCTGATCCGTCTGGAACGCGAGCACCTGCAAATCGAACATCAGCCGCGCATATTCCGCATAGTCCTTCGGCGCGCTCTCGGGGACTTCCAGATCGATGCCCTCGCCGTATGCGAGTTTTTCGTTGGATTCGATGCGCCGTTCAATCATGCGGACCGCATAAAGATATTCATCCAGTTTGCGCCGGTCCGTCGGACCAAGCGAAACCTGCAACCGCTTCGTATCTTCCAATACAAAATCCAGGATGCTGCCGCGATACTTCATGCGTTTTTCGCGCGCAGCCAAATCCAGCGATTCCTCGGAGCGTCCAAACAACCGGTTGAACACTGCGCGCGGGTTCCCTTCAGGTGGGTTCGGCGTCGTTGCCGTCCGCCACGAAATGCTGTTGGAATACGCGCAGCTATATCCGGTATCGCAATTCCCCGCGAGTTTGCCGGGTTCGCAGGTAAGTTCGAGTGAGGCGTATGGCGTGAATTGCCCAAGGTGTTGCGCGGCGATCTGATCAATCGAAATGCCCGCGCGAATATCCGCGCCGTCGGTTTTATTCGGATGCACGCCTGTTAAAAATACCGCTGACGCGCGCGCATGATCGCCGCCGCCATCGCCTAGCGCTTTTGCATTGTGATGGCTCAGACCGGACAGCACCATCATCTGGTCGCGATGGGGCTGGAGCGGTTCGAGAATATGCGGCAGCGCGAAATCCTTGCCCTCCGCCGCGGGCGTCCAGTCTTCCACAATGACACCGTTGGGAATGTATACAAACGCCATCCGCACCGGCGACGCCGCAGGCTTGGGCGTTGCGGCCGCCATCGCGTCAAGCATCGGCAGCGCCATCGTCGCGCCAATGCCGCGCAGGAAGGTCCTACGATCCAACTTCTTCTGTTGCAGTATCGTCATCATGTTTCTCGACTTCGCCTCTCCGTTTCTGAAACGGCAAACTGTTCGCAATCTCGTACACAAGCGACGAAAACCGGTACTCGCTTTCCGCGACCTTTCCGGTGATCTCCTCGACCACCGGCGCGTCGTAAGGCTCAAGCCCTCTGCCTAGTCCGTAGATTAACATTTTCTCCGCGAGACAGCGAGTAAAATCATTCTTGCGCTCCAGCAGCGTCGCCTTCAATTCCGCGACCCCCGCAAACGACCGGCCATCGGGTAATACTCCCGTATTATCAATGGGTTGCGAGCCTTCCATCGTTCGCCACGCGCCAATCGCGTCGAAATTTTCCAGCCCAAATCCCAACGGATCGATACGAGCATGGCACGACGCGCAACTCTCGTTTTCACGGTGCGCCTCAAGCCGTTGCCGCATCGGCGCCGACTGATCGATCTTCGCCAACTCCAGATCGGGTACGTCCGGTGGCGGTGGCGGTGGAGGCGCCGCCAGGATATTTTGTAATACCCACACGCCGCGCAACACGGGCGACGTGCGCGTAGGATACGATGTCACCGTCAGCACGCTCGCCTGGGTGAGCACTCCGCCACGTTGCGCGCGATCGACTGTGACGCGCTGGAACGCGTCTCCGGAAATCCCGTCAATCCCATAGTGCTTCGCCAGCGCCTCATTCACAAACGTGTAGTCTGCATCAATGAAATCGAGGATGCTGCGGTCTTCCTGCACGACGGAATGAAAGAACAGCTTCGTTTCTTCCGCCATCGCGGCGCGCAGCGCATCGTTGAACGAAGGAAACAACTCCGGATCCGGGTCCGCAGTCGTCATGTTGCGGAACTGAAGCCATTGCCCCGCAAAATGCTCCGCCAACGCAATCGATTTGGGATCGCGCAACATCCGATCAATTTCTCCTCGCAACACACCCGGATTGCGCAACCGTCCGGACTGCGCGGCATCGAGCAATGCGTCGTCGGGCATGCTGCTCCAGAGGAAATACGACAGGCGCGACGCCAAAGCGTAGCTGTCCACACGGCGATCGGGATTGCCAAACCGGCCGCGCTCGTTCGCTTCCACACGAAACAGGAACTGCGGCGACACGAGCATCGCCTGCAACGCAAGCTCGATCCCCTGCTCGAAGTTGTCGTCGTTCTCTCTCGCGAGTTGCACAAATCCGATCAAGCGATTTATCTCGCCGCGCGTCGGGGGACGCCGGTACGCTTGCCGCGCCAATGGCGCCAGAATCCGCCTCGCGCATGCATCCGAATGTTCTTTACCCTCGTGGGTACACGAAAAAATGTACCGTTTCGCAGCCGCATCCTCCGGTTCGGCGACTTCACGCGCCACCGCGTCGCGCGCAATTCGTTCAGCCGCGGTCAGGTACTTTTCCATCAGCAGCGGCGACAAAGAAAGGACGCTCCCAATCGTATCGAACCCGTAACCGCTGTCGTCAGGCGGGAAATCGTCCGCGGGCCGGAAATCCACGCCCAACAGATCGCGTACGGTGTTGTTGTACTCCGCCCGGTTCAGCCGCCGAACCGTCACCCGTCCCGCGTGCGGCTCCACCGTCGCAAGCCGCGCCCGCTGCTGTTCATCGAGAAAGTCCACCAAGGTGGTAATTTCATCCGCCGTGGGTTGCGTCTGCTTCTTCGGCGGCATCTGCCCCGACCGCACCATCTCCACGACCCTGCCCCACAGCTCCCCCTGCTCCAGCGCAACTTCCGTCGATGCGAACGATTCGAGATCGACGTCGCCCCGCATCCGGTCCGCATTGTGACACTTCACGCAATACTCGGATAAAAACGGCGTCACCGTCGATTCAAACGCCGCCACCGCCTCCGGCGTAACCTCCGCCGATTCACCCGATCCAGCAACCGTCTCGCAACCGCTCAAAAACAATGCCCCAGCTCCCAACGGCAAATACACCGCCAGAAACCGAAGCGTTGATATCACTTTAATTCGATGCATACTGCTCTGAAACCAGGTTACAAGACTTTCGTAAAGGTACCATTCCAGCCCTGCGCGCGACAAAACCGTTGCACTTCGCTGCCTCAACCGCTTCCGTATCAATTGACCTAATCACGCTGCCCGGCTAACATGTACGTAACCCAAAAGGTAAACCGGCCCATGAGCACACAAACATTCCTACACTTCAAACCCTACCGGGCCAAATCCCTGCAACTCTCTATTGCCGCGCCAATCGCTCTGATTTGGCTCGCGCTCGCGACATTATCCGTTGTTTGGTGGGCCGGTCTCATTATTGCCACCGGCCTCGGAACAGCCGGCGGACCCCACTGGACCAAACCCTATCTCATGGTTGTCTGCACACTCGCCATCGCCATGGCCGCGATGGAAGCTGTCTTCTTCCACCGCGCTACCCAAGGCCGCTCGCGCCTGTGGCACCACTTCGCAATGTTCTCCGCCGCATTCGTCATAGTGGCCATGATAGCCATCGTCGGCGACTGATTTTCGACCTTGCTTCACGTATTTCCATTTTTCATCGAATCAAAATGCGAATCGTTCTTCATTTCGTCGGCTAAATGACCCTCGTCTCGCAAACTGCCCGTCATATCCCGAATCCTCCGAGTGCAACACGCTGCCCTATTTGGTAAGGGATTTGTAACGTGATCGGCTATCGAACCGATCCCAGCGCAAACTCCTTCGCGTGCACCAATCGCGTCAGCAGCGTATTTGTCGGACACGCGATCCCGTGTTGGTCCCCCAATCGCGCTATCGCGCCGTTGAGCGCATCGATTTCCGTGCGCCGAAGATTGATAAAATCCGCGCGCATGCTCGCGTAGTGCGCCGCCGTCGGCGGGATGAGGTCGTTGAAGAGATGCGGAATATACGCCTCCGGCGTCGCAGGATCCATTGGCACGTCCATGACCTTCGCGACCGCATAAAGTTCGTGCACGATCTCCCGCATCGTCTCGCGCGTGTGTTCCGTGTCGAGCAATGCGCCATACGGCACGTCCAGCAGTGCCGACATCGGGTTCAACGCGCAGTTGTACGCAACCTTGTTCCACAAAACCGTGCGTATTCGGTCGGTATACACCGTCGGCATTCCCGCCGCGTGCATCGCCTCCGCGATCTCCCGCACGCGCGCGACCGGCGCGTCCGCGTGATACGCTCCAATAGCTGTCGGGTTCGCAATCACCGTCACATCAACATGTCCCGGCGCGCGCACCACGACCCCGTAAATCGCGCGCGCGCCGATGGTCCGCTCCCAACCAATCCGCGCCGCAATGGCCTCCGCATTGCCCAGCCCGTTCTGATACGAACATACCAGCGTATTGTCATCAACGAGCGGCGATATGAGGGCTGCTGTCGCCGCCGTGTCGTATGCCTTCACCGTGACGAGAATGAGATTGAATTCGCCCCGGCGGAAACCTTCCCCAGACGTGCGGGTATCGATACCCGTAACATGATGTTTGCCCCAGATACCCGTAACGTGCAAACCGCCCGCGCGTATCGCCTCCATGTGCGCCGCACGTCCAATGAGCGACACGGCATGCCCATGCTCGGCCATGAACCCACCGACAACACTGCCAATCGCTCCCGCGCCGGCGATAAGGATATTCATCGTATAAAAACCTTCCGCTCTTGCTCAGTACCAAATGGCGGGTTGGAAAAACCGCCCTCCGTTGGCGGTAGTATAGGGGACAGTCACCGTCGGCGCGTTTTGGCCGATGGTGGCTGTCCCCGAACCACGTAAATGAAAGGCCCAAGTCCATGCGAGTTATTCTCCGACCCATTTTCTTATTTGCCATAACTCTCTCTGCCGCAATCGCAAACGACGGCCCATTCCTCGCCGTGCCCGCGGGGGGCATCCATTTTCAAAAAACCGACGCCATCAGCATGGACAAGGAAGATCTCTTCATCAGCGAAGACAAAATCCGCGTCGCCTACGTCTTCCGCAACACCACCGCCGAAGACTTCACCACCGAAGTTGCGTTCCCGCTACCCATCTACAGTCTCGATGAATTCGAAGGCATGAAACCCGCCTATGCAAATTTTAGCGTGAAGGTCAATAACAAACTGGTCGAGTTCCGTACCATCGAACGCGCCGTGCTCTGCAAACCCCAGGAAAAGGAATGGGCCGCGCCCGCGCGCGGACAGTGGAGCCCCGACAAGGACATCACCGACGCGCTCACGAATCACAACATGCCTGTTGGCGAACCCGAAAAGGTATGGGAGGCCATTGATAATCTCTCAGACGAAGCGCTCGCCGACCTCGTCGCCGCGGGCGCGATTGTCGAAGACTACGAAGTGCGCGTGCCGAAGTGGAAAGTGCAGACCGCGTACGTGTGGAAACAGACATTCCCCGTGAACGCGGAATTGCGCGTCGAACACGAGTACGAGCCGCAGATTGGTTATTTTCAAGAGTGGCATCTCGAGCCGTTTGTCGATGAAGTCTATGCAGGAAAAATGGAATTGGACGCAGTCCCAAAATTCGGCACCGCCGAATTCAACGCGAAGTCCGCCCCGTTCCTGAAACAGTACGACATCGATCAAGGGGTACTGGGGTGGGCCGAAAAGCAGCGTGCCGCAAAAAAACGCTTCAGTTTCACAGTCGTAAATTACATCCTCACCACCGCCGCGTATTGGAAAGGGCCCATCAAGGAATTCACATTGACGATTGAAAAGCCGCAGACACAGGAGCCGGTAGCGGTGTCAACCGCGGTAGATGGATTGAAAAAAATCGATGAGCGGCGCTTCAGCGTCACGCGCAAAGATTTCGTGCCGGAGAAGGATCTGTCCGTCGTGTTTATCCACGCATATGAGGAGTTCTAACCCTAATTCGCCTCAACTCGTTAAGCAGAAATCCTCAACCTAAGCGAACGCGGATTCAAAGTCTAAATGCACCGGCCTTGCCGCTGCCGGGGCATTTAGACCTTGAATCCGCAAAGTCCCCCTTTGAAGGGGGGTAGGGGGGATGTGAATTGCGCATAGCGTCCGGGGACAGCCACCTCCATCCAAAACGCGATGCCGGTGACAGTCCCCTCGGTTACTTCGGTACCTGTTCTTCTTCGGGTATTTCGATTGTCACACGCTTCGGTTTATCCCCGAAGTGTGTCGGCGTGCCGGTGTAAATGGCGTCGTTCATCCAAGCGAATTTACCGTCCGCATACGCGCTGGACACCTTATTCAGCACGCGATTGTGATTGCGCGAGACCTGTCGGAAGTTGCGTTCGATCCGTTCACGCGCCGACGCGCACAGGTAATCCACGAGATTCTGCAGATCTTCATCGTTTGGGTTCCTCGACAGCAACCGTTCCGCGCGCGCCAAACTCGCGGACATCGCAAACAGGTCGGTGCCGATATCGACGAAGCACGCGAGGATGAGTTGCTCAAATTCCAGTTTCGGTCCGAACTTGGCCATCGTATGGAACATCGTTCGCGCAAGACGTTTGCTCGCACGGCCAATATAGTTGAGGTGCTCACGGTTCGCGGACGATAGATGTTTCGCGTCGTGACCGCCGCCCGCGGGCAACCAGGTCTTCGGATACCACGTAAGGTAGAACTTCGCGGCGCTGATGATCGCCTGAGTTTTGCTTTCCTTCTGTCCCGGCTTCGGCATGAGTATCGGCATCACCCGCCGCATGTGCATGTCCATTGCTTCGCGCGCGATGAACAGTTGCATGATTTCGCTCGTGCCTTCGATGATGCGCGAAATGCGCGCATTGCGCATCGACATTTCCACCGCAAACGGTTTCTCACCGCGCGCGCGAAGCGAAGCCGCGGTTTCGAAGCCGCGCCCGCCGCGCACCTGCAACACGTCATCGCAAACCTTCCACGCGGTTTCCGTGCAGAAGTATTTCGCCATCGCCGACTCGAGACGGATGTCCGCGTCGCCCCGCTCAGCCAACGCGCACGCAAGATCGTTGATACTTTCCATGGCGAACGTCGCCGCGGCAGTGTCGGCAAGTTTCTTGCCCACGGCCTGATGCTTGTAAATCGGCGCGCCCCATTGCACGCGCTCGTTCACCCAGTCGCGCAGGTGGTGCATTGCTGCCTTGCCACCGCCCGCGCATGTCGCCGGCACCGTCAAGCGGCCGGTGTTCAATGTGGTGAGCGCAATCTTCAGCCCTTCTCCCGTCTTGCCGATGAGGTTTTCCGCGGGCACCTTCACGTTCGTAAAACGGAGCAGCCCGTTGCGGATGCCGCGCACGCCCATGAACCGGCACACATGCACAACTTCAAAGCCCGGCGTATCCGTCTCGACGACAAACGCGGAGATTTGTTTCTTTTCCTTGCCATTGACGATCTTCGGAGGCGTCACCGCCATCACCACGAGCAGTTCCGCGACAGGGCCATTCGTACACCACAATTTTTCGCCGTTGAGCAGATAGTACGAACCGTCTTCCGAAGGCGTTGCGGTCGTGGCCATCTTCGCGGGATCGGAACCCACGCTGGGCTCCGTCAACGCAAATGCCGACATCGCGCCTTTCGCGAGGCGCGGCATGAACTTGTCCTTCTGCGCCTTTGTCCCGAACAGCTTCAACGGCTGCGGCACGCCGATGCTGAGGTGCGAACTGATGTACACCGAAGTCGAGGCGCAGTACGACGCGATGTACGCGACGATGCGGTTGTAATTCGTCTGCGACATGCCAAGGCCGCCGTACTCTTTCGATATTTTGATTCCGAAACAGCCGATGTCCGCCAGCGCGCGCAATGCCTCGCGCGGCACTTCCTCCTCGCGATCAACCTTCTCCGGGTCGATGTACTTCTCCATCACGACACGGACTTTTTCCATGTACTCGTCGCCGATGCGCTTGTCCTCCGGGTCCTGTTCGGGGAACGGGCTTATCAGTTCCCATCGGAAGTTTCCTTTGAACAGTTCCGCGACAAAACTCGGGTGGTCCCAGGATGTTTGACGCGAATCTTCGGCGAGATCCATGGCAGCTTTTTTTTCATGCTCGTGGGAGTTCATGGAGGTCTTCCTCATGGTTGCCGCAAGCCAGCGGGTAATACTACCTACTATTCAGTAGGTTTAGTCTATCCAAGAACTCCGCGCGTGTCAACGGATTCCACGCGCTCGGGTTAAGACCTTGAATCAGGTCCAGTCCAACGGTAAGATTTTGCCTTTAGTGTGTGCATTTTGTGCTGTCCGAAAAGGAGTTATGGGATATGGCTGAGGTACGCGGATTTCGCGCGTTTCGATTTGATAAGGCGGTTGTCGGCAACCTGGACAACGCCATTACGCCCCCATTCGACGTCATCAGCGACGAGGAACGCGAGATTCTGGCGGCGCGGGGGCCGCACAACTATGTGCACGTGATCCTGCCCCATGACCGGGATGGACAGAGCAAGTACGAGGTGGCTGCGGACATTTTCGAAAAGTGGATCGCCGATGGCGCATTGAAGCAGGACGACGCGGATTCGTTCTACCTGCTGGAGCAGACCTTCACCGGGCTCGACGGCCAGGAGCATGTGCGGCGCGGATTTCTGGGTGTGGCGAAAATTCCAGAGCCGGGCGAGGACACAGTGCTCGGGCACGAGCGGACGTTCGACTGGAAGGTTACGGACCGGCTGGCGTTGACCGGCACGACCAAGGCGAATCTCGGCGCGGTGTTTGTCCTTTACGAGGATGAGCAGCACGCACTCGCGAATTTTCTCGGTCAGATGGAGAAGCGCGAGCCGGACATGGTCGCAACGACCATCGACGGCGTGAAGCAGCGCGTCTGGCGGGTTGCCGCTGACTCGGCGGTGACGAAGTTTTTTGACGGGAAGAAGCTTTATATTGCGGACGGACACCACCGGTACCGCACCGCGCACACGTATCGCGACAAGATGCGGCTTGCCGAAAGAGGGAACATCCCCCTAAATCCCCCTTCAAAGGGGGACTTAAGAGGGAACGAGCCAACGTCGAAGGGTGAATTAAGTGGGGCGCAGGGTGAATCAAGAGGCGGCGATCCGGTGTCGAAGGGGGACTCGATACCGCGATACGAGTATGTGCTGATGGGTTTCATCTCGCTGGATGATCCCGGCCTGTTCGTGTATCCCGCGCACCGCGTCGTGGATGCGCCCGCAGGGTTCAACGAAGCGCAGTTCTTGAAATCACTGGAGCCGTGGTTCGAAGTGTTGCCGGTCGACGGCGATCTGAATGCGCACGTGCAGGATGAGTTGGACTCCGCCATCGGCGTCGCGTTCAAATCCGGCAAACATTACGTGCTGCGCCTGCGCGAAATCGACCGCACGGCACTCCTCGGCGCCGAACACGGTCCCGCATGGCGCGCGCTGGACGTCGCCGTCCTACACGGCGGCATCCTCGAACGCATCCTCAACTACGCCCCCGACGCCCAACACATCTACGAAAAAGACCCGCGCGTCGCCCTCGACCTCGTCGCCTCCGGCAAAAAAGACATGACCTTTATCCTCCGCAACATGCAACCGGAACAGGTCTGCGCCTGTGCCGAAGCCCGCGAATCCATGCCGCAGAAGGCGACGTACTTTTTCCCGAAGCTGCCATCCGGCGCCGCGATACACATGCTGATGTAGCGCTGAATTCCGATTCGGCGCACGTCGCGTAGGATCACTTCGAAATGCAATAATCCCGAAACGAAGGGTTTGCTAAGAGTAGGCTATGGTGTTTTCCGGAGGCATTGCTCGTTACGCGGCGTATCGGAATGGGAGGCCGTCCGTTGGTGATTCCTCGTTACGAAATTTCCATTTCGTAACGCACTCTTGACAAGCTCCGCTTTGGTCTTTCGACTTGGTCGGCTCACCGCCCCAACTCATCAATCTCCATAACCGAATGATCCCCCAACATATAATTCCTTGCCGACGAATACCGCCAATGCTCTGGCGCATCCACATACCCCCGCCGGACCGGGTTATTATGGATGTACTCCATCTTCTGATTCAGCATGTCATCATCAACAATCAACTGCGGATGCGCGCCCTCCTGCCAGACTGATGCCGGCTCGCGTCTTTGTACCGCTTCTTGTACAACATGAATTGATTCAACAACCCTCGTCGCCCCGACGCCTCCGCCAGCGCGACGATCTCCATCGCTGTAAACCCCTTGAACGCCCGCATGACCCCACTCAAATCTGGTGCGCCCGCGACCAGGTGCAAATGGTTCTCCATGATCACGTAAGCGTACAACCGCAAGCCTTTATTTGCGCGACAGAACGAGAGCGAATCAATGATCACGTCGAAGTACGGCCGGGATTGGAATACAGGTAACCATTCGACGATGGTGCACGTGAGAAAGTAGACGCGTCTACGATACGATAGCGGGAGCGCATGAGGGGAAAATATATGTCAAAGCAAAGCTTTTCAAGAGCGCGTTATGCAAACCTTCACCGAAGCCATGCACCTCGCCCATGCATCGAGACTGGAGCTGTTGAGGCCGTCGAGATTGGGCCCTACGGACAGCTCGTCAGAGGCGGCGGCAGCGGCGGAACACGCAGCATAAATTACTGTATTCGTAACCAACACCAAAGGGATACTGTCAACTCAAGTATTGTTCAGGACAGCTAAGCCTTTCGCCATTCGACTCTCTGTATTTTTATATCGGGAAACATATCTCCCAGCATTTCCTCTTGTGGCGACACCAGATTATTAACTAATACCATGAACGGTTTCATAACTTTTGCGTCAAGACCAGAACCAAGTTTCCTAAAGGTTCGCGTGAAGGTAAAAGCGGCGGAATCGGCGACTTGAAGCAGCGCACATTCTGATTTATTCCAAAATATGGGGTTGTGAACTATTCTCTGGAATGGAAAATAAGTCGCCGACAAGGCGCTGCTAGCTTCGCTATTAAGGACTTTGTGCTGGTCTCTTATTGCCTTGCGATAGCACGGAGTGTCTTCATACACCAGCATGCAGGTTTCACTACCCTGATTTCTCATATACGCTTCAATTGCCAGAGCACAACGCGCGGATGCCAACTTGAGCGCGTAAGCAATCCGTTCTTTTTCGTTGCCGATTCGTCTTAGGCGTCGATCAACCACACCCATCACAACCGGCAAATTAAACTCTGCTATAATCGCAATCGTATCGTTAAGTAGGCCAAGCCTCTTGTCTTCTGAATAAATGTTCTTGTCAAATGTCCTATTACCCCAAAGAATATCCGTCCCATGAAGCACAACATCATCGGACTGGACGGCGAAAAATGCCGTTTTTATCTCCGAGAGCCTGTGTTCGATTGCTTTCAATTGCGAGTCCATGTTGACGACCACACCAGCGATCACAACAAAGGGATCGTGCTCCAATTTGCCAAGCCCAGAGTCATCTAAAAAAGCAACTCGCATGAAGCTATCCCCTAACAGTTCGCCACTGCCAAACGCGCGTAGCCACCTCATGCTTATACTCCCATATGCTAAGGGAGATGAGTAATTCCCGTGGTGACGAATCACGCACCTTGTCGCCGAGCCCAGCGCGAAGATTCGCTAGCGAAAGCCCTGCGAGACGTGCATATGGTCTATGCGATGCGGTTCAATCTGGCCACGTCTGGTAGAGCCTATTCTACTCGCATCCGGTGGACGAATCGCGCCTGTGGGGCCGCCGTGCTACGTCGAACCTAGTATAATCCGCGTGGGCCTTGTATCTCATGCCGCGAACTATCCATGGCCTAGCAGTCCGTGGCAGAAGTAATTTTGATGCGTCCCGTCCCCCGGAAAAAAGGCGTTTTTCGATATCGAAATGGTCATTTTCGACTTCTGCCACGGGCTGCTAGTGCGAAGCCATATTGTGGCACGGCTGGGCGGAAAGGCTACAAACTGAGAACGAAGATTGATATGGCGCTCGTTCGCAACACCACCCGAACGGGCCGCCCTTGTGTTGGAGAGCAATTTCTCCTCCAGATCGAAAATCTGCTTGGATGGGTCTTACGCCCAAAAAATGACGAGAGAAAACCCAAACCACCCTCGCAAGCAAACCCGCCAAAGAGGCTAATTCGTGTCTGGCCCTGAATTCATCACGCCCGCTCCCCGTCGGCCGACCCAGAAAGGACCAACCCACATAGGTGGCTGCTGTCCCCAAAAAATCACGCACGCCATGGGTGGCGTGTTGACTGGCTCCAAAACCCATGCTACCCTAAAAGTTTGGGGACACATCTAATGAACCAAGAGACTAAACGCCAGTCCCACGAGCTCACACCGGAGTTTTCGCCTCCAGAATCAGTTGAGCAAACCAGTAATTCGACTGAAGACCAAGAATACTTACTCTGGGCTCTTTTTGGCGCTGTAGTCGTATGTGTTTTCGTATTTATTACATTTATCTCTGCATCTATAAAAAGCCAAAGCAGCATTCACGTGGATTCCGCTCAACAAATTCTTTCTCAGCCTCAACCAGCTATTTCTCCTCCTTCCATTGGCGACGACGTGCAAGTAGGTGACATGCGATGGAGAGTAACTGAGGTAGTTGAGTTGGGGCCGCAAATTGGAGATCCGAAATCAGTCTTGGGTTCTCTAACGGCAGAAACTACGTCCGGTAGGTTTGTTGGGGTTAGGTTTGAAGTCCAAAATAATGGAGATAAACCAAAAGACTTTAGTTTCCACCACCTTAAAATAATCGATAGTCTTGGTCGTGAATTTGAGGCATCAGGCAGTGGATTTAAAACTCTAAATCCAACAATAAAAATTAGCAGTGAAGTAAAATTTGAAGTTGCAAAAGAGTCCGTAGATTTAAAACTTAAAGTAGATAATCTTCACTTCTTTCTCGATAGGAAAGAGACTGTTATTGATCTTGCGCAAGCTTCTACAACGGTAAGCAGCATTGCTACACCTTCTGTCGCGCCGAATTTAAAGACGCTGAAAGTTCGCGGAATCTCTATAGACTATTCAAGTATGCCAATTGTCAAGATAAACATTGAAATCACGAATAACTCGGATAAGCTCATCGATTCCTGGGCTCTTGATGGATCACTTTTGGACGCCGCTGGCAATGTAGTGGCAAGTAATATCTTGCGGGATAACGATCTTAAGCCAGGGGAGCCGATATACAAGCAATTGCTTTTTGTTAGAAGCGATTTTAGTCGCTCCGTTTCTTGGAAACCGAGTATCTTTTCGCTAGCAACGAAGAACGCATCGGGCCAGCTCAAGGACATCAGTGGGCAATACAAAATAGATTTTCAATGATTCACTTTGTCTGTAATGCGGGCCTTAATTACCACGCAAAATTGATCAAAGTAGTAGAAATATAAGTCCCCGAGGGATATCCATTACGCCACTCACCGCGGACAAAAGGCATGCGCATACGACCAACTACGCAGTGCTGAAACAGCGTGGAATTGGTGCTGTCATTCCCTCTTGGCCATTTCCTTCGTGACGGGACACGCTGTCCCTGTTTATTCACCTACGCCTAGCTCCCCGCCTAAAATCAATCGAACAAGCTTCCTGACCGCCAAACACCACAACGGCTATTGCCTCTGGCCCAGCAAGACGACCGAGTACAGCGTGCGGAACAGTCCATGGAAAAATGGCGAGGGCGATGTCGTGCGCGAGTTCGTCGATGCCGCGCGCCGGCACGGTTTGAAACCGGGTCTATACCTCTCCGGCGGCGACAAACATTTTCCCTGCGCAAGCACGCCGCAGCCTATTGGCGAGCGCATACTCGAAGGTGATCGCAACGCCTATTTTTCCGTGTACCTCGAACAACTGCGCGAACTGCTCACCAACTACGGCGAGTTGTGCATGCTTTGGTTCGATGGCGCATACGACCCCTTCGGCTGGGACGTTCGCAACGGGCAGGGCGCGTTTCTCGGTCCCGCGTTCGGCGATGCCATCGCGTTAATAGTCCACGAGCTTCAACCCAACGCGGTGATTTTCAACGGCACACGCCCCGACATTCGCTGGTCCGGCAGCGAACGCGGCCAGGCGACGTATCCGCTGTGGAACGTGGTGACGCCCGAAGAAGCGACGCAGGTGTGGTGCCCCGTGTACACCAATGGATACGTCCCGGCAGAGGCGGTGCTGCATCCGCGCAAAGGCTGGTTCTGGCAACCAGATACAGATGGCACATTGCTTCCGGTAAACGACCTCATCGAAATCGTTCACAGCTCGGTAGGCAATGGCGCTAACCTGCTCATCAATCTGACGCCGGATACGCGCGGGTTGGTCCCTGATGCAGAAGTCGCGCGGATGCGGGAATTCGGCGCCGCCGGGAAACAGCTTTACGGCTCCCCGCTGGCGACGGTGGACAGCACTGACAAGTGGGAAGAAGGAAATGTACTGACGCTCAAGTTGCCAAGTGAATCGATGGTGAACCGGGTTGTGCTCGAAGAAGACCTCAAGTTTGGCCAGCGCATCAAGGAATACCGAATCGAAGCGAAAACCGCCGAGGGTTGGAAAACCGTCGCCGAGGGCCAATCAATCGGGCGGATGCGGATCGAGCGGTTCTCTCCTGTATCAACGGACGCGCTTCGACTGCGCGTTACCAAGACGTTTCCACTACCAAAGGTCAGGCGGTTTACCGCGTTTTAGGAGTTCAACACACCGTTGATAGCGCTCGTGGCGCCTTGGAGTGCGGTAGCGGGCAGCTACCGCTTTGGCTTCATGCGCGCCGCGGAACTTTCCAATAGTCGAAGCATTTGGCTATCCGAAGTGAAAGCGGTAGCTGCCCGCTACCGCACTCCAAGGCCGCTTCGCTTAGTGGTCACTCCGACGCGATGATACGACTTTGTCCTACAAATCGAGCCGGTGCTTAACCGGTAGTATCTATACTAACAGGAGGCAGTTTATGTTATGTAACGCAACACGGGTTGTTCGTTCTATTCGCAGTGTACCCGTCGTAATTGCCATGGCTCTGGCATTGGCAACGGCCTGCACGCCGGACGGCAACCTGATTGTCGGGCCGGTCCGTATTACTGCGAATATCGGCGAAGCCAGTTTCGCGGAAACCTTGTTCGGCCTTAAAGGCGCTACTATTACGCACCGGCAGGAGTTTTGCGATATGCCGACCGAAGAGGAATTGTCGGAGCAGTTGCAGGGCGAGGGCTCGTTCGATATTACCCGGTTTATCCGGCCTAACAGACTCGAACTCGTCGAAACGACGATCACCGCCACCAGCGGAAACTTTGATTTCCTTACCGGGATGACCGTACGGTATATTCCTAGGCCCGGTGCGGGGCCTACCGTCGTCCTTGGGACGGCAAGCGCGTCCGGCGGTTTTGGGACGGAGATAGTTCTGGTACCCGAAGACGGAGTGGATTTTCTGGAACTGATTCGCGCGAACGACGAAAGCCAATCGGATCAATGTTCTAAGATCGAGTACCAGATGACATTCCAGTCGGTGCCTCTGCAGGATGTCGAGTACCGATTGGATATCACGGTGGATGGGTATGTTGAACTGGGACCGGAAAAATCTTTTTCGGTTTCATAATAGGTTGCGGGATACACGCCGATTCAGTTGAGGCATAACGCCTGGGCAGTCGGTGAGGAAAGGGAAGAGACATGGGAAAGTTTACTGCATTTATGGCCGCGTTGCTGATTATGTTCGGCGCCGCGGCGGTTTCCGGCTGCGAAAAGAAGGCGGACACGCCTAGCGAAGCGATTTCAGAGGTTGCAGACGAGGTGAAAGATGCCGCGAAAGAAGCAGCAGATGAAACCGTGGATGCGACGAAAGAAGCAGCCGACGAAGTAAAAGAATCCATCGGTCAGTAATATTTGCCGTAAGTTTTTTTGGCATCCCGCCGCCAACAGCGGCGGGATTGCCTTTTCTGTGCGGCAGTGCAGCCAATCGCCTTTTTTTTGTAAGCGTGCGCGGGACGGCCCGCCAGCTTATCTGAGCAGTTTGCGGCCTTCCGTGCCTTTGATGCCGGTGGTGACGCGAATAAAGGCTTCTTCATCCGCGCAGGCCGATATGGCTTCCTCGCGCGTGACGAGTCCCTTCCTGAAGAGTTCGACGGCGTATTGGTCGAAGCTCTTCATTTCGCTATCGACCTCGATGATATTATAGAGGCGCTGGATGTCGCCTTCGAGGATCGCATCGCGGACCATGGGCAGATTGCACAACAACAGTTCGATGCACGGAATCCGGCCACCACCCGTGCGCTTGAGAAGACGCTGGCAGCATACGCCTTTAAGCGTGTACGCGAGTTCCTGGCGGATGACGTCACGTTCGTCGTGTGGGAAATAACTGATGATGCGGTTGACGGTGTCCACCGCGGTCATGGTGTGCAAGGTACTGAAGACGAGGTGGCCGGTGGATGCCGCGCTGATCGCCGCGCGGATGGTCTCGCGGTCCCGCATTTCGCCGACGAGAATCGTGTCGGGGTCTTCGCGGAGCGCGCCGCGCAACGCGTTTGCGAACGAAAACGTATCACGCCCGATCTGCCGTTGCGAGATAATGCTTTTTTTGTCCGCATAGACAAATTCGATCGGGTCTTCGATGGTGATGATGTGGGCGTGCCGGTTTTCGTTGATGTAGTCCACGAGCGATGCGAGCGTGGTTGATTTGCCGCTACCGGTTACTCCGCAGACGAGGAAGAGGCCGCGATGGGCGTCCGCGACCGCGCGGATCGTGTTTGGCAGGTTCAATTTGTCGAAGGGAAACGGGGACTCGGGAATGAAACGGACGGCCAGGGCCATCGCGCCCATCTTGATGTAACCGCTGCATCTTAAATATGCGATGCCGGCGAGATGGTATTGAAAGCTGCTCTCTTTTTCCGTCTCGAGGATATCGACCTGCTGCTGGCCGCCGAGTTGATAAACGATTTCGCGCATGTCCTCGGCACTGAGCGGAGGATAATCGAGCGGTTTAAGGTCGCCATCGATGCGCATATACGGCGGCGTGCCGGCGCGAAGGTGGATGTCGGAACCCTGACTCTCGGTCAACTGTTCGATGAGCAGGTTGATGTTAAAATCAAGCTTGCGAAATGATTGGATACTGACGTGCCACGATTGCGAGCGGATGGATTGAGCTGCGAAATCGCACACGATTTTGTCGATGGGCGCGAGTACCGGAAGTTGAGGCCAGTCAAACGCGGGCAACGTCAGCGAGCATTTCCCGTCGAGCACGCGGAACTGGTTCGGAATCCGGGTCTCTTCCAAACGCGCGCGAATCTCATCCGGGTTGAACTGTTCCTTTACCGGAAAATCGACGCGCAGGTATTCGACCCGCTTGCCAAAATCCGAGGACTTGGCGATGATGGTAGCGCGGTCCGCCGTTAGGGAGAGTTCGGTGGGCAGACCCATCTTGCGGACGACTTCATGAACACCGGTCTTGAATATTTCAAAAATGGTATTGCGCGAATTCGTGCCAATTACCATGGCGCCAGACATGACAAACTACTCCATACAGCATCAGCCAAAGGGGTTTCCGGGAGAGGGCGGAGTCTAGCACGCGGTTGCGGGGGAGTCAACGCGGCGGAACACGTTTCCTATCCGAAAGAACGAGTTGCGGTCCATCTTGCCGGCGGGTATGCTGGCGTGGCAATCAACACCGGGAGCAAACGCATCATGTGGTCGTACTATCTCTATATGGGCTTGTTGATCACGACGCTCCTTTTATGGGGAATCGTGGCCATGAAGGATGATGGATACGAAGAAGAGCAGAAGAAAGTCGATGACAACGCCTCGAAACCGGGGGAAGGGTAGCGCATTGCGCCGATAGAGCCAAAGCGGTAGCGCCGTCCGAAGCGGACTTTGCTACCGCGTTCCATATGGCGCTCGGTTTCTCTTCGCGCCGTCAACGTAGAAAATTTAGTCTTCGCCGGGGGATTTATTGGCTCCGAGAGAGCGCAGGAAGGCATCGATATTGATGTCCGATTCAGGGGCGCCCTGTTCTGGATGGAAGCGCAGTGGATTGCGAATGTAGGCGCGCTGGCAGGTAGGGCACAGGTCCAGCGAAAAATTTTTGTAGACGGTTTCTTCGATTTCGCGCGGGTCTTTATTGCGCATCTGTTCGATAAGTTTGATCATTTCCGCGCGATGGTTCTTCACGAGGTCGGCAAGTCCGATCTCCAGTTCATCATAGGCGGCGCGCACATCAACTTTTACGCGGTAGCGCAATTGCCCCTTCTTCATCTCGCGTCCGCACCCGTCGCACCGATGTACCAGCATGCACCTGCCCTTTCGCATCCGTTGGAGTAAGTATACCATCCCTCGCACGGTATTGCCGGTGTCCCGTACTACTAGGGTGAGATTGAGCGGCAGGGAATGATCGTGTATTGTAGCCACGTTTATTCTTGCATAACGGTGTAGACCAGAAATGCGGGAGTCAGACCCCGCGTTTTTTACGCGGATGGGCCAATGTGTTGCCCTGAACAGGAGATTTTGCGATGAGTACCGCTGAGAATGTTACGAAAGACAACTTCGACACTACGGTTGGAAGCGGCGTGACGCTGGTGGACTTTTGGGCCGAATGGTGCGGCCCGTGCCGAATGATGGGGCCGGTGCTCGATCAGTTGGCGCAGGAATACACAGGCAAGGCGAAAGTCGTCAAGGTCAACGTCGATAACGAGCAAGACCTCGCGATTCGATTTGATATTTCGAGCATCCCCGCGCTCATCGTGTTCAAAGATGGGCAGGTGAAGAAGCGTTTTGTCGGCGTGACCGCGAAAGGCGAATTGGCATCCGCGCTGGATGGCGCATCGTCATAACGGCGGGCCGCCGGATAAGTATGCATACCGGCGGGCAGTTGCAAGGGTGCGTCGCGCTTGTTGAAGCATGCGGCGGGACACCGCGGCCAGTTAGAGAGGAAAAGGTTTAATGACCCCGAAGACAGTAGCAGTGGCGGGCGCAACGGGCCTCGTAGGCCGCGAAATGATGCGCGTGCTCGAGGCGCGCGATTTTCCGGTCAAGTCAATCAAACTTTTGGCGTCTGCACGGTCCAAAGGCGCAAAACTGCTGTTCAAGGGCGAGGAACTTCCCGTCGAGGAGCTTACCGAAAGCTCATTCAAGGGCATTGAGATCGCGCTGTTCAGTGCGGGAGGCGGCACGAGTAAAAGGTTCTCGCCCTTTGCCACGAAGGACGGCTGCGTCGTTGTGGACAATTCGAGCGCGTGGCGCATGGATGAAAAGGTGCCGCTGGTCGTGCCGGAAGTAAACGCCGGCGATATTTCCTGGCATCAGGGCATTATCGCGAACCCGAACTGTTCAACGATTCAGATGGTCGTCGTATTGAAGCCGCTGCACGACGCGGCGAAAGTCGAACGGGTAATCGTTTCGACGTACCAGGCGGTTTCCGGCGCGGGGATTAAAGCCCTTGATGAATTGATGGAACAAACGCAGGCCGTACTCGAGGGCCGCAAGCCGGAAGTAAGATTGTTTCCGCACCAGATCGCGTTCAACTGCGTCCCGCAGATACCCCAGGGCGACGCTTTCGCCGATAATGGCTATACCACCGAAGAAATGAAGATGGTGAACGAGACCAAGAAAATCATGGGGGATGCGAATATCCTCGTGTGCGCGACCACAGTGCGCGTGCCCGTGTATACCGGCCATAGCGAATCGGTGAACATCGAGACAGCGCGCAAATTGACGGCGGACGAGGCGCGGGCAATTCTCGCGAAGGCGCCCGGCGTGGTGGTGCAGGATGATCCCGCCAACCAACTCTATCCGTTGGCCTGCAATGCGGCGGGCAAGGGCGACACGTTCGTGGGCCGCATCCGGGAAGACCTGTCGCATCCGCGCGGGTTGGCAATGTGGATTGTGTCCGACAACCTCTTGAAGGGCGCGGCGCTGAACGCTGTGCAGATAGCGGAGCGGTTGTAACGCCCCGGCTAATTCCCCTTCTCTTTGTGGCTGACACCGGAACTTTTTTAGTATTTCGGGGTTTCAGTTTCCAGAGCGGCTCTCAGTATAGCGCCTCGGCATCGCCGCCGGGGAATATTTCGGCTTTCGTTAAGGCTTGCTAAATAAAGACTTAGCGAAATTGCCTGTTTTAACGTGATCGTCAACCATCGGCAGCGGTCATTCGTAGTGTAGTTAGGGATTGGTCGCTTCGTTTCGGCATGCAGTATAACCACAGCAAATATCACGCGACTGCCTTGGCGCTGGCTATTTGCCTCGGCCTTGGATGTTCCACCACCCATTACCGCGAAAAAGCGGACAGTGAAGTGTATTCGATCATCGAGCAGAAATCTCCCGCGGTTGCCGGATTGCCGAAGAATTTCACCATCGAGCAAGACCCCACGGATCCGCTGGAAGGCTTGGAGGCGGGGGGAGAGTCCGCTGACTTTCTCGGCGAGGCCGCGCAGACGGAAGTCGGCGCGCAGGTGCTGTCACTCGAGGATTGCTTGCGCATCGCCGTGACGCACAGCCGGACCTATCAAACCCAGAAGGAACTGTTGTACCTTCAGGCGCTAGGGTTGACCCTGGATCGCCACCAGTTTACCCCTATTTTTGCCGCCTCGGGTTCGGCGCAGTACAACCGCTCGACGTCGGACATCCTAAAGCTAAACGAGTTGGGCCGGGTCACGACGCAAATTCCGGGGCTTGTTGATCAATCCGGGGTTATCAGCAGCCAGATTCTCGGGTTGGCCCCTGACACTTCGACGCTCTTGCAGCGGCTCGGTGTGCCAGCCAATGCGGAGTCCATAGCCGCACTGGCCGCGGTCGGCGCGCTCGCGGGCACCCCATCGCAGATTCTCAATGACTATGCAAATGTCGTGGAAGAAGCGTTCACGGTTGCGGGTGTCAACCAGCCCAGGAACGAGATACGCAATGAACGCGACGTTACGGGTGATGCTAACGTAGGTGTAAGCCTTTTACTGAAAGGCGGCGCTCGCATTGCCATCGGTCTTACCTCTAACTTCCTTCGCTTTATCACCGGCGACCCAACGGTACAAAGCTCGTCTGCGCTTGTGGCCAGTATTACCCAACCGCTGCTGCGAGGACGGGGCCGGGACGTGAACGCGGAGTTTCTCACGCAGGCCGAGCGCGACGTGCTCTATCAACTCCGGTCCTTTCAACGATTCCGGCAAGAGTTCGCCGTGCAAGTGGCCACGGGCTACTATAGCGTGCTTCAAGCGCGAGATGCGGTAAACAACAACTATCAGGGGTACCTGGCGTTTCAGCGGTCCGCGGAACGCGAGCAGGCCCTAGCGGACGAAGGCAGGACGACCCAAACGGAACTGGGCCGTATCCAGCAATCGCTGTTGAACGCCGAGAACAGTTGGGTGGATGCGGTGCGCAATTACAAGCAGGCGTTGGATCAATACAAGATTCTGCTCGGACTATCGACCGACGCGAGCGTGATCCTCGACGACGCGGAGTTGCGGCTGCTTGAAGAACGCGGGCTGTTGCATCCCGAAATTGCATCCGATGATGCCGTTGCCGTGGCTTTGGCGGCGCGGCTGGACCTCTATAATACGCGGGACTCGAAAGACGATTCGCAGCGGAAGATAAAAGTCGCCGCGAACGCGTTGAAACCCGATCTCGATCTGGTGATTGCCGCGAACGTCGACAGTGTGCCGGGAGAGAACACGTTCGACGAACTGGATTTTCAGCGGGCGCGCTGGAGCGCGGGGTTTGACGTGGACCTTGGGTTGGACCGCAAAGCCGAGCGCAATTCGTATCGCACGGCGTTGATTACGTTTGACAGGTCCATTCGTGAGCTCAGCCTCGCGGAGGATAATGTTAAACTGGATGTGCGCGAATCCTGGCGAAATCTCGATCAGGCCCAACGGAACTATGATAACCGCAAGTTGGCCCTCGAACTGGCGGCGCGGCGCGTTGAGGAGCAAACGCTACGCGCGGAGATTGGCATTGCGCTTGCCCTGGACCAGATCGATGCGCAGAACGATCTGATTAGCGCCCAGAACGAATTGACGGACGCCATCGTCCGGCACACCATTTCCCGCCTCGAATTTTGGCGGGACATGGGTATCTTGTATATTAAAGAGGACGGACAGTGGGAGGAAGTGAACGATGTCGCAACCAGTCCTCAGTAACGGATCACGCCTGCAACGCCTGTGGCGCGCGCGGTGGGCAAAAGTCCTCGCCGGCGTTGCGGTGGCGGTCCTTATCTACGTGTTCATGGGTGGGCAAAAACAGGAGACCTCCACCGGAACACTGTTTGCCGCAAAGCGCGGCAACCTGACGATCAACGTGCTCGAGGGCGGAAGTGTCGAGGCGCGCGAATCGCAAACCATCAAGTCTGAAATCAAGGGCGAAACCAAAATTCTGAGTATCGTCGATGAGGGGTACCTGGTTACTCCGGAAGACGTGGCGCAAAAGAAAGTGCTGGTCACGCTGGACAATTCGGAGTTGATCGAGAAGATTACGCAAGAGACCATTCAGTTCGAGGGCGCCCGGGCGGACTTCGCGGAATCCTCGGCGCAATTCGAGATCACGATCAAACAAAACGAGAGCGATATCAAGAAGTCGGAGCTGGACGCGAAATTCGCGTTGATGGATTTTCAGAAATATCTTGGGGGCGAAATCGCCGAACAAATCCTGAAACAGCGTGGTATCAGCGATGACATCAACGCCGTGAGCGATCAAATCCGCAAGGAAGTCGAAGAGAGCGCGATCATCCCGGAGAACGAGACGACGGAGGAGCCGGCCGCGCCGGCCCCATTGGACGATCAAAACGGGCAGGACGCGCGACCCGCCGAGCGCGGCGAACAACGGGAAGGTACGGGAGGACGCCGCCGGCGTGAAGGCGGTGGAGAACGGGGAGCCGCGCGGACGCAGACCTCGAAGTTGGAGAGTGCAGCCTCGACAGTCGATACGAGCGAAGACACAACCCTTGGCGGCGACATTTCCGAGGAGGCGGCGCAACCCGTTACGGAAATGGCGACGGTTTCGATTTCATCGGTAATCACGCCGGAACAAAAGCCGGAGATTGATTTCAGCAAGTTCGCCAAACCGGAAGCGCTGGGGGACGGCGCCGCACAACAGCAATTGCGCAAACTTAACAGCGATCGGCTGCTGGCGGAAGGCGATCTGGGCCTCGCCGAAACAAAGCTTGTTGGAACACGAAAACTTGCGGAGCGGAATTTCGTAACGAAACAGGAACTCGACAATGACGAGATGGACGTCAAGAAGGGCACGGTAAGCCGTGATTCGGCGCTAACGTCGGAAGAACTGTTCGTTAAATACGAGTTTCCCAAAGAAGCCGAACGCCTCTTGTCGGCGTATGAAGAAGCGATTCGCGCGATGGAACGGACCATGAAACAGGCCGTCGCGAAGCAGGCGCAGGCCGAAGCGCGAAAAAGGTCGAGCGAAGCCAGTTATGCGTTGCGCACCGAACGGCACAAAGAACTGAAGGACCAACTTGACGCCTGCACGCTCGTGGCGGAGCGGCCTGGCCTCGTAGTGTATGCCGGCAGCGATGAGCCTTGGCGCAATAGAGAACAGATAGCGGAAGGCGCGACTGTCGATGAGCGGCAGGAAATCATTACGATTCCGGACATGACACAGATGGCCGTCCGCGTGAAGATTCATGAATCCAATATCAAAAGGATTCAGGTAGGGCATAAAGCAAGGATCAAGCTGGATTCATACCCCGACGAAGAATTGACGGGCGAGGTCATCAAGATGTCCGTGATACCCGATTCCAGTTCGCGATGGATGAATCCCGACATGAAATTATATCCGGCCACTGTCGCAATAAACGGAACACACGGTTGGCTCAAACCCGGCATGAGCGCGGAAGTCGAGATTCTCGTACAGGAACTCGACGACGTCGTGTACGTGCCGATCCAGGCGGTACACCCGAAATCGGGCCATCGCGTGGCCTATGTGGGCGATGCTTTTGGTGGCCAGGAAGAACGCACTGTCGAGACCGGTGAGTTTAACAGCGAATTTATCGAGATCAAATCGGGCCTCGAGGAAGGCGACCGCGTAATGTTGCGCGCGCCAGACCGGAAACCCGGCGACGACGAGAAAACGGACGAGACCAAACCGGATGAGGGCGCGCAACAGCCGCCGGGCGACAGTAGTCCGCAGCAGGCAGCGTAGCGGAACATATAGTGCCAGAACTGATCGCGCAACTCGTCGACGTCCGCAAGGAATACATGATGGGCCTGGTGCTGGTGGAAGCGCTACGAGGGCTTTCACTGGATTTTCATCGCGGCGAATACATCACCATCATGGGGCAGTCTGGTTGCGGCAAATCCACGCTGCTAAACCTGCTGGGCTGTTTGGACCGCCCGACGACAGGCCAATACCTGCTTGGCGGCGAAGACGTCTCCACACTTGAAGACGACGAGCTTTCCCAGATTCGCGGAATGCGCATCGGATTCGTATTCCAATCTTACAATCTCATCCAACAACTGAACGTGCTGGAGAACATTGAGGTGCCGTTGTATTACCAGGGCCGTCCGGAAGAGGAGAGCCGCGAGATCGCGGGGCGGCTTGCCGAACGCGTGGGCCTTGGTGATCGGATGCACCATCGTCCGTATGAACTCTCTGGTGGCCAACAACAGCGCGTGGCCGTGGCGCGCGCGCTGGCAAACGATCCTCTTATTATTCTTGCGGACGAACCAACCGGCAACCTCGACTCCACGTCTGGTTCGGATATCCTCAACGTGTTTGACGAGCTGCACGGACAAGGCAAAACCTTAATCATGGTTACGCACTCGGACGAAGTATCGGAGCGGGCGCAACGCGTGATTCGGTTGCGCGACGGCAAGGTGGAGCGCGATGAGCGCCGCTGCAAAACCGCTTAATACACGCGGACCGTTTCGCGTAGCGTCGGTCCAGCGATGGGTCCGCACCGTGCAACTCGGGATGAAAAGCCTGTGGCTGCGCAAGCTGCGGTCGCTGCTCACCGTATTGGGCATTGTGTTCGGCGTGTGCTCGGTAATCGCGATGCTCGCAATCGGCGAAGGGTTGAGCTATGAAGCGCAGGAACAAATTCGCCGACTCGGCAGCAATAACATCATCCTGCGGAGCGTGAAACCGCCCGAGGAGCGTCGGACGTCTTCGGAACAGTCTTACGTGGTCGAGTATGGATTGTCGTATAAAGATGTAGACCGGATACGGGCGACAATTCCAAGCGTCGAAATACTGGTCCCCAGCCGCAACATTCGCAAGGACGTGTGGAGCGCGACGCGCCGGATCGATTGCGACATTGTAGGCACCGTGCCCTGGTATCAGGAAATGCGCAACCACCGGGTCGAACGCGGGCGGTTTTTTACGGACGAGGAACTGGAACGCAGCGAAAATGTTTGTGTGTTGGGTAACGGCCTGCCCGAGGCCTTGTTTCCTATTGATGAAGCAATCGGCGGCAAGGTGCGCGTGGACGGCGATTACTACCGCGTCGTGGGCGTGATGGAACCGAAATCGCGCCAGGCGGTGTCATCCCAGGCGAACGCGAATGTCAACGGGCTAAACAATCCCGCGGGTCCCGCTCCGGGCACCGGTGCCGGCGTGGGCGCACCATACGAAATGTACATCCCGCTGACAGCGGCGAAGAACCGTTTTGGCGAAACGCTGGTCGAGCGCACGAGCGGGTCGTTTTCCGCGGAACGTGTCGAACTCCACGAAGCCACGGTTAAGGTCAAAAATATAGAAGACGTGGTCGAAACCTGGCATATCATTTCGGATTTGATGAAGTCGAACCACAAGAAAATCGATTATGAAATCATCGTTCCGCTGGACTTGCTGCGCCAGGCCGAACGTACGAAGCGCATTTTCACGATTGTGCTGGGCGCGATTGCCGCAATCTCGCTGCTAGTAGGCGGGATCGGGATCATGAACATCATGCTCGCCACCGTGACGGAGCGCACGCGAGAAATCGGGATTCGCCGCGCCTTGGGCGCGAAGCGAAAAGACATCATCATGCAGTTCCTGGTCGAATGCGTTTTGCTCTCCGCCACCGGCGGCATTATCGGTGTTGCTCTCGGGCTAGCGATTCCGCAGGTAATTAGTTTCTTCGCCGAGCTCAAGACCATCGTTACATTCTGGTCACCATTCGTCGCATTCTCGATCTCCGCGCTCGTGGGTGTGGTATTCGGAATCTATCCGGCGATGCGCGCCGCGAACATGGACCCGGTCGAGGCGTTGCGGCACGAGTAGGAATTAGCGCGCCGCGGGTTCGATGACGATTCCTTCCATCGCGCGCAACAATGCTTCCGGCCCGGGCGGTGAATAGACCGCAAGCAGGTTCATTGGGCCGATGCCGGTGTTCACGGTGGAATGAAAGACGTCCGGCGGAATGTGGACGAGCATTCCCGGAGTCACCTCGCGTTCGATTGGCACCCCGTTTATTTCCACCATCTGAAGTCCCCGGCCGCTGATGACGTAAAGTATCTCTTCAACGCCCGGATGATTGTGGCGCACGTGCCCCTTGCCCGGCGCCAGTACGACGACGCCGGCGCTAAACCTTTGTGTGCCCGTGGTGCGCGGCTCCGACAGCCAGGATAGGCGGCCCCAATCAAACACTTGGGTCTCGACGTCATCGGGTTCCAGAAATGTCTTGTTGTGGGATGGCATAATTTCGCCCCTCAAGATTTTTGTGCAATCAGTTCCAACACCAATGTTACCGCGCGTGACGCGAATTCAGCATCATTTATATTGGCGTCAACTTCGATCGCGGGGATTGCTGGATTGAGATGCAACTTAATCGCCGCGAACAGCGCCGCATCCGCGGCACGGTCGCAAAACTGTTGATCGTCGCCATCCAGAATGGATAGCCCGCGCAACGGCAGTAGAAACGCTACCGGCCCTTTGGCAGCATTCGCTTTTTCGGCAAATATTTTGCCGATGGCCGCGTTTTCTTCGGCATTCGTCCGCATGAGTGTCACCGATGGGTTCCATTCATAGAACATTCGGCCCGCATCACGGTATTTCTGCGGCACGGTATTCGGCGCGCCAAAATTCACCATATCCACACAACCGGGAACAATCAGGTGCGGAATACCGTTTTCTCCGGGGGCATTCAGTCTTTCGGGTCCCGCGCTGAAAATTCCGCCGCACAGTTCGTCGGCCCACTCCGTCGTCGTAATGTCGAGCACCGCTTCAATAAGCCCGTCGCGCACCAGCGATTCCATCGTGCGGCCGCCCGTCCCGACGGCGTGAAACACGAGGACGTCGTACCCCCGTTCGCTCAATGCCGCGCTGCACGCTTTCACGCATTCCGTCGTGTTTCCGAACATGGACGCGGCGATGATCGGTTTGTCTTCTTTGGCCGGCGGTGGCCACACTTCAGTCATGCCGCAGATCGCGCCCGCTGCGCGCGAGATGATGATGTGGGACACTCGGTTGAGTCCCGCAACATCCACAACGGATGGGAACATGACAAGATCGGAAGTTCCGACATACGGCGAGACGTCACCGCCTGCCGCGGTAGATACACAAACCTTGGGCACGCCCAGGGGCAATGCGCGCATGGCGGCCGTAATGACAGACGTGCCACCGGTGCCGCCCATGCCGATCACGCCGTCAAACTTGCGCGCGGTAAAGAGCTCGCGCAAGACAATCGGCGCGCCAGCGGCCATGACTTTCATCGCATTGCCGCGATCGTTCGCGGAACGCAAAGTCTCGATATCGCTTCCGCCCGCCCGCGCGATTGTGTCGGCCTCGATGTCGACTTTGAATAAGGTGGTGCTGCCGAGCACGCCGATGTTCATCATCAGCACCGGAAACCCGCGGCCCAACACGCGCTGGCGAAGAAACGCGAACTCTTCGCCTTTGGTGTCGAACGTCCCCATGATGAGAATGGTCTTGCCCATCGATCAGGGTTTCTCGAATACGCCGTGCCGGCCGGCGCCAGACGCAAACCGTTGCGCGCCCGCCAGGGATTCGGAATCGAGCGCGCGCATGCCGTGGCGGAATTCGTTGGCAAATGCTTCGGGAAGCGATAGATCGAATTGCTGGTATGCGGACAGGCGGTCGCCGCGCATGCACACCTGCGGGAACTGCGCGAGTTCGGACGCGAGGGACTCGGCGGCGCGTCGCGCGTCGCCCGCGGGAACGACGCGATTGACTAAGCCCATTGCGAGCGCTTCCTGCGCCTTTATCCCGCGTCCGGTTAGAATGAGATCGAGCGCGTGGCTCAGGCCAATCAAGCGCGGAAGTCTCACCGTGCCGCCATCGATGAGCGGCACGCCCCAACGGCGGCAGTACACGCCAAGCATTGCGGTTTCACCGGCGACTCGCAGATCGCACCATAAGGCAAGTTCGAGTCCTCCCGCCACCGCATGACCTTCAATAGCCGCAATGACGGGCTTCTTCAATACGGTACGCGTCGGGCCCATCGGGCCGTCGCCGTCGGGTTCAAGACGGTTGATGGCGCCCTGCGCAATCGCTTTCAGGTCCGCGCCAGCGCAAAATTGCCCGTGGTCGCCATAGAGTACGCCAACCGAAGCGTGGTCGTCGCTGTCGAATTCCGCGAACGCATCGGAGAGCGCCTGCGCCGTTTCGCCGTCCACCGCATTGCGCCGGTCAGGACGCGACAGGACCACGGTCGTGACCGCGCCGTTCTTTTCCACCGTGACGGGCATGGGTTGTTGTTCCTGTGTCGCCTTACCCACGCACTATAGCATGGAGCGGCGCGGCGTATGCAGCGCTGTTGGTGACTGGAGCTTACGAAGAAAGGATGAATCGACGGGCTGTTAGACGGCATGCCGGCGTCGTACGGCAGGCACTTCATTTGCAGACAGGGGCATGATCATGGAAACGGGCACGGTCGCTATTTGAATCGAGTCTCCGATAGCGTTGAAGATTTCGAGTATACAACCCTCTTCACCCCCCTGCGGGTGCGGGATATAATCGACCAAGGTGGCGACGTCGCCTTTTTTTAGACCGAGTTCATCGAGATCACGGCATAGTGCAATCTGCGCAAACAACTCAGGTTTCATTTTTAACCCTCCTTGCGCGGCTTTAGAGTAACAAAGTGTAGAGATGAGTCGGCTTTTAGCCGTATCCAGATAAGAGAGACATTTAGCACCCGGCTATTTGGCCCCGTTATTGTACCATCTTGCCTGAAGAGTACGACATAGGCGTTTTTTGCTCTTCGATCATTTCGGCGTGATGCGAGAGGCGCCGAATCTCCGATTCCAGTTCGTGAGGCCGTTCCCGCGCAAAACCAGCCTGGGCCAAATATCGCGATTTGTCGCCACGTACTTGCTGAACAAGTAAGTAATCCGTCAACTTGCGCGGATCAATGATCGGTTCATCCATATTGGCCTCGCGCAAGATTTATCGCTACAAGGGTTCGACGCTCTGAAAGCACTAGAAACAAAGTTGTTTCCGTGATTAGGAGTGCGTTTCGGGTCTGGATGCGAGCACGCGGTTCCGCAAATCTGCCAAATCATAGTATCGCAGCGCGCCGTGCACGACATTGATGAATTGTTTGCGTTGTTCCGGCGTGTTCACGACGCTTACCCAAGAATCGAGGCCCTCGCTCTCCTGGACGCTGCCAATGAGCCCCGGTTCCAGCGCGGCGGCGTGAAGCGCTGCAACATTCGTTAGGCCGCGGGTTTTCAGCGCCGGTTTTTTCCCGTTGGCGGCGGGATGGTTCTGCAAGTAGCGCGCACACACCAGAATGTCTTCAGCCCACATGGTTACGAAAGGCCGCGCAAGCTGGTATGCGAGCATGCTGGATTTGTAGCTGGGCCCGAAAAATTCTTCCCATTGCGCGCCGTGTGACCACGTTGACGCGGTTTCTCCGTTCCCGCGCAAATCGACTGCGAGCACGAGCGCGCCGGATTTAGCGAGTTCCGCGCATTCGGAACCCACCGACGTCTTGCCTTCACCCGCAACGAACAGCACGGTCCCCTTCGTTTCACCATCCGGTACGTAGAACTGCGCTGGAAGTTTGATGCCCACCTCCGGCTCAATGACAACGCTCTCGACGCGGTAACCATCCTGCTGCGCTTTCGCGACGGAAAGAACCTCCGGCTGCGGCAAATCCGCCAGCGGGCGAATGCCCGTCAGTTCTCGCACCTTTGCCAGTACAGCCTCCGGCGTCTCATTCGACTGAAATGCTTCGCGAAGCTTCTGCTGCGCCACGGCTTCGTCGCGGTTGATGTCCCACACCGACCGTTCGCCTTCCAACTTCAACACCTGCCCTTCCGGCGTCACCAATGCTTCTTCATCGGTCAACACGGTGATTTCCGGCTCCATGGTCGTGTCATCGACATTGAGCAACCACCGTTTCATCCACCGCACCATCGCCTGACGCAGCGGCGGCGTAAATCCGTGGTCCTCGTCGGCTTCCGCGATTTCCAGGCGTTCGGGGTAGCCAAGCCGCGTGTAAAAACGCTTCACGTCGCGGTAGGTATCCCATGTGCCGTCGATTGGAAAGAAGTCGCGCGTTGCGCAGCATACCAGCGTGGGCTTTGGCGCGCGGGCCATCAGGTAATCGCCGTGGTCCATGCCAAATGCAAGTTGCCCCGCGATGCACTGTTCGCCATCGTGCGGACCATCAATAAGAATGAGGTCCTTCAACGACGTGATGTAACAACTCGGCGCGGAAACGGCTACACGATCGTCCAGCGCGGAGATGTAGGCAGTCAACGTGCCGCCGCCTGAGTTGCCCGTGCAGCCGATGCGATTGGGATCGACGTCCGGCCTGCTGCACAGGTAATCGATGCCGCGAATGCCGTCCCAGATGCGATAGGAAGCGACATTGAGCCCCAGCGGTATGCTCGATACCGTGACAAGGGTATGTTCGATGGTCGAGCCGTAGGTCTGTTTTCCGTCGGCGTCGAGCAGTTGCGCGCGTTCGCCCTGGCCAATCGGGTCGTAGCACAACGCCGCGATCCCGTTCACCGCAAGGAACGCGCACGCCCGCTGATATGCTTCGCCGGCTTTGCCATTCGCGTCGTGCCCACAGGGAAACAAAACAGCGGGATACGGCGGGTCGGTCTCCGGCAGGTACATCAGCGCTGTCACATGAAAATTCGGCCGGCTTTCAAAAATTACCTTCTCAATACGGTAATCACCGCGATCCATCGTATCCATAATCTTCGCGTTCAGGGGCGTCTTCTCCGGCCACCCGCCCAACTGCCGCAAAAAGAAATCTCGAATCCGCTGCTTGTGCGCCGCGGCGTCTTCCTGCGTCTTAATTTTCTCGTAGGCCTCCGCGCGCCGGTCGAACGCCCGCACCATCTCTGCGCGCAGATAGGTTTCCATCATCTGCGCCGGTTTGCCGGCTTCGGTGAGGACGGTTGGTTGCGCGTTTGCCAAACTAGCGCAAAAAATCAGCGCGAAAAAAATCGATCCGGCCGATCGAACAGTTGAAAGAACACAGCTCATTGAATTCTCCCCGATCAAGTTGCCAGGAAAACAGAATTCAAACTAATCGGCTCAGGGAACGCTTATTGGAATGAGTAGAACGAATGGTGTTTCGTCATTTTCAATAAGTTTTTGTAAGGCGGGAGGAAGCGGCGCCCCTTCTTCGAGGTAACACTCCGCAAGCTTGCGTGATAGGTCCTGAGCAATATCTACTGCTTCTGTGACCGATCTCGCCTCGACAACCAGCCCGGGAACATCGGGGCTGGTTGCAAGATAGCCGCCTTCTTCGAGTGGCTCGATGTGCAAACGGATTGTCGCTTCATTCATAGGGCCATTATTCCAGAATCTACGCACTTCCCTCAAACAAATTCCGCCCCAACACCAACGCCCGTATTTTCCTGTCGGCGACACTGCGCTTGAGCATCCAGAAGCCGCAGTCGGGGTTGATGTACGTGACGCGGTCAGGGCCGAGGGCTTTGACCGCTTGGTCGATGCGTTTTGCGATTAGGTCGGGAGATTCGACTACGTTGGATTTAATGTCCACGACGCCTAGACCGATTTTTACCTTCGGGTCGATCTGCGCGAGATGTTCGAGTTCCCAACTCCCGCGGTGCGCGACTTCGATCAGCACGTGGTCTGCGTGCAGCCCGCTCAGAAAATTGATGAGATGTTTCCAGTCGCCTTTCTGAATCGTCTGACCGCCATAATTGCCGAAGCATAGATGCACGGCGGGTGTGGCCGCTACGGCATCGAGCACCTTATTGATCGCGGGCAAGGCCCACGCAACATCTTCCGGATGGCCGGGGATGTTCGCCTCGTCGATTTGCACAATTTCGGCGTCAAGTTCCGCGACCTGCGCCGCGAGCACATCGGCGATGGCGTTGCACAGCGTGGCGCGGTCGTTGTAGTGCAAGTCGAGCAGGGTCTTGCTCAGCATGTGCGGACCGGTGACGGTGAATTTCATTTCCGATTTCGTCAGCGCGCGCGCGCGGTCGCAGTCGACGTGAAGGTTGAGGCGTCCCTCACCAATCGGTCCATCCACGACGCCCGCCGGTTTCGCGCGAAACGCCATCTGCTGGTCCTGCTGGAACTGTGCAATATCCGTGCGCGTAATCTGTGTCCGCACATTTTCCAACGGTCGCACGAAGTAGTCGATCATGCCATTGGTGTCGGGATGATTGATATCGAAGCGATAGAGCTCGCCGTCCGCGACGACGTCGATGCCCGCGTCTTCCTGTATTTTGAACACGACGCGGGTGGCGTCAATTACCGCCTGCTCGCTCGGCAACGCTGAAAGCCAATCGGGCACGGGGTAACTTCCGACAACGGTGGTTTCAATCATTTCCAGCCCATCCCAAATGAAAGTTGCCCAGACCCGTCATCGTATCACGTCCTTCGCAGCTTCGCCGCTTCGGAAAACATACATCAGGCAAAATGGGAGGGCGAGCGTCCCCGCGAGCTTTGCGCGCATACGACGGTGATAAGCCATCCGAGCGCGCGAGGACGCGCGCCCCCCCGTCGTCGTTGTAGGGACACGTGAAGTTTCGCTATCCGAGCGATTCGTACTCCCAATCGCTCAATGGTGTCATGCTATCAAAATCGGTGTCGATCCCCACGCCGAATCCAGATACATCCAAGGACCGCAGATCCAGCATCCCCTCGCGGATTCGCAACCGCGCGCTGTCGCGGAAGGATTCGTACAAGCCGCCGTGAACGCGGAGACACGCGTCGAGTTCCGCCGGGGAGACATGGTCGAGAGTGCCGCAGTAATGGTGTCCGTTGCGTTCGACGTGGCTGATGCCCAGCGCGCTCACCGCGCAGAGGTCTTGTTGCAGGGGGACAATCGGCTGGTTGCAGAGGTCTTCAGCGCTGAGGGTATACGCTTTTCCCAAGTCGCGCGTGTAGTGATCGACGAGCATGCGGTTCATCAATCCGTGGAACACGCCTTTGCAATTTTTAACGCTGACGCCGCGGTATCCCAGGCTTGCGGCGATTTTGAAGGAATCGAGTTGGTCGTCTGATTCGTCGATGATGACTGGTGGCAATTCGGTGGCCGCGGCGAGGCCGGCAACGCCGGTTTCCGACAAGGCCGCGCTACGTTCGATGGGTTGTTCGATGAAAAGGACTTTCGCCAACAGCGGCCGCATTGCTGCCACATCGGACACAGCGGCGTACCACGCGCGCAATTCTTCGACGGACTGGAACTGTTCGTTGCCATCAAGCGTCAGGTGATAACCGTCCGGCAACGCGGCATCGAATAGTATCGCGAGGGCAACCAGGCGCGGCCGGTCGACCTCGATGTTCGCACAAATCTTGACCTTGAAATAGCGCACACCCGCTTCGCGAATCCACGCTTCGACACTCTGCGGAATGCCATCGTTGAGACGTTCGTCCGCGGGAATGTCGCTGTCCAAAATGGGATCGCCGAGACCTACGGTATGCCGCACGGCAATCTCCGTCAAAGGCTCGCGGGGGAGTATCGATGGCAGATCGATCGCGCGCAGCTCATCGTGAACGGCGCCCGGATCGATTCCGAGCATGTTCTCCTTCAGCATCGCGAAATAACTCCGGTTCGCGGCCTTGCCCGCGGCATCGATCAGTGCGCGTTCGATGATCGAGGACCCGAATGATCCCGTCAGTCCGTTGAGCCCGACCAGTTGTGTGGCGTCCTGCGTGAGATCATAGGCTTCCCGCCAAATGTCGAACGGCGGGCGGCATTCATTCGCCACGGCGAGGTACGCCTGCACCCCCGTCTTCGCCGCGAGTATGAGGTCGCTGATGTTGCGGCGGAATTCTTTGTCGGGGGCCTTGTCAAACCATTTCGGTGGGAGCATGTCCGCGCTCACGCCAATGAAGCTTTTCCCGTGCTCGTCCCGCGCGACAAGCTTTGTATGGAGCAGCGGCGCCGCAGTGAGGCAAGCTGTGCCGTACCTGAAAGGCAGACGCATGTAGACGTTGCGGACGTAAAACGACACCGATTCAATGGCAAGCTTAACCGGAGCGCCAGCACTCATTTTTCATCCTTTATACAACATATTGATAAAATATAGTCATTACATACAATATATAGTATATGAAATAAATTCCTGTCAACGATTTACGAAACCGGGCCGTTATCCAGACAGTCCAATTTGCCACAATGACGGTTGTGTCGGGTATTCAACAGTAAAACGAAATCAGCGAACCCTTGTCGCAGTGGGGGTATCCACTTGGACCGGGAGTTCTGCTATACTACGGGAATTCGGGGAACTTTTCGCCATGAAGCATACTAGGCATTTGCGCTATGGTTCTCGGCGGTACACCATGACACCGGAAGAATCGGCCACCTGGGATCGGGTGGATGATCACGAGCGGCGCAAGCTGCTCGGGGTTCTGGAAGATCGGCTCTCTGTCGATACCCCAGACGACTCCGGGTGCCAGCTCAGCTTTTACCATTCGAACGGGACGTTGCTCGCCAAGAGCGTCGTGCATCAGTCCCTTTTCCGCCCAAGCACCGGCTAGGGGCGCACCCCTAACTATTTCCTAACGCAGACGCGAAAGCATTTGCGAAGGGGAGAGGTGTGTGGAAAAGGGAATGGACAAAACTTGGACAGACACGGACCAAACGGCGCACAATCAGAGTAGATCGCACTGCGTCGGTTGGCTCGTCTCTGCTGCATACCAGCCGGATAAGAGCGCGCGGTCGTCGAGCGATTGATCGTCGCGGAGCAGCGGAGTCGCGCTGGATTGAGTGAACAATTTCGCGAATTGCGCTCCATCCTCCGAACGATAGTAAAACACCCGCTTGCCCTGTTCTCGCGCATGTTGTGCCGTGCGCATACTGCCCCCCATGCGTTTGGGTTCGACGACGCACACCAGTTTTGAAAATGCGGCGATGGTCGCGTTGCGCGTGACGGCGGCGTGGGTTTGCCAGGTCATTTCAGGATCGAACTGGCTGATGATGGCGCACCGGTTCGATTCGAGCGCGTCGCGCACGTACTGCGGAAAAGTATACGTCCGCATCCCCTGCGGCAGGACGATGATGCTTGTGCCGCCGCCTTCCAGCGCCGCGCGATGCGCGGCGGTGTCGATACCTTCCGCGCCGCCACTGACGACGCAAATTCCTTCGCGCGTGAACACGCGCGCGCAATCTGCTGCGATGGCGTGGCCGGCCGGAGAGGGCGATCGCGTGCCCACGATGCCTGCGCTACGATCATCAAGCAGATCGAGATTTCCCACGCACCAAAGCATGGCCGGAGCTGTATCCGCCAAGTATCGGATCAAAAGGCCCGGATAGCGTTCCTCGCCAAAAGTAAAACACGCCACGCCGTGGTGCAGCATACGATTTACATGACGCTCGGCGCGCCGTAGCGCTTCGTCATGGACGCCCTTTATCGCTTTGACGACCGAATCCGGTGCATGCGCCGCGCCTAGTTTCAGGATTTCCCGGTGATCGGTTTCGCGCAACTCGCTGACTTGCACGTCGAGGCTTTGCGCAATCGCCAGTGCGCGGCGCGCGACAGCATTGCCCGCGCCTTCCACGCGCATCAGTGCAACCAATACCGCAATATCTTCGGAGTCCACCGTGCTTTGTCCCTTTCACTGCGCATGCTACCATGTGCGGGCGATATTTATGCACATGCACACGTTACAGACAAACGCCCGCGCTCCGTATCATGGCATTTATTCTTGCCGCCCCGTATTTTCGGAAGATTGCCCACAATGAGCGAACGGTTTGTGATCGCGATTGACGGCGGCGGCACAGGCACGCGGGCCGGTTTATATGATCAATCGGGCCAACTCATCGGCGAATGCAGCGGCAATCCGTGCAATCCGTTCCAGACAAACACGCACGTCGCCGCCACGCATGTCGCTTATCTTGCGCAAACGCTCCTGCGCGGGCGCAAGGGAAAAGTAATGCTCATCATCGCCGGAATTTCCGGCGCGAGAACGGAGCGGATTCGCGAAATTTTTGCGTTGGCGCTGTGCCAGTCCATCAACACCGAACGAGTCATAGTCACGACCGACGTTCATGCCCAGCTTCTTGGCAATGCGGGTAACCATTCCGCTATTGCCGTCGTTTCCGGGACGGGCAGCAGCGTCGTTGCAATGGATGCCAACAACGTGTTGACCTCGTTTGGAGGGCGCGGTGCAAGGGTAGGGGACGACGGCAGCGCATATCATCTCGCGGTGATCGCGTTACGGACCGCCTTCCGCTGGTTGGACGAACACGGGGAACGGCCCGATTTTCTCAGCGCGGTCGAGCGAAAAATTCCCGTGAAATCCGACGAAGAACTGATCGCGTGGACGTTGCGGTCAAAGAAAGATGAAATAGCCGCAATAGCGGAACACATTATCGAGTTTGCCGCCTCCGGCGATGTTATTGCCCTTGCCAGTGTCGCGAACTCCGTGTCCTCGCTTGCCGCCATAACCCATGCGGCGATCCGCCGCGTTGAATTGGGCCGAAAGGCCCCTATATACGTTTTTGGCGGCATGTTTGAAAAGAGCCCGGCATACCGAAAGTTTTTTGAAGATGCGTTACGCAAACTCGGCGTTCCCAACGAACTCGCAGTCGCGCCAAAGACCGGACACCTTGCGGTCTATGCACTCGCGCAACAATTGCCCCTGCCGGACTCCGTTCCGCACGTTGATGTAAAAGGCGAGTCGATCGCGGCGATGGAAAATTCCGCCTTCATCGCCACCGCATTCGATATGCCTGAGCTGAATGCCGAATCGATGAATGTTGATCCGTATTGGGAACCTGAATCGGCCCAATTGCGGCCAAATGCAATGGCGCCGGATGAAGACAATGAGCCAACAGGTGAAGATGTTGCACTCGATATTCTGAGTTCAGTCGATATCGTCGAACGCATGCACGCAGAAGATTTGAAGGCAGTTTCCGCGGCAACGTATTGCCACTCGGAATTGGCGATGTTGATTAACCGGATAGTCGTTGCATTCCGCAAAGGTGGGAGACTTATCTACGTCGGCGCAGGAACGAGTGGACGCTTGGGGGTGTTGGACGCATCGGAATGTCCGCCGACATTCGGCGTGCCGCCCGGACAGGTCATCGGCATCATTGCGGGAGGCGACCGCGCGTTTCGCGAAAGTATTGAAGGTGCAGAAGACGATGTGGACGCCGCCCGTGCGGACATTGAAGCGCTGGCGCCTGCGATTGGACCCAAGGATGTCGTAGTGGGCATCGCCGCATCGGGGACGACGCCGTACACGCTCGCGGCCATTGAGGCGGGCAAATCACGTGGCGCGGCCACGGCGCTGGTTTGTTGCGATCTCAATGCGACGGCGAACGTCGATCACCTGGTCTCTCTGCCGGTCGGTCCGGAACCCTTGCCGGGTTCCACGCGACTAAAAGCCGGCACGGCCACAAAAGTTGTCTTGAACGCGATCACCACCGGCGCGATGGCGCTATCGGGTCGCGTGTTCGAGGGATACATGATTCATGTGCAACCCACGAATGAAAAGTTGAAAAAACGCGCCGTGCGGATTGTCGCGGAGTTGACAGGATTGAACGATACCGCGGCGTCGAAATTGTTGGAAATGGCGGGGAACGACGCGGCGGTGACGGTTGTGGCGCATCGCGCGAACGTGAGCGTTGAGGCCGCGCGAGAGAGGTTGGCGCGGACGAGGGGAGACGTCCGGGCTGCGATTGCGCTGGGTGATGAGGGTTAATATGTACTTTCAGGGGATGTTGGTGTGGACGATTCGAATACTAAAGCTCGATTACGATTACGATTACGAGCACGAGCACGAGCACGAGCACGAGCACGAGCACGAGCACGAGCACGAGGACAAGCGCGAGAGGGGAAAGACCCCTTCGCGTCATTCCACGTGGGTAGCGAGGAATCTATTTCCGCTAGCACATTGCGTGAATAAATCCGATTACGATTACGAGGAAGTTTACGAACACGAGCGGAAGCGCGACAAGGGACTCGATAACCCTCCTCCACCCTGCATTCAATCTAAAATCCAAAATCTAAAATCCAAAATACCTTGCCTCTGCGCTGCTTTCCTGCTAATCATTGTTTCGCTCTCATGCCAGGGTTCGCGCCAGCAGGAAGCGCCCGCTGCCACGCCACCCGCTATTCCGCTTGCCCCGCCGCCAAAACCTGCGCCAGAGCCTCGCGTCACACCCATACCGGTTCAGGACGTACAGAGTGGAAACCCCACAGTGCGCGTGCGGTTATTCAACGGTACCGCAACCGTGCTGGTTGATGCGGTCGCGGAAATGCTGGTGGACTCCGGTGGCAAACTGACGCCAATCGCGCCGGGTAGCTGGACCTTTCTGCGCACGGCAGTGAAACCCCCCGTGCAACAGTTCCATGTTTTCTCCAAGACATTTCGCCCCGGCGAAGAATTGGCGCGCGATATTTATATGAACGAATGGCGCGCAAAGGGGTACGACGTACAGTCGCTCTTACGTGGTGATCGGTATACGACCACGCAGGGACATATTCTCGATGGCCGTCAATACTGGATTTCGATGGCGCGCGCAGCGACTGAAGCTGAAGCAAAGCGCAGGGTCACGCAACTCGAAGCGCAAAGTGCCTGGGCGTGGGTGCGCGCCGAAACGCTCGAACCCGGCACAGGCTCGGTCACACTTCGTGCGCCGGACGGGCGTCAGACAGCAACCATTGGTTTGCCATTGAGCCTGCGATGCGATTCACCGGTTTCCGTGAAGGCCGGTACACGCGGCGGCAAATACTCGGGCGTCATCGAACTATGGATCGAGCCGGATGGATCGCTCGGCGTCTACGAGGCCTTACCGATGGAAGATTACCTCGCTGGCGTGCTGCCCGCCGAAATGCCGGCCAGTTGGCCAATGGATGCGCTGAAGGCGCAGGCTGTTGCCGCACGCAGCGATATCCTCCAGCATCTCGGATACAAGCACATCCTCGAAGGGTTCCATTTCACCAACAGTCAAGGCGACCGCGTGTATGCGGGGTTCGGAGGGCGCCATTCCGCGTCAGATGCGGCCGTCGCGCAGAC
>JAWXCN010000099.1:0-17571 GCA_034408725.1 Candidatus Hydrogenedentota bacterium
ATCCTGCAAGAAGCGCAGGACGCGGCGCATTGGGGCATCACGTATCCAAAACCACAGATCGATCTCGACAAGATGCGCGCAAGCAAGGACGCGGTCGTCGCCAAAATGACGGGCGGGTTGGGGCAACTTTGCAAGGCGCGCAAAGTAAAGTATATCCAGGGCCGCGCAAACTTCGAGGACTCGACCTCGATCAAGATCACGGCGAACGACGGCGCGGAACAACAGATCACGACCGACTACTCCATTCTCGCATCGGGCTCGCGACCCGCGACGTTGCCGGACTTGTTCATCGAATCCGATCGCGTGATGAATTCGACGACGGCATTGCAATTGAACGACGTGCCAAAGTCGTTGCTCGTCGTCGGCGGCGGCTATATCGGGTTGGAGCTCGGCTCGGTGTACGCCGCGCTGGGATCGAAAGTCACCGTCGTCGAGATGACGCCCACCCTGCTTCCGGGCGCGGACGAAGACCTTGTAACAGTGCTCGCCCAGCGCCTGGGAACAATGTTCGCCGGCATTCACCTGAACACCAAGGTCCTCCGCGTTGAAGAACAGAAGAACCATATCGCGGTCACCCTGGAATCGGCGGACGGGAAGCCGCGCAAGGAAAACTACGATAAAGTCCTCGTCAGCATCGGGCGCAAACCCAATTCGAGCGGACTGGGGCTCAACAATACGAAAGTAGAAATCGACGCGCGCGGCTTCGTGGAAGTCGATGCGCAACGACGCACGGCGGATGCCGCAATCTTTGCAATCGGAGACGTTGCCGGCGAACCCATGCTCGCGCACAAAGCGTCGCACGAAGGCCGCGTGGCCGCGGAGGTGATCGCGGGGCACATCACAGCGTTTGAACCGCTCGCGATTCCGGCGGTCGTCTTTACGAATCCGGAAATTGCGTGGTGCGGCATCACGGAACAACAAGCGAAAAAGGAAAAACGAAAAGTGTCCGTTGCGCGGTTCCCCTGGTCCGCATCCGGTCGCGCAAGCACCTTGCACCGGAACGACGGGCTCACCAAAATGATCGTCGATCCCGAATCGAATCTTGTGCTCGGTATGGGTATCGTCGGCTCCGGCGCCGGCGAACTCATTTCACAGGGAGTCGTCGCCATTGAAATGGGCGCGACCGCAATGGATGTGGGTCTTTCGATTCATCCGCATCCTACGCTAAGCGAAACTATCATGGAATCGGCCGACCTTATTTTCGGAAACGCCACGCACCTGCACCGTCCGAAGAAAAAAGAATAGCGCGCAAAATCTACACCTGCGTCATTCCCGTTACTTCAATACACCCTTCAAATGCTGTCCCGTGTACGAACTCTTCACCTTCGCTATCTGCTCCGGCGTTCCAGTGGCAATGATCTTCCCGCCGCGATCGCCGCCCTCCGGTCCAAGATCGATCACCCAATCGGCGGTCTTGATCACGTCGAGATTATGCTCAATCACGAGCACCGTATTGCCCGACTCAACCAGCCGGTGCAAAACATGCAGTAACTTGTCAACATCGACCGCGTGCAGCCCTGTCGTGGGTTCATCGAGAATATAAAGCGTGCGGCCCGTCTGGCGCTTGGATAGTTCGGTGGCGAGCTTCACGCGTTGCGCCTCGCCTCCTGAGAGCGTCGTAGCGGCCTGACCGAGCTTCACATACCCCAAGCCAACTTCGTTCAATGTCACCAGCTTGTTGTATGCCATTGGCACATTCTTAAAAAACTCGCAGGCTTCCTCGACGGTCATGTCCAGCACATCGAAAATGTTTTTCCCCTTAAACCGCACTTCGAGCGTGTCCCGGTTATAGCGCATGCCCATGCACTCGTCACAGGGGACATACACATCGGGTAAGAAGTGCATTTCAATACGGATGACACCGTCGCCCTCGCAGTTTTCGCAGCGTCCCCCTTTGACGTTGAAGCTGAATCGTCCGGGCTTGTATCCACGCGCGCGCGCTTCCGGCACCATGCTGAACATGTCGCGAATCGGACCGAATAGCCCCGTATATGTCGCGGGATTCGAGCGCGGCGTGCGGCCAATCGGCGATTGGTCGATGTCGATGACCTTGTCGATATGCTGCAGGCCTTCGATCTTTGCATGTTTGCCCGGCTTCGCGCGGGCGGAGTCGTATACGGCGCGTTGCGCCGCGGGGTACAGCGTTTCGTTGATGAGGCTGGATTTTCCCGAACCGGATACTCCCGTGATACACGTAAATATTCCCAGCGGAAATGAGACTTTGACGTTCTTCAAATTGTTGTGTTGCGCGCCGGTGATGGCAATTGATTTGCCGTTCGACGCGCGGCGCGATTTCGGCGCGCGAATCTTGAAGGCGCCCGACAAGAACTTTCCGGTCCACGAGTTCTTCGCCTTCATCACCTGCCGAGGCGTGCCTTGGGCGACAATATGTCCGCCGTGTACACCTGCTCCAGGTCCCAGATCAATGACGTGGTCCGCGGTGCGAATGGTTTCTTCATCGTGTTCGACCACGATGACGGTGTTGCCGAGATCGCGCAGGCGCGTTAGCGTGCCGATGAGTTTTTGGTTGTCTCGCTGGTGCAGGCCGATGCTGGGCTCGTCAAGTATGTATAACACGCCCATGAGGCCCGCGCCGATCTGTGTGGCAAGACGGATGCGCTGCGATTCGCCTCCGGACAGCGTGCCCGCGTTGCGTTCCAGCGAAAGGTAATCAAGACCTACGTTAACCAGAAACCCAAGTCGTTCGCGTATTTCCTTGAGGATGCGCTCGGCGATCATCCGCTCCGTTTTCGAGAGGTCCATGTCACGGAAATACGCGAGCGCATCGCCAATCGCAAGATGCGTTACATCGAGAATCGACTTGCCGCCCACGGTGACGGCGATGGATTCCGGGCGCAACCGCGCGCCTTTGCACGCAGGACAGGGTTTGGTCGACATGAATTCGCTAATCATTTCGCGCGCGCGGGCGCTCTCGGTTTCCTTGTAGCGCCGTTCGAGATTGGGAATGACGCCCTCGAATGTCCGGGCCATTTCCACGGTTTTACGTTCGTTCGAGTACGAGAAATCGACGAGTTCTCCATCGGAGCCATAAAGAATTTTATGCTGCAAAGATTCCGGCAGCTTCTTCCACGGAGTCGCGGGATTCTGTTTGTAGTGCTTGACCACGCTCTTCAGCGCCCGCATGTACCACGCATCAAGCACCCGGCGAATGCTCCAGGGCCGCACCGCGCCGTCGTCAATGGAGAGATCGACATCGGGCACCACGAGTTCCGGATCCACTTCAATCGTTGTGCCGAGGCCGGTGCATTCAGGGCAAGCGCCGTGCGGATTGTTGAACGAAAACATCCGCGGGGCCAGCTCCTCAAAACTGAGGCCGCAATCCACGCACGCAAAATGCTCGCTCTGAATCGTCTCCGTAACCTTTTTACCTGGTGACTCCTGCCAAATGCGCAAGATTCCTTCCGCAAGACGCAGGCACGTCTCCACGGAATCGGCGAGCCGGCGTCCTATTCCCTCTTTTACAACGAGGCGGTCTACGACTACATCAATGTCGTGTTTTACGTACCGTTCGAGCTCGATCTTCTCGTCAACCGTCCGGAACTCGCCATTGACGCGTATTCGCGTGTAGCCTTGCCGTTTAATGTCATCGAAAACTTTCTGGTACGTGCCTTTGCGTTGGCGAATCAGCGGGGCGAGCAGTTGCACGCGCGTGCCTTCTGGAAGAGATTGAATCCCATCGACGATCTGTTGGGCTGACTGCGCCTGAATCGGCTTTCCGCAGTTGTAGCAGTGTGGTTTTCCAATTCTCGCGAAGAGCAGGCGCAGATAATCGTACACTTCGGTTACGGTGCCCACGGTTGAACGCGGGTTCCGGTGGGTTGTCTTTTGTTCAATCGAGATGGCCGGACTCAGCCCTTCGATGTAATCGAGATCAGGCTTGTCCATCTGTTCGAGAAACTGGCGCGCATACGCCGACAGGCTTTCGACGTAACGGCGCTGCCCTTCCGCATAGATTGTGTCGAATGCGAGACTGGACTTGCCCGAACCGCTAAGCCCCGTAATCACGACAAGTTTGTCGCGCGGAATGGTGATATCAATGTTTTTCAAATTGTGTTCGCGGGCGCCGCGAATCACGATGGAATCCTGGACAATTTTTTTTATTTTGGACATAGTCGCTTTGCAGCCGTTGGTTATTCCTGTAGTGCGCGGTGGCTTTCAGAGGAAGGGCATGGCAAAGGGATGACCCTTGCAGAATGGTATTCGCCGAAAAGCACCGGAGACGTATTTTACCGGAAATGGCGGCCAAAGGCACACGGCCGATGCGCTACAATCGCAGTACATGGAAACCAAACCTGAAATCCGCGCCCGAATGCTCGCCCTGCGCCGCGCGCTCCCGGAAGCCGAAGCCTGTGAAAGGTCAGCCCGTGTGCGCGAGCAAGTATACAGGCTCGCGGAATTTCAACGCGCCACTCGCGTCTTCACCTACGTTTCCTCGAAAGTCCGCGAAGTGGACACACTCACTATCATCGCCGATCTCCTCTCCAGTGGCCGCGAAGTCGCGTGCCCCCATGTCGCATTGGATGGAGTGATGACTTGGCGCCGTATCCCTTCAATGTCCGCGCTCACTCCCGGAAAATTCGGGGTCCTCGAACCTGGGTCCGCCTGCGAACCAATCGAAGCGGATGCTTCCAGCGTCGTGCTTGTGCCGGGAATCGCTTTCACCATCTCCGGAGATCGGCTTGGCTATGGCAAAGGGTACTTCGACCGGTTCCTTGCGCGTTACCCTGGCGTATCCATCGGCCTCGCCTATGATCTGCAAGTTGTCCCCCAAATCCCGCGCGAACCTCATGACGTGCGGCTTCATATGCTCGTAACGGAATCGCAGAGCGTAATACCGTCCGTGTGACAATTCACCAGCACTTGTCCCGGCTCCCGGCGTTGCGGTAGGGTCGAAGCAATTGCTGACCAGCGACAAAGGGGGGTGTCATGCATCTTCGTTATCCATCGTTAGTATTGGCTCTCCTGTTCGGGCTTATGGCGCCATTGAATACACCGGGCCAAGTAACGGGATTTCTTGGCACGGGCGAAACCACGCACTTTCCCATTGGCTTCTACGAACTGCCACAAGGCGATGCCGCACTACAGGCCATGGCAGATGCCGGGGCAAATCTTATTCGGTGCGGTTCCCGCGCAGACCTCGACCGGGCACAGCGCGCGGGAATGCACGGATGGGTGACGCTGCCGTTGCACGCAGGAGCGACCGATTCGCTTCGCACTCAAATCGAGGACGTCGTGGATCACCCCGCGCTCGCCATTTGGGAAGGGCCGGATGAAATCGTTTGGAACTTCACGGCGTTCAGCGGGCTCCACAAGTCGATGGGCGTCTACGAACACGCGGATGAATGGTGGCTTCAAACGCGCCGCTCCATCAAGTATTCCGAATCTAAAGCAGCCGAAATCATTCCGAACATGCGCGCGTCTGTCGAGCTTATTCGGTCTATCGATACAAAATCACGCCCGGTTTGGATGAACGAGGCGTTGCGTAGCGACGTGAAATTCGTGCGCCAATACCTTCCATTCATTGACATTGTCGGCTGCGATATCTATCCCGTGACCGGCAAGGAGCGGAAAATCGAACGCATGGCCGGCGCAACCGATCGCTGGGTACAGGCCGGCAAGGGAAAGCCCGTCTGGATGGTGATGCAGGCGTTTTCGTGGGACGAACTCGGAGAGGACTACGTCGCACGGGGCACGGCCTACCCGAGTTTCGCCGAATCGCGATTCATGGCCTACGATGTCATTGCGCACGGCGCGAAGGGGATCATGTATTGGGGTTCAACGTATCTCAAATCGGAAGACTTTCGCGGCTCGTTATACACGTTAATATCCGAACTGACAAGCCTGAACGCTTTCCTCGTCGCGCCGGACGAACCTGATGTGAAACTCCGATTGATCGAATTGACCGAGGAACTTCCGGGCTACGGCGTCGCCATGGCCGCACGGCGATCCGGCAGTGACTGGATGATTGCGTTGATCAATGAAGATGCGATACCGCGCATGGCCGTTGAAGTCTCCGGCCTCGAAAGAATCGAAGGCCATGATCTCATGCTGCTCTACGGCGAAGAAACTGCCCGCGTGACCGGCGGCGAAATCGTTGTCCGGTTGCAGCCGAAGGAAGTGAAAGTGTTTTCCACCTCGCGCGCATTCGAGTCGGCCCGCCGCGATCTACGTGAATATCAGGGGAAGTAGCTCAGGAAACGTCTAATTCTTGGTTTGGTCGAATACCCTTGAGGGCGGCGCGGTGAAGCTGGAACAAGATCATTCGTACTATTTTCGTAAATCGGTGGTATCATGAACAATCACCCGAAGGAGGTCTTTGCATGAAGCACGTTAAAACGGTTTCGCAATCCAAACTTCCGAAGATGGCCGCGAAACCCCCGGCGCCCGCGAAAAAGCCGAAAAAAGTGAAGGTCGCGTAACCCGGTCACAACGAAGGAGCTAGTCGCTTGAAGCACGTCAAATTGATCTCGCAGGCGCAGTGGCCCAAAATGGCTGCCGCACCTCCGCCGCCTAAGAAGTTAAAGAAAGCGAAAGCGTAGGTTTCGCCATCGTGCTCGTAATACGATTTAGGGGGTAAAGGGCGCCGAACCTGGCGTCGCTTACTTCGCGAACGGGTCGTTGGCCGGGTCTTTGCTCCAGGTGTATTCGGTGCCTTTGGCGATTCCGTCGGCGGTTTGTTCGCCATACACCCTCGCGATTACTGCGAGCGCCATGTCGATGCCGGCCGACACGCCGGACGACGTCACAAACTTGCCGTCTTCGACCCAACGCGCCTTGGACTGCCATTCGACTTTCGGGCCATTGCTGATGAGCAGGCTGTAGAATTCCTTGTTGCAGGTGGCCTTGTGTCCATCCAGGATGCCGGCCTTCGCGAGAATGGCGGACCCTGAACAAACTGAGAGGACGAGTTCCGCGGCGTCGCTGCGTTGTTTGAGAAATTCGTGGCACGCCGTATTTGTCAGTTGTTTGATCGTGCCCGCGCCGCCAGGGATCATGAGAATATCGACGTGGGGCGCATCGGCAAACCCGTAATCGGCAACGACCTTCGGTCCGGACCAGTTGCCAGCTTTATCGCTCATCGTGCCGGATGCCACGGGGCCGGCTTCTTCGGCGATCATGATTACACGCAACCGCTCGGCGCCAACGCTGATAAACATTTCCACCGGGCCGAACACATCCAGCACCTCGAAACCCGGATACAGCACTACGCCAAGGGTCTTCGCCGAGTTCTGCTCCGTTCCGGACCGGTCCTGCGCGGCCGCCTGATATCCGGCGGCGCTGAAGAGCGCCAACACTATCGCTGCAATTGCGCGACGATAACCATATTGAAAAGCCATTGTGTGTCCTTCCTTTCCGCGTCTTTCCGCCGTGCAACATCATACAACGATTTGTGCTCTGTATATACATACAGTCGTATTCGACACAGGGCGCGCTCCAGTCCCCGAATAAACCGGCGTGACGCAAACAAAAGCGGCGCTGTCGGGAAACTGCGCTACGCGCGGCCGGTTGACGTCTAGAATCCGCGCGCAGCGCCTTGGAGTGCGGCAGCGGGTAGCTACCGCTTTCCATTTCCTGGGCAAGGCCGCTTCACACTTAAGCGCGATTGCACTGGTTTCGATTCGCGTATCCTAAAGCCTCCAAATTTATTGGAGGATTTCGAGTACCCCGAAGTGAAAGCGGCGCTGACACGCCGCAGTCCAAGGCGCTACGCGCGGCCAGTTGACGTCTAGAATCCGCGCGCAGCGCCTTGGAGTGCGGCAGCGGGTAGCTGCCGTTTTCGATTTCCTGGGCAAGGCCGCCCCGCAATTAAACGCGATTGCTCTGGCATTCGACAGTTCCGCTCCCGCCCCGTATACTTGTTGGTGTGATTGGGGATTCCGGCCAGATACCACACTCCCGGCGCGCACCGTGGACGCTCGCGCTCGTCGTGCTCGACGTGCTGGCGTTTGCGTGCATGCCCGCGGCAGCGTTGGTCCTGCGATTTGCGGGCAGCGTGCCGATCGAGCACGCGATGCCTTACCTATGGTTCACGCCCGCGCTGGCGCTTTGGCGATTGTCCTGCGCGGCGTGGTGCGATCTCTACAACTTCCGGCGGCGACTGGCGCTTTCAGATTTCGTTTTTAACGCGGCGGGCGCATCGATCCTCGCGGTGGCCGGCGGCTATCTCCTGCTGGCGATTATTCAGCTCTACTACCTGCCGGAAACCAAGCTGTCTCGTCTCACTTCCGTAATCGACGCCATCGGTTTGTTCGCTTGGTTTACGCTATCACGCTGGGTTGGCCTTGCCATACTGCGCATGTCCGGCTACCGGGTGCGGTTGCTGGTACTGGGCGCCGAGGACGAACGCCGCGCGCTCGCGGATGAAGTGCGCGCGCACGCGCCGGCAATGGTAGAGGTGATTGAATCGGATCGGACCGATGCATACGTGGAGCAGCTTGCGGGCGCGATCGCGATTGCGCAGGTCGATCAGATCGTGCTGGCGGATGCCAAACTCGAACAGCAGGACCTGTGCGCGTTGTTGCGCGCCGCGGCCCGCACGCACGCGGACGTATACCTTTTGCCTGGCGTGGATATGTCAATCATCGCGAGTGCGCGGGTGTACAGCATCGCCGGGTTGCCCCTGGTGCCACTGCGGCCGCCGTTTCTTTCGAGTGTATACCGGCCCGTGAAACGCGCAATCGATATTGCGGCGTCCGCGGTGCTGCTGCTGGCTGGCGCGCCTGTCGCCGCGATTATTGCTTTGCTGATTCGCATGGGATCGGCAGGACCGGTGTTATTTTCGCAGGCACGCGCCGGCCAAAACGCAAAACCGTTTCGCGTACACAAGTTTCGCACAATGATTGCGAACGCCGAAGTGAAGACCGGCCCGGTGCTTTCGAGTTCCGGCGACACGCGCATCACGCGTATCGGTCGCGTGCTGCGCAAGTATAGAATTGATGAATGGCCGCAGTTGTGGAACGTGTTGAAAGGCGATATGAGTTTAGTTGGTCCGCGCCCGGAACGGCCTGAGTTCGTGGAACACTTCATCGCCGAGAATCCGCTCTACGAACGGCGCTTTCTCGTTCAGCCCGGGTTAACGGGGCTTGCGCAAATACACGGACGGTACGACAGCGATTACGCGCACAAGCTGCGCTATGATCTGATTTATATCAACTCGATCTCGCCGCTGGCCGACGCGCAAATCCTGTTGGCCACCGTTCGCACCGTGCTCACCGCGCACGGCGCCCAGTAACGTCAACGCACCGCGCCGATGTATTCACGTTTGACGCGATTTCCGATGCCAGTGAATATTTCGTAGGGAATCGTGCCGGCGCGTTCGGCGAGTTCAGCGGCGGAAATGGTTTCCTGTCCGTCAGAGCCGAGCAGCGTGACGGTGTCGCCCACTTCAGCCTGTGGGAGGCCTGTGATGTCAATCACGATCTGGTCCATCGAAACACGGCCGCGCACGGGACAGCGCTTGCCGCGCACGAGAACGGAGGCGCGGTTGGACAGGCTCAGCGGGTATCCGTCGGCGTAGCCGACCGGTACAACGGCGGTGCGCGTCACGCCGTGCGCTGTGAAGGTGCGGCCATAACCGATGCTTCCGCCCTTCTCGATGGTCTTGGTTAGTACGATCCGGGATTCCCATTGCATTACCGCGGCAAGCGCGTGCGGCGCGGCCGGCGACGGCGAGTCAGAGGGCCAAACGCCATACGTCATGATGCCGACGCGCACCATGTCGAACGCAGCGCCTTCATGGTTCACAACACCCGCGCTGTTGGCTGCATGCGCCATTTCGTAGGGAATGCCTTCTTTATCCAACTGGCGCAAGACGTGCCGGAAGACACGAAGCTGGTTGGCCGTGAAGGGATCGCGCGATGCATCGGCCACGGCGAAATGTGTGGCCACTCCTTCAATGTCCACGTGGGATATGCGCGTGAGGTACAGCATGTCCTGCACCGCGGTCTCCGCGTTGAAGCCTTGCCGGCCCATGCCGGTGTCAATCTTGCAATGGACCTGCACAACGCGGTTCGCGCGGCGCGCGAGTTCGCCGAGACGTTCCGCGGTCTTGACATCGGAGATCATCAGGCGAGCGTCGGCTTCGATCGCGGGGCCAATCGCGTCTTCTTCCGGCTGCACCAGCACGAGGATTGGCGCTTCGATTCCGGCGTCGCGCAAGTCGATGGCTTCCGCGACGGTGGCAACTGCAAGCATCTTGACGCCTTCTGCAACGGCTTTGCGCGCGACTTCGATTGCGCCGTGGCCATAGGCATCGGCTTTGATGACGGATACAACGCCGCATTCGCGTGGAATGCGCGCGCGCACGGCGGTCAGGTTTTTGGCGTATGCGGTCAGATCGATTATGAGACGGGACGGGCTGGCAGCCGTCATGGACGGATTCCGAGATCGAGGTTGGTCCAGTTGGCGCGCATGAATCGTACGCCGGTATAGACGGTGTAGAACGCGATGAAAACCATGCCCCACAGTGAGCCGCGCTCGAGGCAAACCCTGTACAGCGCCGCATACGCCGGCGCGTATGCAACGACAAAATGCTCCGCGCCCGCCAGAAACAGGAAGACATAAATGTAGATCATCTGAAACACGGTTTTGGCCTTGCCAAAATTATCCGCGGCAATGACAATGCCATCGCTAGCGGCGAGGGAGCGCACGCCGGTCACGAGGAATTCGCGCGCTAGTATCGCCACGATGGTCCAGCCTGGGATCAGAAGACTCTTCACGCCGGGATCCTGCGCGCTGGGCAGAGTCATCATCATAATGAACGCGGCGGTGACCAATACTTTATCCGCAACCGGATCCAGGAGTTTGCCGAAATTCGTGACCAAGTTGCGTTCGCGCGCGATTTTTCCGTCGTAATAGTCGGTGATGGTAGCGACGGTGAAGACGACGTAGCCGAGCCAATAGCACCACCACAGATCAAAGGACAGGAGCAAGACGAACACGGGCACCATGACGACACGCGCGAGCGTGAGTTGGTTGGGGAGGTTCAACCCTGCGCGCGCTGCCGATGCGCGGCCCTTGGCCTGATCTGTAGTAGAAGTAACGATGAAACACCTGCTTGGTATCGATGCACACCGCAGCGTGCGCCTGGATAACGCTTGGATTCTACCAGATACGGCAGGGAATTGGCATACGCCGCCGTGGCGCGCGGCTGCGCCCGGCCAGCATCGTCGCGCGGTTACCGCACCGGTTGTTTGGGTGTGGCCGGTACGCGCAAATCGTCCGCCGTGGCGGCGTGTGCGCGTTGTTCCGTGACTGATGCGTTGGGCCGCACCAGCACAGTGTACGTGAACCATCCCAGCGCGATAACGCAGCATACCGCGGCCCAGGCCATGATTTCGGCCATCCAGCGGGGCGGCGCGCTCGTGCGGGGTTCTGGCGTGCTGCGCCGCAGAAAACTTTTCTGCGGGCGTTCGCACGCCTGATATGTGTCCACGTACCGGTTCGCGTCGACGTTCAAAAGCTGACAATACGTTTTCAGGAATCCAACGGAATAGCAGGCGGCAGGCAGATTATGCACGGCCCCCGCTTCGATGGATTCTACAAAATGTGCCGGCACACGAATACGGCGATAGATATCGTCGGAACTTAACCCAAGTTCTTCACGTCTCACTCGCAATTCGTCGCCAGGAAAAGCTGCGTGGTTCATGCGACCTCGTTGTTCGGTGGCATACTCACCAGGATCTCGCGCGCTTTACTGCCGCTATGCGGTCCCACTATCCCCCTCAATTCCATCATGTCGATGAGCCTGGCCGCGCGAGTATAGCCCACGCGTAGTCTTCTTTGCACCATGGAAATTGAGGCTTGTCCCGTTTCCAACACAACACGAATGGCGTCGTCAAACAATTCGTCGTCTTGGTCTGTGAGGTCCTCCATCTGTTCTTTGGACTTCCCGAAATTCTGGATTTCATCGCGGTACTGAGGCGGGGCTTGCGTCTTCAAGTACGCAATAAGCCCATTCATCTCCTGATCACTGACAAACGCACCCTGGATGCGGGTTGGCTTCGACTGGCCAGCCGGCAGATAAAGCATGTCACCTTGGCCGATCAGCCGCTCTGCGCCAATCTCGTCGAGGATGCAGCGCGAGTCCACGCGCGAAGACACCTGGAACGAAATGCGGCAAGGGAAGTTTGCCTTGATGACGCCCGTAAGCACGTCGACGGATGGGCGTTGCGTTGCGATAATCAGATGAATGCCGACGGCGCGCGCAAGCTGCGCGATGCGCGCTATGGCGTCTTCCACTTCGGCGCGCGCGAGCATCATGAGGTCGGCCAATTCGTCGATCACACACACGATATACGGTAGTTTGCGGATGGATTCGACCGATTCATTTTCCCCGGATTCATCGCCACCAACCAATTCGATCTCGCCGTTCTCAACGCTTTGGTTGTAGACGTCGATATTGCGCACGCGCAGATGCGCGAACAGCCGGTAGCGTTCTTCCATTTCGAGAATCAGCCACGAGAGCGCGGATGCTGCTTTCTTCGGATCGATCACGACGGGCGTAATGAGATGCGGAATGTCGTTGAAAATCGACAGCTCGACCATTTTCGGATCGATGAGCATGAGCTGGAGCTCTTCCGGGGTCTTCGATGACAGCATGCTCGCCAGTAGCGTCTTCACGCAGACGGTCTTGCCGGCGCCGGTCGCACCCGCGACGAGCAGGTGAGGCATCGCGGTCATATCGACAACCATGACTTCTCCGGCGATGTCTTTACCGAGCGTCAACGGCAACGCGCACTTGCTCTTGTTGAACTGGCGCGTCTCGAGCAGTTCGCGGATAACGACGGGTTCGCGGAATTTGTTTGGCACTTCGATGCCCACGCGGCCTTTGCCGGGGATTGGTGCTTCCACGCGCACGCGGTGCGCCTTCAACGCAAGGGCAATGTCATCGGCCAAGGACAGAAACCGGCTTACCTTGATGCCGGGCGCGGGTTCAAGTTCGAATCGCGTGATAGTCGGACCGCGCGTGACATCCGTTACGCGGGCTTCAATGCCGAACGTCTGTAGCGTTTCTTCGAGGATCGAGCTGGTCTTTAATAACTCGTCGCTCCAGTCCTCGATGGGTGGTGGCGTTGGAAGGTCAAAAATCTCCAGCGACGGCTTGGTGTATCGCTTCGGGTACACGTAGCCTGGGGGCAGTTCGTCGGCGATAACGGACTTCCGGCGCGGCATCGGCGGACGACTGCGCTTGACCGCGGCAAGAGGCATGGATAACGGCTCCGCCACCTTTGGCGCAGTTTCGAAAGCCGCTACGCGAAGGTCTTCAGCGTCATCCATCAGCACGGGTTCCGGCTCAAGCTCGTCATCGTCCATTCCGGCGTCGTATGCGTCTTCTTCAAGCTCGTCTTGCGTTTGCGACGACGTCGTCCAGATGCGAATACGATTATCGTCCGCGGCGGGCGCGTTCACTTCGATGACATCGTCGGTCTCTTCGACATCAATATCGTTCGTGATCTGTGCGCCACGCATGCGCGGCCCGGGCGTCGCGAACCGTCCCAATACGATCTCAGCGGGTGTTTCTTTGACTGGGGCAACCGTAGACACGGTCGTGGCCGTGCGTATTACCCTGCGGTTTTTCCATGCGGACTTCGCGCCACCGGTCGCCGCATTAACGCAGTAGGCAATCGTGGCCGTAATCAATTGCGCGATCGCCACGACGATGATGCGAACACCGTAAATGACCTGTAGCAACAGAAACTCGGTGGCGAGCAACATGCCTATAGTGCCGAGGGTCCCGGCGATGACATTGGCGCCGATGACGCCGAAATTCTTGAGCAGGAACGATCCAAAGAAACCGCCAAGCACGCCACCGGCGTGATCGCCGCGCGCGTTGGGAGAAATATTCATGTGCAGCAGTGCGGATACAGTGAGCAACAACAGGAGCGCGCCCCCCGCCCGGGCCATCAGCCGATCCAATGGCTGGTGGCGCAGCATCATTCCGCCCCAGATCAGGGTCAGAAAGTAGAGCACGTGAACCGCGCCGCCAAAAACGACACTTCCCACGCCGGCTACCAGCGCGCCGGGTTTGCCGAGCATGTTGGATACTTCTGTCATACCTTCAATCGGACGCCGGGCATCGGACTTATAGCCGTCGGTGACGAGGGCCAGGAAAAGGAGAATAGTGATAGCAATTAGGGCGATGCCAACAATTTCGTTGATTCGCTCATGCGAATTGATTGTTGTCCCGCGCATACAACCCCTTCCTAGTGCTGAGCGTCCCTGCCCCAAGCTGTTGCGATTGTATCAAATGTTTCAATTTAATGCAACCAAATATTGTGGGTACAATTGGCAAAAATCAAGCTATTGTGTCGTTCTGTCAGCTTATTTTCCGACTTATTTATTTACAACAAGCGATTTATAACTGATATTATTTTCAGTTAATAGCTTCGGCTGAGGTGCCATTTCTCGTGAGTTTTACAGTGGGACGGCTATGAAAACCGGTTAGAATGGTTATGACAATTCTTGACACTAAGGATGGTCTGTCATGAATGAATTGGCGCAATCACCGAAGTTAAGGAAGCCCGTTCCTGGATGGGAATGGGGCCTTTCCTTCTTTCTGACTTCCGTGTTGCTGACGGGTTTGTTTGTGTTCACCGTCCAGTTCTTTGGCCTGTCAACCAGTGCGCACTCAAGGTTCATCGCTATCTGGATAGTGACACTTGGAATGCTTTCGTATGGGATCGCGAAAGTCCGCAGGTTTCGCAAGAGCGTTATCATGGCGAGTCTAATTGGTGTTGTAGTTGCCACGTACCAATCGACAGGTTTCGTTGCAAAACTTGGCGAAGCGGAAGCGACTTCTTTTGCAGCAGTGCTGATTGACGAAATGCAGGCGTATCATTCGCAGTACGGGCACTACCCAAGTCGCGATGCGTTGGGGTTCGATGGCGAGACGTGCGCGCGCATTATGAATAAGTGGGATGCACTGCGATCAGAAATGTTCGTGTCCAGATTTAATTCGTGCGGCCATGCGGTTGCGGGCGGACGCGTCGTTTCGATCAAGGGCGTAGATAATTCAGGTTTGATTACTGTCAGAATCTCAGCGGCAAGCCTCGCCCCAGGACGACGTTTAAGCTGGGATTGGGAATCCGAGGAGTGGGTGTTGGACCGGTGAGTTTCTGGGCAAACTTGAGTATGCTCTTACAATGACGACGACACCTTTTCAGGCGGAAGAACATCAACGTGCGGCAGTTCGCAAACTGGTCGAACAGATCGCGGCTATACCCTGCGTGCGCCGCGTGATCCTCTTCGGCTCCCGCGCACGGGGCGACGCGGATGATCGCTCCGATGTGGATATCGCTATAGACGCCCCGGGCATCACGCGTCCCGAATGGGTAGCAATGCTTTTTGCGGCGGAAGATGCCGATACATTGCTTGAGATTCAATTGGTAAATCTGGAAGAAGCCGAAGGTAAATTCCGCGAATCCATTGAGGTGGAGGGGATCGTGTTATATCCTGAAGATCAAAAACAAAAGCCTTCTGGCTTAACATTTCTTGAAAACGTGGCACTAATCTGCGGAGTAGGATTGGCCGCATCCATTTACATTTCGATAATGGGGCCGCTATCGCACTGGCTTAATGACAGGTTATTGCCATGGTGGACGTACGCTGGATTTGCAGCAATGATGACCGGAATATTTGGCGGAGGTTTATTGAGTTGTATCCTAATTGGGAGATTGCGAGATAATCCACCGTGGATACGTCGGGGTCGGTAATATCACTCTTTTGTTGGCTCAATAGTTGTGAAGTTCGAACCAAGGAAAGCGGAGCATAACGCTCGCTTGGGAAAACGTGCGCAACTCTGACAAGCAAAAATCTCAACTCGCGGGTTGCTTGATTGGGTGCGCCGTTGGCGATGCTCTGGGCCTATCTCGCGAAGGAATTTCCCCGCGCCGTGCGATGCGGTTGTTTGGGCCCGCAACGCGGTACAGTTTTTTTTCGGGCTATGGCTTTGTTTCTGACGACACTGACCATCACTGCCTGGTGGCAAACGCGCTCATGACATCGGGCGGCGACCCTGTCAAATTTGAACCAACCCTCGCTCGAAACCTTCGTCGCTGGCTTTTCACGATTCCGCCAGGCATTGGGTTTGCCACGCTTCGCGCACTTCTGAAGCTTTGTCTTGGTTTCGGTCCCGCCAAGAGCGGCGTATTTTCCGCAGGTAACGGTCCCGCCATGCGCGCCGCCATCATAGGTTTGTATGCGGACGATGAACTGCACTTAAAGGAACTCGTTGAACGCGCGACGCGCATTACACACACAGACCCACAAGCATTTCACTCGGCACATGCCATCGCCTTAGTTGCCAGGCTTGCTGCCGCCAACGACAACGTCATTGCCGCGGATTTCCGAACCTACCCGCGATCCTACATGGCGGAAGCGCAAAATGAGATGCTGGATTTTATTGATCGTGTCACTGATGCGGCTGATATTTCGACTGCCGACTTCGCCGTTCGGCTCGGCCTCTCATCGGGAGTGTCCGGTTACGCGTTACACACGGTACCCATCTGTCTTCACGCATGGCTTACCAACCAACGCGATTTTCTGGCGACTGTTCGTGCCGCCATCGAGTGCGGCGGTGATGCCGACACAACGGGCGCGATCGCAGGTGCGCTTGCGGGATCGCAATTAGGATTGGACTCGATTCCCAACGAATTTCGATCAAAGCTTGTTTCAGCCCCGTGGTCACACACCTGGATTGAGCGAATCGCTGACGCATTGGTAAACCGTGATCAACTACGAACGCCAGTAATGTTCAGCAAACTGGCACTCCGTAACCTGGCGACGCTCGCAGTGATATTCCTGCATATTTTTCGGCGAGCGCTACCTCCTTATTAAATGTTGCGCCCCAATTGACATCATTGTTGTGCAGTGCGAGAATAAAACTGAACGGACGGTAGGTATATACGGTAGGTATATAAGGACCCACCCATGAGCAACGATGCCGCGCTTCAGGAAAAGCAGATTGAAATGGCGAAGGAACTCCTCTTTTCCGGGGAGCGGTTGCCGAGTTTTGCGCAGGGGTTGTTCATTGGGGCGTTTGACGCGGCGCGGGTGTTTCCATTTCCAGAGGTGTCGGCGGAAGAGACGCGGCGGGCGGAGGAGTATTGCGCGCGGCTGAACGCGTGGGCGGACGAGAATCTCGACCCGGACAAAATCGATCGCGACGCGCTGATTCCGGATCACGTCGTGAAAGGCCTCGCCGATCTTGGCCTTTTGGGCTGCACGATCGCGAAGGAATATGGCGGCCTCGAATTTTCCCATTACGCCTATTGCCGGATGGTGGAAGAAATCGCGCGGCGCTGCGGCGCGACGACGTTGTTCATCAACGCGCACCAGAGCATCGGCATGAAGGCATTGCTGCTGTACGGGTCGCAGGCGCAGAAGGACAAATGGCTGCCACCCTTGGCGCGCGGCGAAATTCTTGCCGCGTTTGCGCTGACGGAACCGAATGCGGGGTCTGATGCGAACGGCGTCGAGACCCGCGCGATATACGATCCCGCGCGCAAGGCGTATGTGATCAACGGCCAGAAGCAGTGGATCACCAACGGC
>JAWXCN010000100.1:0-12318 GCA_034408725.1 Candidatus Hydrogenedentota bacterium
CATTTCGAGTACCCCGAAGTGAAAGCGGCGCTGACACGCCGCAGTCCAAGGCGCTCAGCGCGGCCTAGTCTCCGCGCGGAGCGCCTTGGAGTGCGGCGGTAGTTGGCGCTTTCAATTTCCTGGGCAAATTCGCATCGCAATTGACCGTGATCGCCCCAGTATGCATGGGCCCATTGAATTAAGAAGTCGGCCTGTGCTACAAATACTGCACTAACGCGGCAATCTAACCGCACCGGAGGAAATGTGATGCCAGCCCATTCGACTTCTCCCCGTCGATGGCGTCACCATATCCACGCCTAGTTTCCTCCTATTCTTTCTGGTAGTCCCGAAACGGTTATTGTGTTTACACGCCTCCGAGCCGGCTGTAAAACAAGAGGATGGATTGTCATGCGCTCCGATGACCCAAAACCCCAAATGATTGCAGACATCCTGAAGCTGGATGCAAACGGTCTCGTCGCAGCCGTAATACAGCACCACGCAACCGGCCAGGTGCTCATGGTGGGATATATGAACCGGGAAGCGCTCGATATTACGCTGCGTGAGCAGCGCGCATGTTTTTGGTCACGCTCACGGCAGAAATTGTGGCGAAAGGGTGAAAGCTCCGGCAACTTCCTGAACGTGGTCGAAGTCCGCACCGATTGTGATAATGACGCGCTACTGTTGCGGTGCGACCCCGTCGGCCCCACGTGCCATACGAACGAAACCAGTTGCTTTTACCGTGTCGTGAAACCCGATGGCGCCGTCGCTCTCAATGGCGATGGCGTTGCCACCGGATAAAAACATGCGGCTTGCCGCGCGAGGATATACAAATGATTCACCCCACACGCGAGGAATTCCGGCGCGTTGCTACCCCACGCTCGCTGGTACCGGTCCATCGCGACATCGTCGCCGATTTGGAAACACCGGTGTCCGCGTACATGAAAATTGCCACGGATCATAAATTCTCGTTTCTCCTAGAAAGCGTCGAAAAGGCCGATACTATCGGCCGATATTCTTTTCTAAGCGCAAACCCTTCCATCGTCTTTCAATCCAAAGGCAACCAAGTCACCATTACCCGCAACGGCGAGCCCTCAACGTTTGAAAGTCTCGACCCGCTCACCGAATTAAAGACACTCATGGCCCAGTATCGGCCCGTGCAAATCGACCGCGTTCCCGGGTTCCACGGCGGTGCAGTCGGGTACATGTCTTACGATCAGGTCCGCTTTTTCGAAAAGCTACCCGATGAGAATCCCGACACGCTCGGACTTCCCGATCTCTATTTCATGATCACCGACACTATCCTGATCTTCGACCACGTCAACAATCTGCTTAAGATCGTGTCAAACGCGCATGTCGAGAAAAATGCCGACGGCGCATACGACGCGGCGGTCCAGAAGATCGACGCCATCTCCGCTCTGCTTAAGCGCCAACTTTACGTTCCCACCACCACCTCGGCGCACGCGGACGCCACCACGAAATCGAGTTTCTCGAACGAAGGCTTTTGCGACGCTGTTCGCAAAGCGAAGGAATACATCTCCGCGGGTGATATATTTCAGGTAGTGCTCTCGCAGAGGTTCGAGCGCAAGGTGAATGCTTCGCCCATCAACCTCTATCGCGCGTTGCGCTGCATCAACCCGTCCCCCTACATGCTTCTCCTTCAGTTTCCCGACATGGCGCTCGTTGGTTCGAGCCCGGAAGTCATGACGCAGGTGCGCAATGGCCGCTGCATGGTGCGGCCCATCGCGGGAACCCGTCCCCGCGGCGCGACGCCCGAACATGACCTCGCCCTCGAAACGGAACTCCTCGCGGACGAAAAAGAAATCGCGGAGCACGTCATGCTCCTCGACCTCGGACGCAACGATGTTGGCCGCATCTGCAAGCCAGGCACCGTCGCGCCAACCAAACGCATGAGCATCGAGCGTTACTCGCACGTCATGCACATCGTCAGCCAGGTTGAAGGCGACATGCTCGACGAAGCCGACGCATACGACGCTTTGCGCGCGACCTTCCCAATGGGCACCGTCAGCGGCGCGCCCAAAATTCGCGCCATGCAAATCATCGATGAACTCGAACCACTCCGGCGCGGGCCTTACTCTGGGGGTGCGGGCTACATCAGCTTCAACGGCGAGATGGACACCTGCATAATCATCCGTACCATGATCCTCAAAGATGGCGTCGCGTACGTCCAGGCTGGCGCAGGCATAGTTTACGATAGCGTGCCGGAACGTGAATTCGAGGAAACCGTAAACAAGGCGAAAGCACTCTTCCGCGCCGTTGAATTTGCCGAAAAAGGACTCGAACTATGATCGTCCTCATTGATAATTACGACTCGTTCACCTACAACCTCGTCCAGTATTTCGGCGAAGTGGAACCGGACGTGCGCGTCTTTCGCAACGACGCGATCACCGTCGATGCCATACGTGATCTAAAACCGGACCGCATCGTCATCAGCCCGGGGCCGTGTACGCCGAACGAGGCAGGCATTTCAATCGAAACCATCAGGGCGCTCGGCAATTCGTTTCCCATTCTCGGTGTGTGCCTCGGGCATCAGAGCATCGGCGCGGCATACGGAGGCGAAATTGTCCGCGCGGACCGCATCATGCACGGAAAGATCAGCAGCATCAGCCACACCGGCAACCCGCTCTTTGCGAATGTGCCGTCGCCGTTCAACGCGACGCGCTATCACTCGCTGATCATCCGGCGCGAGACCTGTCCTGATTGTCTCGAAATCATCGCGGAAACGACCGATCAAGGCGAAATCATGGCCGTTGCGCACAAGGATCACCCCGTGTGGGGTGTGCAGTTCCATCCCGAAAGTATCCTCACGGAATCCGGAAAACAGATCGTCAAAAACTTCATGGTCGCCTGATCGCCAACACGGCGCGCAATCGCGATCAGACTGCAGACACTTCGCGCCCGATTGCTCGCAGCCCGGCTCGAATGCGCTAAGCCGCTGTGTTTTCTTGGCTTATGGTTTTGACTTCCCGCCAACAGTGTGCTAAAGTCAAGAGATTCTCTTGGGGAATCCCAATCAACAGGGAGGCGGAGCCTCATGGCCCCGAACAAAAAACAGCTAAAGTTAATCGAATTATTGGACCGTAGCATCCAACTGACCCGCGAGTTCATGAACGACTGGCTGCTCTTTAATCAGATTCTGAGCGCCTATCCAAGCCCCGGTGTCAACAAGGCCCAGTTGGAAAACCAGTTCCTGAAGATCAAAAGCAAATTGGCCCGCGGCCATCAGGTGCTGCGGGAAAGTCTGGGCGCCGACTACAAGTTTGACTCGAACACGATGAATATCGTGTCCGGCGCAACGAACCTGGAGTCGATCTACTCGCAATCCGAAGTCGCCATCAAAAAACTGCAAAATGAATGGCATCGGGCGTTCATAGCGATTAACGAAACGCTCGGCGGGCTCGAGGACAAAAAAGTCCGCGCCGAAGGCGGCGAAAATGTTGTCGTCGGCAACATGGTCATCACCCAAAAGGCCGGCATGTCAAAAGGCACCAAACAGGGGTTAATCTTCCTGCTTGTCGTGGGCGTGCTTGGCGGTCTCGGATACGTCTTCAAAGTACACGAGTTATATTTGAGACTTCTTGGTGGCGCGACGCCGCCAGCGCCGTAGCAACAGTTGGCGGGGGTAGCTCGGATTCACCGGAAGAATGCGAGGAGGAGAAGGGGGAAGTCGTTTTGACCAAACGAGAACTTGTCATTGAAGTGGCCGAACGCCTGGGTTATACGCAAAACGAAGTTTCAGTGGTTGTACAAGGCACATTGGACGCCATCGTTGCGTGCCTGGCCGAAGGCCAACGCCTCGAGATTCGAAACTTCGGCGTCTTCGAAGTAAAATCGCGCGACGCCCGCATGGGCCGCAATCCGCGCACCGGCGATGAAGTCCCTATTAAAGAAAAAAAAGTTGCCACGTTCAAGCCCGGGAAAGCGCTGAAAGAATATGTGCAGGACCCTGCCCAGCTCCCGCCACCATCGTTCAGCGATACGGAACTGGTCGCGGAGGTTACATCGAGCGCATCCCATTAATCCGTGTAATACTTTGTTTTCTATTCAACCGAGGACGGCCAACGCGCCGCCCTCGGTCTTTTATGAATCGCGCCGGTTGCAACACTTCCATCCGGCCTTGTACGATCCCCGTGCTGCGGCGTAGCTTGATAGAGACGGCTTTCCGGCGCTTCGCGCGGGAGTCGCCCAAAGGCGGTAACAATCACGATGGCGACGATGGGCCTACTTAACGGCGACGATAAGCGCATGACGTTTACCGAGCACCTCGGCGAATTGCGCATCCGCCTGATTCGGGTCGTTGTCGTCCTTGCCCTCGCTTTCATTCTGTGCTTCTACTTTTCAGAAGCCCTCTTCAAACTTATACAGCGCCCCCTCATTGGAAAAGATATTCCGTGGACCACGCTGCGCCCAATGGAGTCGTTCCTCGTCTACATGAAGCTCGCCGGCTTCGGCGCGGTCGCGATTTGTTTTCCCCATATCGTATTTGAACTCTGTTCCTTCATATTCCCTGGGCTCAAAACCAATGAGAAACGCGCCGCAATGGTCCTCCTCGCCGGATGCGCGGCGCTCGCCATCGTCGGCGTCGGCACAAGCTACTTCTTGGTCGCCCCCCAGCTTATCAACCTCATGATGGACTGGACGCCCGATACCGTCACGCAGCAGCTTCAAATGTCCGATACTGTCAGTTTCGTGTTGATGCTGTTACTCGCCTTTGCAATAGCCTTCCAATTCCCGATGGTGGTCCTGATCCTCGTGTTTTTGGGCGTCGTCACACCAGACGCCCTCAAGCAGTACCGGAGCATCGCGATTGTCCTTCTCGCAATAGCCGCCGCGGTGCTCACACCCACCGTGGACCCGTTCAGTTTCCTTATCATGTGGGTGCCCCTCGTGCTGATGTATGAGGCCTGCATCTGGATCGCGAAACTGATGGTGCGGAAACGCAAGGAGTAGGCGCACAGCCGCAACCAACATGTTGAACATCGGATTACCAGAGATGGTCGTTATCGCGGGCATAGCCCTCATGGTCCTCGGCCCCGAAAAATTCCCCGGCCATGCCAAGATTTTTCTGCGAATGCTGCGCGACGTGCGTGATCATTGGGACGACGCCAAACGCGAAATTACCAAGGAACTCAATCCAGTCAAAAAGGAACTCCGCGATCTCCAGCGCTTCAAACCGGAAGAGTTCCTCGACAAAATGACCGGAGATGTGAATAAAGAAATTACCGCCAGTCCCGCCAATGACAACCCTTATGGCCCCGGCTATCCCTACGCCGATGTCATTGAAGACACAGCGAAACCCGCAAGTGATGCGGCGCCAAAGCCCGCCGGAGATACTGTCGAATTCGATTCGTCACCGAAGGAACCGTCACCCGGCCGTTCGGAAGACTCCACCTGGGATAGAAAAGAACAGGATGTAGTTACCGATGGTGGGCCATTGACGGAAGAACAGGAATACCGTTCCGCGCAAAAAGATGACGATCCCCATCCAAAAGACGGTTCGGATTGATCGAATGACGCGCCAGGAATTCAAGCAAGTCTGCAAACAACGCCGCATGTCCTGGGGCGTGGTCCTGCTCGAACACGTGACGCCCATGATGGCGCGCACCTTCGCGCGCGCGGGTTACGACTGGCTGTGGATCGACAACGAGCACGCCCATCAATCCTATGAAACCATCTACGAAACCGCCCGCGCCGCGGAAGACGTCGGTATCATTCCCCTCGTGCGTGTTACCTCGAATGACTACTCACGTATTGCCCAAGCGCTAGATATGGCCATCGGCGGCGTGATCGTCCCGCGCGTCGAGACGCCGGAGGAAGTGCGTCATATCGTCGACTGCGCCAAGTATCCCCCAGCCGGCAAACGCGGATTCGGCATGCGCGCTGCGCTGTTTGGCCAACATAAAATGAACATGCAGGACCGCGTCACCGACCAAAATGACCGCCGGTTCCTCGTCATCCAATTGGAAAGTCCAAAAGCCGTGGACAATATCGAGAGAATGATCGAAGTCGCCCAAGGACAGTTAGACGCCATCTTCTATGGACCCGCCGATTTCCAAATGAAAATCGGTTGTCCCGACACTCCAGATCATCCCGACGTCATCGCCGCCGCAAAACGCATCACGAACGTATCCGCGAAACACAATCTGTCCAACGGCGTGCCCGCGACATCCATCGAAACAGCCCGGCATTGGCGCGATCTCGGCTTCAATCTCATAACCTACAAGAGCGACGACCAATTCCTCGCCGACGGCGCCTACGAAGGACGCAACGCATTGCGCGCGCTGGAACCGTAACGCGCTTCCATTGCCGGGACGTTCCGGCGATACTCTCGTCCATGTTCTTCCACGCGCGAATAAACCAACAGGCAATCCTCCCTCTTATTCTCGCCGCCGCATGGTGCATCCCGCCAATGGCCGTCAACGCGCAAACAGTCCTCGTCGAAACCGCCACGCTCACAGCGTCCCGCGAATCAGTCCGCGTATATCTCCAACAACTCCGGCTCGACGACCCAACTCTTGAACTCCTCCCGGTCCAGATGCCCGGCGATTCACCCGCAGGCCCCATCTTCCTCGCGCCAGACAGTTCGACCGCCATCACTGCAACAAGGATACATCGGTATGGCAATACCGCGGACATCCTGGCCGGGATTTCTCTCGCCACGCCCCGCATCCCAGATAGGTACGCACAATCAATTGGGTTGCTGAATCAGAATCTCGCGGGACTGGTCAATGGAAACGCACAAGAATCTCCGCGCGCCGTCGTGGTCGGAACATTAGACAGCGGCCCTCTTGCTGGACATGGCCGCATCGACGCGTGGCCGTACCAGTCGAATCCATCACTGTCATTTCATGATTCGCCCGCCACGTGGTTGCTCCCCGGAGCTCCGTTCGCCGCGCTCACGCATCCTACCGCGAATTGGGCCGCTGTGTTGTGCATGACGCCCGCGGGCACAACCGTCCTCCACGTCAGGGACATGCTGCGCGGACGCATCCTTCAGGAACGCATGCCCATCGCCGGCCCGCGCGAACAACTCGAGCCCGCGGCGCTCGCGCTTCGCGCAGACAGCGGCATTTTGCTTGCAGTGCTCAATTACACCAGCACGGAAGGCGCTGGCGGTGAAGGACGCTGCCATGCGGTTGCAATTGATGCCCGCTCCTTTACCCGCCGCGGAGATGTCGTCGAACTGCCAGGCCTTTTCACACAGGACTGCCAGATAGAGCAAGCCGCGAACGACGCATGGTGGATTTCTACACGCACCCCCGGCGCCGGGTTCGCATTCGTTACGCGCCTTGTCGCGAATGGGGAAACATTCGAACAAGGAAACCAGTATTCCTTCACGAGTGTCACCCATAACGTCCGCATCGCCTCTTCGGGTACGAATCTCGCAGTCAGTGTCGACCGCAGGCTGGCGATTTGGCCAAACGGCGTGCCCGGTAGCATCTCGGTCTCGTACGCCACGCCGATTTCTGCCATCGATTGGGCCGGAGACCTGGTCATCGCCTCGGAAGCAAATCGCATCCACGGCGTCAGGGCCAGTGACGGCGACGAAGTGGCGATGTGCGCTGTGCAATCGGGCCACGTAGTCGCCCTGCGCGCGCTTCCTCCAAATATAACGTTGCCCGTAGAAACCGACGGCGATCGCATCGCCGACTCCGTCGATCCCGAACCCGGCCAAGTTTCGCCGCACCTCGATCTGCCCTCCCGGATTACGTTGCGCGCGGAAGCCGCGGGCCGCGAGGTGCGCGCCATCCGCATTGATGCCGAGCACGCCGGCAACGCTGTCTGGACTGTCGATGTAGACCCCCAACACGCCCCGTGGTTGCGCGTGTTCCCCAGGCACGGAACCGTGCCCGGCTGGTTTCTCGCGGGCATCGATCCCTCACAACTGTTTGAAAATAACGGCGCAACCGCGACAATCGCGGTGTCACTCTCCGGCACTACGCCTAAAATGCCCGCGGCCAACTCCCCACGTCGCATCACCGTGGATATCCGCCCGCGTAGCGCGGACGCCAAAAAAATACTGTGGCTACTGGGCGCGAATGTCTCACCCAACGAACAAGACCAAGAGACCGGAAACGGACCAGAAAATGCAGTAGAGCCAGGGAACCCAGACTTCGCGGCGCTCGCGCGTGTCCTCGCCGGACCTCCCTTTTACTTCTCCCACGTCTACCCCAATGGCCGAGCACCCGAAGTGCTCGTTCCCTACGGCGCAGTCGTCGTCGATACCGGCGCCATTGACCGCGGAATCGTAAACAGGCAAGCCCTCCTGGATTACGTCGCGGATGGCGGCGGGCTGCTACTCGTCGCCGGAATGTCCACTGCCGCCGCTCCGGTATCGCAACGCTGGCTCTCACCTTTGGGAATTGTGCTGGACGGTGAAGGCTTGACCGCCGACAAAACGAAAGTTGTCGCGCAACACAAATTAACCCAAAATTGGCCCGCTACCGATATGTCAGACGCTGCTCGCATTCAAGTCGGGGCTGGCTTGACCGTCTTGGCGCAAACGGGGGATGTTCCCGTGTTTGCCATACGGCCATTCGGTCGAGGGCGCCTCGCCGTCCTCGCCGCTCCGAATCCCCTCTTCCTAAATCCGCCCAGTCTCAATCGCGCCTTCACGCTCGACCTCTTCGAGTGGCTCTCACGCGCAATTCTTGAATCCGCTGACCTCGACGACGACGGACTGCCAGACTCCCTCGAAGACCGCAACGGCAACGGCATTGTCGACCCCGGCGAAACAAGCCAGCTAATTCCCGACTCGGACGGCGACGGCCTTCCAGACGGCGCCGAAGACCAGAATGCTGATGGCATCGCCGATGAAAATGAAACCAGTCCAATCCATCCCGATTCCGATGGAGATGGCAACTGGGACGGCGCGGACTACGACCCCCTGCCCCCCGCCGGCGCTCCAACCGCCGCCGCGTTCTTGCCAAACACGGGACCAGCCGAAGGCGGAACGCGGGTCATAATCGATGGCCGCAATCTGACCGCCGATACCGCCATCTGGTTCGGCGCACACCCCGCGCGCATCGTGCGTCTAACGAATACGACAAGCCTGTTGGTCGAGTCTCCCCCTGCTGATGAGCCCGAAGGCGGGCCGGTGGACGTTCGGATTGAAGGCGCAGGCGCGCAAAGCACCATTCTCACGGGCGCATTTACCTATACCCCCCGAAGCTCGGTGATGCTATCCATTACCGCAGTCGCCGCGTCGAGGACGCAATACGAAGCACTCGTAACACTCCGCCTTGATGCGCCTCCCGGCGTGCGGATCGGGCGCATCGCCGCGCGGCTGGATTCAGAACCACCCATGCAAATGGAATGGTCCAACCTCCGCCCTACGCCCGATGCCACCCTCGCGGGCCGCCGCGTTGTTCAGGACGGTCCCGTCGAATCCGGCATCGCATTCACTATTACTGCACCCACCCGCGCGCCGGACGCCAAAGACCTAATCACCGTTAGTGGCCGGAGCCGGTTCCCGCTGACCGCCGGGCCGTCTGTCTCGTTGACTCTCAACGACATAACCGTAACCGCCCCAAATGGCGCGCCTCTCGACGTGGAAATTGCCCCCATCCCATTCCAATGGCCCTCACGCACTCCGTAAACTCAAAATACTGCGTGGAAGCACTTCCCGGTTAATTTTGTTTACAATAGATGCAGACGAATCGGGAGTGTTCCAAATGCCGTCATGGTTTTCCAAAGTTTTCAAAGATAAGAATAACGCTGCAACCGGGACCCGCCCACCTTTGGGCGGCATAGACGTGAGCGAAGACCCGGAACCGGAAACCAAGCCTGTTCCGGAAAAACGGCGTCTGCTCGTAAACGCCCCCGTGTTGGAAGACGCCGTCGAAACGGCCGCGTGGAGCGCGGATGTCCGCATCAAGGCGCGCGTCGAAAAAGACAACAGCGCCTGCGTACTTATGGTCGACCGGCCGATCCTTGAGGGCCATTCCGCGTGGTTTCCGTCAAAGTTAAAAGCCGGAACGTCATCGCTTGCTCAAACTTTGTTTGAAATTGATGGCGTCGAAACGGCCCTGATTCACGGCTTCACCGTAACGCTAACGCGCAGGCCAACAATGCACGGCGATTGGAAGCAGCTCGCGCAGGAAGCCGGTAACGCTATTCGCGCGCACCTGATCGAAGGCTTGCCTGTCGTCACCCCAGAATTCCTGGATGGATTGCCGGCGGAGGACGCGATCCTGACAACGTTGAAGCGCGTGCTGGACACGGAGATCAACCCCAGTATCGCAGCCCATTCCGGCGAAATCGCGCTGGACCGCGTCGAAGGCAATACCGTCTACATACAGATGATGGGCGGGTGCCAGGGATGCGCGGCGTCGGACGTGACCTTGCGCCAAGGTGTCCACGACGCATTCCGTAGCGCCGTTCCGCAAATCGGCGCTATCCTCGACAACACTGATCATAGCGCCGGTAAAAGTCCGTTCTATAAAGAACTGCCGGTGGGGATGAGTTGATATGCCAAAGCTGAATACTTTCGACGTGGTCATTAAAACTGGCGCAAACGGCCCCGCCGCGCTGCCCAAATGGGCGATCAACGGTTTCGTTGTCGAGTTTGAGCAATCGAAAGGCGGCAACGGCCCCGGTGAAACATTTGAAGGAACCGCGAATCCGGGAAGCTTTCCCCATTCGCTGCTCATTCGCGGCCCGGAGTCCGGACAATGGGATATCGAGGAAACCAAAGTGACCTATTATCCCAATGGTGAATCACCCTATACCGTGCGGCTCGGAGCCGCCCGGCTTGATGAAGAGTCCGATCTGAACATTTGGCACGAGCGGCCACAGGCCGTCTTCGACGTATGAGGTAAACTATCATGAGCGTTGAACTCGCGAAAAAAGAATGTGTACCGTGCAAAGGTGGCGTCGAGAAACTCACCGTCGCGCAAATTAAACCCTTGCTCAATGAACTTGGAAATGGCTGGGATGCCGTGGACAATCATCACCTCGAAAAAACATACAAGTTCAAGGATTTTGTCCAGGCCCTTGCATTCACCAACACCGTCGGCGAAATTGCCGAGGAACAAAACCATCATCCGGATATCCTGACGACCTACGGTAAAACCAGCGTCACCATCTGGACACATACTATCGACGGGCTGACCGAAAGCGATTTCGTGTTCGCCGCAAAAGTCGAGGAGGCCCATAAATCACATGCCATGTAGCGATGTAACCGAAATCATTCATGTCGAAATCGACAGCGAAGATAATCTGCAGGACTACTACTTCTCGAAACGCACCTGCGGACAAGGAGTAGGTTCTGGCAATCTGCTCATCGAGAACCTCAAAGGCTGGAGCACGGACCGAATCCTTGCTACGGACTCCGACGAATTCGTGTCCCTGTTTCCCGTCGAAGACCCGCTCGAAGAGTTTCTCGGCCTGAAACATTTCTTCGCGATTCAAGCCGTGCTCGAAGTGCTCACCGGAAAAGAACCCGGCGGCAAAAACGACCCCTGCGCCGCCGCCGAAATCTCCTACGGTGACGACAAACTCATCATCGACGGACAAATCGCCGTAGACCTCGTCACCGAAAAGATCAAGTCCTGCGGAAGCTGTAAAGGCTGCGGCAAACCGAAAAAGCCGAAGATCGTTTTCAACTGATGTAGCGCGAAGTTCCGGGTATCGGGTTCCGGGTATCGGGTTCCGGGTATCGGGGTTCGGGGTCCGGGTTCCGGGTTCCGGGGTCTCGTACATCGTGCTCGTATAATCGTAACTGGCGCTATATCTCCCCTCGTTCCAAAATTTCCATTTTGGAACGCGCTCTTAAAAAGCTCTGCTTTGCGAGCCAACGCGACGGCTTAATCTATTACGGTGGATTGGAGACCTGCGGTCGTCCCGTGTGGCGCGGTCGGGAGACCGGCCACAACGGCACAGAGACCAGCCACAACGACGATAGCAACATCCCCGACGACGAAAACGCTACTTGAATTCCTTCGTGTCCTTCGTGTCGTCGTGGTGAAAAATTCTTAGTTATGGATCATCCCCCGCATCCTCAGAGTCATCGCCTTCCTCTACTAACTCACCAAACCGCTTCTCCGCATCGGCCATCCGCTTCACGCCCGCCTGCCGCTGACGCAGCTCCCTCGAAATGTTCCGTTTGCCCTCGCGATACGCCAACCGCACCCGCGCCAGCCGCGCGCCGTCCTCATCCGGTGACAACGCCCGCGAACGTTCATACAAACCAAACGCGCGCTCCGCGTTTTCCTCGCTCGCCTCGGCGACGGCGCGCGGCTGGCGCGGGTGCGGTTGGCGTATCGCGAGGGCAAACGGAACATTTCGAGGGAGCTGCGTCAGCGGCAGGCGGGCGTGAAG
>JAWXCN010000101.1:0-6335 GCA_034408725.1 Candidatus Hydrogenedentota bacterium
CGATCAACACGCTGGCGGCCAAGCACAAGATTCCGGTGTTCGAGGATTGTTGCCAGGCGGTATTTGGCGAGTACAAAGGACGGCTTGCGGGCACGCGCTGGGGACCGCGGGGTGTTTTTCATTCGATGCGGAAAAAACAATGGGCGCGGACCAGGGGGGTTGTCTCGTCACCAACGACGGAAAAATATATGAACGCGCGCGGTTCATGGGTCACAACCGCGCAGGCGAGATGGTTGCGCACTTCGGGCGTGTACACAGCGAAATCGGCCATGCGCTTCGGATGCCGCACTGCACCGCGGCAATTTGCCTTGCGCAACTGGAATTCGTCCGCGAGCAAGTTACGCACCGGGACAAAATGGCCCGGCTGTTGTACAAGTTGCTTGCGGACATTCCGGGGATCACTCCCCTGCCCTTGCCGGCGTATATGAATGTGTATTCGTGCTGGATGATCGGATTTAACCTTGACGCAGATGCGTTCACGTGTACCACCGAGGAATTCGCGGCGCGATTGTCGGATGCGGGAATTTCTGGCGCGGGCATGGGCGAGTATTATCTGATGCCGGCGGCGCTGACATGTCTGCACAAGAAAATTGAGAATAAGCAGTTTCCATATACCGTGCCTCCGGCGTCGCGGGCACACAGTTATTCGGGGGATGCGTGCCCGAATGCGAAGATTTTTTTGAAGACATTTATCCGGTGGTCAACATTCTGCGAAAAGTACCAGCCGGAACATTGTGAACTTGCGGCGAGTATTGTGCGCAACGTTGCGGAGACGCATGCGAAGTAGACGGGGTCGGGGACTGGGACCGGCGTCCCGTTTTGGATCGGGGACAGCCCCCTAATCGTTTTCAGGTAAAATGGAGGGGCTGCAACAACACATTGGCGTAATCCGCATGAATTCCTTTTCATTTCATCCGGCGGTGGCGCGGTGGTTTACGGATACGTTCGGGACGCCTTCGCCACCACAACAACAGGGCTGGCCCGCGATTCAATCGGGACGGCACGTGTTGATCTCCGCGCCGACGGGGTCGGGCAAAACACTGGCAGCGTTTTTGGCGTCGCTGGACACACTGTTTCGCGAGGGAACGCAAGGCGAACTTCCGGACGAAACGCAGGTGCTCTACGTGTCGCCATTGAAGGCGTTGAGCAATGACATCCGAAAGAACCTTCAGGAACCGCTGGCGGGTATCCGGTCCGGGTTGCTTGAAATGGAGGGAAAGGATATCGACGTGCGCGCCGAAGTGCGCACGGGCGATACGACTTCCGCACAACGCAGGGCGCTGATCAAAAAGCCGCCCCACATTTTAGTTACTACACCCGAATCATTTTATTTATTGCTGACCTCCGAATCTGGGCGGGGAATGCTGCGGACGGTGCGGACGCTCATTGTGGACGAAATTCACGCCATCGTCGATGACCGCCGCGGCGCGCATCTTGCCTTGAGCATTGAACGTCTAATGGCGTTGACAGGGAAGCCCCTTCAACGCATCGGGTTGTCCGCAACCCAAAAACCCATTGAAGAGGTTGCGCGGTTCCTGGTGGGTACGCGCGAGGTGAATGACGCCGGCGAACCCGGCTGCGAAATCATCGACACTGGCCACCGCCGCGAAATGGACTTGGCGCTGGAACTTCCCACGTCGGCATTGGAAGCGGTTATGTCGAACGAAGTGTGGGAGGAAGTCTATCGCCGTTTGGCCGATCTGATTCAAGCACACCGGACGACGCTGGTCTTTGTAAATACGCGGCGTATGGCGGAGCGCGTAACGCGGCATCTCGGCGAGCTGATTGGCGACGACACCGTGACGTCTCATCACGGAAGTCTTTCGGCCAAGTTGCGGCTGGATGCAGAAGATCGGTTGAAGCGCGGGGAGTTGAAGGCGCTCGTAGCCACCGCATCGCTGGAACTCGGCATCGACATTGGATCGGTTGACCTTGTGTGTCAACTTGGATCGACGCGATCTCTGGCGACGTTTCTGCAACGCGTGGGGCGCGCGGAACACCGCCGCGGCGGATTGCCGAAGGGCCGGTTGTTCCCGCTGAGCCGCGACGAGATGGTCGAATGTGTCGCGCTGCTGCGCGCGGTGCAGCGGGGTGAACTGGACCGTTTGGTCATCCCTGAAAAACCGTTGGACGTGCTAGCGCAACAGATCGTTGCCGCAGCCGGACAAGAAGACTGGGACGAGGCGGCGTTGTTCGATCTTGTCCTCGGCGCGTGGCCGTATCGAAATCTTTCGCGTGACCAGTTCCATCAGGTCATTCGCATGCTTGCGGATGGGTTCAGCACCAAACGCGGACGGCGCGCGGCCCTGATCCATTACGACGGGATAAACCATCGCGTACGCGGACGACGTGGTTCGCGGCTACTCGCGCTGACGTCGGGTGGAGCGATTCCTGACAATGCCGAATACCGCGTGATACTCGATCCGACGGAGACTTTCATCGGGACTGTCAACGAAGATTTTGCCGTGGAAAGCATGGCGGGCGACATTTTTCAGCTTGGCAACACTTCCTGGCGCATTCTGCGCATCAACGCCGGCACGGTTCGCGTCGAGGATGCGAAGGGACAGCCGCCCGGAATCCCGTTTTGGTTGGGCGAGGCACCGGCGCGGTCCGCCGAGTTGTCACAGGCAGTTTCGGGCTTGCGTGGCGAGATTGAAGCGGTATTGTCCGCCGATGGCGATTTGAACGCTTGGGTGTCGGGACTGATGCCGGAGCAATTGCCGGTCTGCGGCGCCGAGCAGATTGCCCAGTATTTTGCGGACGCGTACCGGTGTCTTGGCGCTATTCCTACTCAAGAGACGCTGATCATTGAACGCTTTTTTGATGAATCCGGCGGGATGCAATTGGTGTTGCACTCTCCCTACGGCAACCGGATTAACCGGGCTTGGGGTCTTGCGTTGCGGAAACGTTTCTGCCGTAGCTTCAATTTCGAGTTGCAGGCGGCAGCCACCGACGACGCGATCGTAATATCGTTGGGAACGCAACACTCGTTTCCGCTGGACGAGGTTTTTCGCTATCTGCACTCGAACACAGTCCGCGAGGTGTTGGTGCAGGCCCTGCTCGACGCGCCAATGTTTACCATCCGTTGGCGGTGGAATGCGACGCGATCTCTCGCAGTGCCGCGCCATTTTGGCGGGAAGAAATCGCCCGCGCCCCTGCAACGGATGAATGCGGAGAACCTCCTGGCCTCGGTGTTCCCGGATCAACTTGCATGCCTCGAACATATTGTTGGCGATCGCGAGGTTCCGGACCATCCTCTTGTAAACCAGACCATTGACGATTGTCTAACTGAGGCGATGGACATTGACGGACTCGAAGCCGTGTTGCAGTCGATAGAAGAAGGGACAGTGAGGTGCATCGCACGGGACCTGCCCGAACCCTCTCCCCTCGCCCACGAAATCCTCAATGCCAAACCCTATGCCTTTCTCGACAACGCGCCGCTGGAAGAGCGCCGCACACAGGCGGTGTATACGCGGAGGGCGTCGGAACCGGCGCGGCACGATGAGCTCGGCGCGCTCGACACCGCGGCCATTGAAAAAGTGCAAGGCGAGGCATGGCCTGATGCGGACAATGCGGACGAGTTGCACGATGCGTTCATGCTGCTTGGCGTGATGACGGAGAATGAAATGCGCCTGACTGTTGAAGCTGGAAGAGGCCCGGCCATCGGCGGGTGGAAAGACTTTTTGGAGCAGCTCGTTTCGGAGCATCGCGTGGTACGCGTTCGGCCGGGCACTGAAACAGAACCTGTGTGGGCAGCGGCGGAACGGTTGCCGATACTGCTTGCGGCATACCCGAACGCCGGGATTGAAGCAGCGACAGGCGAAGTGGAGCAGTGGAGCAACGCGGATGCGGTGCGGGAATTGACGCGCGGGCGGCTGGAAGTTTCCGGGCCGGTGACCGCGATGGCCCTCGCGAAAATGCTTTACGTATCAGAGCAGGAGATCGAAGCGGCGCTCCTGTCCCTGGAAGCGGAAGGGTTTGTCTTGCGCGGCCATTTCCATCCTGGGGCGAGCGAGACCGAATGGTGTGACAGACGGTTGTTGGCGAGAATTCACCGGCTCACGATAGACCGGCTGCGCGCGGAAATACAGCCCGTTACCCCTCATGATTTTTATCGCTTCCTCTTCGCGTGGCAACGGGCTGACGCTGAACATTGCGTGGCGGGCCCTGAAGGACTTGAAACTGTACTTGCGATACTCGATGGCTGCGAACTGCCGTTGGCCGCGTGGGAGCCGGAAGTGCTGAGCGCGCGCGTTGCGGAATACAATCCGCTGTGGCTTGATCGCCTCTGCTTTTCCGGTCGCGTGAGCTGGGGCCGGCTAAGCCCGCCGCAAAACGGCGGCGCGCGCGCGTTTGCGCCATTACGCAGCAGCCCCATCGCGCTATGCCAACGGGAACACCTCGATGACTGGTTGCATCTCGCGGCCGGCAGGCCGGGTACGGAACTATCCGCCGATACTCAACGAGTGTTCGATGCTTTATCGCAGTCCGGCGCGCAGTTTTTCAGCGAACTTGTCAGGCGGACGCATCTATTGCCCGTGCAAGTGGAACAGGGCTTGGCCGAACTGGCCGCGCTTGGGTTCGTTACCGCGGACGGGTTCGACGGATTGCGGGCATTGCTCGTGCCATCGGACCGGCGGCCCACGTTTGGACGGAACGAAGGCAAACGTCATCGCAAGACAAATATCGCGAGCGTGGAGTTTGCGGGACGCTGGTCGTTGTTGCGCGGGGCCAATGGTTACCCCGGAGCGGCACAAGAAGCTGGACAACGCGGCAATGGGCATTCTTTGGTTTCCGCACTCGAGCAATACGCCCAGACCTTGCTCCGGCGGTATGGCGTCGTATTTCGCAGGTTGCTCGAACGCGAGGCCCTGCGCGTGTCCTGGTACGAATTGGGCCGCATCTTTCGGCGCTGGGAGGCGCGCGGCGAAATTCGCGGCGGACATTTTGTGGGCGGCGTAAGTGGCGAACAATATGCTTTGCCAGAAGCAATCGGACTGTTGCGTTCTATTCGCAAATCCCCGCTCACCGGAGAATTGACGACGCTGAGCGCGGCCGATCCATTGAATCTGCAAGGCATTCTTACGCCGGGTCCGCGCGTGGCAGCGGTCACGGGAAACCGCATCCTTTTTCGCGATGGACTTCCCATCGCCGCGCTCGAAGCCGGCGAAATCCGAATGCTCGCAGACGCAGCCGGAGTACCAGAATCCGACATCGCCAACAAATTGCGCGTCGGCCGGCTTGCTGTGCCTCTTCGCCCCTACTATTCCTAACGTTTCTCCCGTTACGGAAAAGGCATCGGAACCAGCGCCGCAAACCGCTGGTTCCGATGCAACTGCGCCAATCGGGAAAGTGCGCCGATTAACGCTGCCGGCCACGACCGGAAGCACGTACGGTCGTGGCGCGTGTACGCGATGAGCCTCGGCCCGATGACGAGGTTACTTCTTCGTCCTCTTCATCCGTCGCCATGTCGTCATCATCCTCCTCGTCTTCATCCATATCTTCGTCTTCTTCAAGGGCTTCCTCGTTCATGCTGTTCCGCGCGCATTCGGTGAGCAATTCGTCGGCCTGCTTTTCTTCGGCCAGAATTTCTTCCAGCAGGTCGTGCGCGGCCTTATTTTTCATCAAGCCCGCCCATTCCGAAAGGCAGCCATACGACGCGATTTCGTAGTGTTCGATCTTTTGCGCCGCCGAAATGATCGCGGCATTGATCGCCGGCGATCCCTTAAAGTCGGCCACGATGGAATCGCCTTCTTCGATCAGCCCGGTCATAGCGTCGCATTTCTTGCCGCGGGCGGTCTTTCCGATGGACTCGAACACGCTTTCAATTTTTGTTACGTGCTGTTCGGTTTGCTTCAGATGGTCCTGAATGGCTTGGCGCAGGGCGTCGTCCGTCGCGGCTTTCGCCATCTTCGGGAGGGCCTTTACAAGGCGTTTTTCCGCGTCATACACATCGGCCAATTCATCTTCGAACAGTTTTTTCAGTGTCTTTTCGCCGCCGTTGCGTTGAGGGCTCATGACCGTTCTCCTGGTTGTTTTTTTGATTGCTTCCGGAACGGTCTGATTTTGATTGAACGCGGAGCTTCCCGCCATAGGACTCCCGGCCAATTTTTCGTAGGAAAGTTGGATTGGCTTTTTGTCATCACGGAAATGGCGAAAAATGGTTCTTCTTGCAATACATTTTCATCAGACGATTACGGACACAAACGTCATAGAACCACTGACCCTGCAACCGGGCGCGCACGGATAGCGGTAATGGCCGTGCTGCCGCATAGTGAAGGGCATGGGCTGCGTGGTGCGGCCCTCCTCATTCCCCAACAGAAAAGGAACCCGGC
>JAWXCN010000102.1:0-18900 GCA_034408725.1 Candidatus Hydrogenedentota bacterium
GCCAAAGAACCCGCCAATAGCGTCGCCCATCGAGAAAATGAGTTGCGCCGGTCCAGTCCCGGACGCATCAGTCACCAGCTCTGAGATACTCGCCTGAGGATCGTCATCCGTCAGCCGATCGAGCAGGTAGCCTGTATACCAGTACGTCTCATCCATCAGGGGCATTCCCCGATTTTCGGTCCACTTGCCGAACGACGGACCCGGTTTGTTCTCAAAGCACACGAGGTGCGCTTCTGAACCTCCGTTGCTGGGACTATATAAATCGTCGACTGATACAGACGACGATGAAGGGCATACCGCAAGTGACGCGTCCGTCAGATATTCGGGATAAACCAAACTCATCTGAGGATTCAGCCAATGGGTGGGCGCGCCTACGAATGGCGCCGCGGGAAACATCGTCGCGCCCGTGTCGCAGTTCGTGATCTTTTCCCACGACGTCTGCATACGGGGCAACTCCTCGTTCTTGGACTCGCCTGCGAACATCTTGAAAATGATGCCCCATTGCTTGAGGTTATTTTGGCAACTTGCGCGGCGTGCCGCTTCGCGGGCGCGCGCCAGCGCCGGTAGAAGAATTGCCGCAAGAACGCCTATAATGGCGATGACAACCAGCAACTCAATTAGGGTAAATCCCGAGGAGCGTTCTCTCTTCATTGTACCTGTTCCCCATGCCGGTCTGGGTTCCCGCGATGCTGGCGTGTCGCCAAACAATTCCATCATTGTGTGCCCAGTCGGCTTTGTCGAGGCTGGGACTTGGGTGGCCGCATGGCCGCCCAAGTTCGAGCTGCATTCAAGTTGATTGGAATATTATCATAAGTTCTATATGCCTAACAACTATCTTAATATATTTTATTAAGCATTGCAACACAGCATGTTATGATGCGGTAATCTTATACTTGACTTAGTTTATCTTGTATGTAATAATTAATGTGGCCCTATTTAGGAGAACTGTTTCAATGTCGAATGAGCCCAATGGAAACGGGGACGGAGCCAAACTGTCTGCCGTTGAAGGTATTAAGGCCACCAGCCACGGCCTGTACGGCAATCTCGTGAAAGAGATTGGCGATGCGAATCCGTTTTTGGGCGATGATTCCATGCAGCTCGTCAAGCACCACGGGTCGTACCAGCAAGACAATCGTGATATCCGCACGGCCCGGAAAAAGCAGGGGTTGGATTGGGAATACAAGTTCATGATCCGCACGAAATTTCCCGGAGGAGCGATCAGCGCGGATCAATACCTCATTTGCGACGACCTCTGCGGCAAATACGGCCAGGATGACCTGCGCGTCACATCGAGGCAGGACTTTCAGTTCCACGGCGTTGTAAAGAGCAACCTTCGCCCGCTCATCCACGATTTGAACAAGCTCGCACAGATTTCAACGTTTGGCGGTTGCGGCGACGTCGTGCGCAATACCATGGCGGCGCCCGTTGCGGACATCGATCAGCGCTATTCGAAGTGCAGCGCCGACCTGATCGAGATGTCGCGTCGCGTCAGCGATTACTTCATGCCCAAAACGAAGTCGTACTACGACCTTTGGGTAGACGATGAAAAAGTCGTTGCGCACGAAGACGGCACCTACGAAATTGGAAAAGTAAGCGAGACGGTTGAAGACCCGATCTACGGCCAGGTCTATCTTCCGCGCAAGTTCAAGATTGGTTTTGCCGCGGACTTCGATAACTCCATAGATGTTTATACGCAGGATATCGGTGTAATTGCCGTGACCGAAAACGGCGTTATCGTGGGGTATGAACTATTGGTCGGCGGCGGCTTGGGATACACGCACCGCAAACCGGAGACTTATGCGCGCTTGGGAACACCGCTTGCCTTTGTAAGTGTTGATGACCTGATTCCGCTGATGGAAACAATCGTCAAAGTGCAGCGCGATTACGGTGGCCGCGAAAACCGCCGCCACGCGCGCCTTAAATACCTCATCGACGATTGGGGCTGGGACAAATTTGTCGCGACGGTATACGAATACGCCGGGAAGACCTATCCCGCTCCGCGCGGAATAACGCCGTCAGACCAACCCGATTACCTCGGCTGGCACAAACAGATTCAGCCCGGTCTAAACTACGTCGGCGTTTGGGTTGAGAATGGGCGCATCCGCGACTTTGACGGCGGATACAAATTTCGCTCGGGGCTGCGCACCATCATCGAACACTTCAAATGCGACGTGCGGTTGACGCCGCATCATAACGTAGTTCTGGCGAATATCCGCGATGAAGACGTGGACACGGTCCAAGCCTTGTTGGACAAACACGGAATCCCGACGGATAAAGGCATCTCGCGGTTGCGCCGGTTGGAAATGGCGTGCCCGGCACTGCCCTTCTGCGGCCTTGCACTTTCGGAATCCGAACGCGCGATGCCGGGAATCATTCATGACATCGAGTCCGCGGGCCACGGCGATGCGGATGTAATCATCCGCATGAGTGGCTGCCCCAACAATTGCTCACGCCCGCGTTCGGCGGAAATCGGCATCGTCGGCAGCGGTTCGGACCGTTACGTGATCTATACGGGCGGCGACTACAACGGCACGCGTCTGAACGAACTCGTCGCGGAAAAACTCAGCGGGGCGGATATCGCCGCGGCCGTTTCCACGCTCTTGACCGCATGGAAAGCGGAACGCACGAACGGCGAACGCTTCGGCGACTGGTCGTACCGCATTGGCGTCGGCGGCGTAAAACAGCACCTCGCGAGTGTCGTGAAGGTTTAGTATGGCAACAGTACCCGAACCCGATATCCTCGAATATATTGAAGGGCTAAGCGCGGAAGAAATCATCAAATGGGCGTACGATACGCACGGTGATCGCGCGGCCCTGCAAACGAGCCTTCAAAACACGGGGTGCGTGCAGATCGATATTGCCAGCCGCGTCGCGCCCAGGCTGCGGATCATTACGGTGGACACCTGGCGGTTGCCCGAAGAAACGTATCAACTCATTGACGAGATCGAGCAGCGCTACGGCATCACGCTCGAACGGTTCGAGCCGGACGCGGATCGCGTAAAACAAATGATCGAACGACACGGAGAATACCTGTTCTTCGACTCCAAGGAAAAGCAGGAGTATTGCTGCACGCTGCGGAAAGTCGAACCCAATACCCGATCGATGGAAACCGTTGACGCTCTCATCGGCGGGCGGCGGCGCGATCAATCGAATTTCCGTAAAAAACTGCCCAAGGCCGAGTACACGCAAACGGAAACGCATAGCGTGTTGAAATTGAACCCACTGGCCGACTGGACCGAAAACCAGATATGGGATTACATCCGCGCGCACAATGTGCCCTACAGCAAACTCTACGAACAGGGCTATACGAGTATCGGGTGCAAAATCTGCACGACCCCCACCAAGCCTTGGGAAGACAAACGGGCTGGCCGTTGGCGCTGGTTCAACCAACTCGACCCCGACGCCAACAAGGAATGCGGCATCCATTTAGGCGGTAGCGGGATATAATATTATATCGGACTAAGAGGAGGGGCGAAATGAAGCATGGGACCTGTCGACTAGAAGGCCCACCCCGCCTACTGGCACTTTCCCTGTTTATCCCTGTCGCTGCGGTTGGACTCTCTCCCGTTACTTACGTTTATAGCGCTGCCGATTTTCACGGAACCGATGAGAACATAAAGATTGAACGCCGGACACTTACCTCAGAAGAGATCGGCAAGGCAGCTAATCGTCCGCGTGTTTATTTTGGCGATGCAGTGTCAATTGTGGCTCAAACAGATGCAATTACAGTTCAATGTATGCCAGCGTTTCAAATCTCCGTAGATGCCACGGCATATTTTTGCTTTCGAATTATGAACAAAACAGATAGCATTATAGACATCCCTAAGGCAGAAATTTCGCTCACGCGGGATTTATGGTGGGGAATCAGAACGCGAACGCCTATTGCTGTTGGATTTGAACACTTATATCCTTTTCCTGAAAGACGAAATGTAACGGAAATCTCCATAACGCCACACTCTGACAGCTACATTTTCTTGGCATTTAAAAATAGGAAACCGACAGAAAAATTTGTGGTTCACCTAACTTTAGTTTCGGATGACAAGAAGTCACGTCACAGTTTTACCTTCGACGGCGTGGACAGACTTTGAATTAAGTTGGACTCTGGCAATTACATTAACTGCGGTGAAATTATTGTAGGAGTGCTCCGAATGCCTGCTAGATGCTGGCGGCCCGCTAGCTATTGGTTCTTTTGCGTCACGATGGTTACCTTAGTCCTGCCGTCTTGTATTCCGCAATATTTTCTTTATGAAGTTGAAAGCTTTAAAGGTCGAACCGTGTCCTTAGAGGGTTCCGATACAATTGTCACGCAGCGACCGCCAACCAGCGAAGAAATTAGCGCATGCAAGGCGCGGATTCGAGATCTCAACGCTAAGTCCATCATCGTCGAGAGGAATGGCATTCGCATCCAGTGTATGCCGGCGGGTCAGTTTGCCAATTCCGATGAAGTAATTTTTGCGGTGTTAGTCTCCAACTCGTCAAGTGCCCCCATAAGCGCCCTGGAATCGAGTATTGCGCTTTCGCATCCTTTCCCAATATCCGGGGAGCGTAGCCGTAAGCCCCGTGAAGTGGGCTTCGCAACGGGTGTCGGTATGGATTCACCCACTGTGGATCCAATGAGTCTAATTCTGACTGGGACTACGAGCCCCATTATAGTCAAGTTCGAGAAAGAACGTAGGAAAAAACCGATGAAACTCGAATTCACCATTCAGGTTGCCAACGGCACTGATTACACCTATGAGTTTTCTTTTAATGGCCTTCAACTCTAATGGCAGCGCCGAGGCGATCCGACTACAAACTACTCGTCCCCATCACTGTCCGGTGGGGCGACATGGATGCGTATGGCCACGTGAACAACGCTGTCTTCTCGACGTATTTCGAGACGGCGCGCATGAAGTTTTTCGAGAGCGTGGATATCTTCGAGCGCCGCGAAAATGAACGCCATGCCCCTGCGATAGTCTCGGTGACTCTCAACTTTCGACAACAGGTTCATTACCCCGCCAACCTCGAAGCGGGTATACGCTGCATAAAGGTTGGAACAAAAAGTTTCACGCTGGAACACCAGCTTTTCCGGGCAGGAACCGACTCGGTAGTTGCCGATGGGACTTCGGTTATCGCCTGGGTGGACTATGCTGCCGGGGCCGCGATCCCCATCCCTACACAACTTCGCGCCGCCCTTGAGTCAACCCAACTCCAAGCGGGCCGAAGCCCCAGCTCGGCCCGTCCGAAATTGACACACCCGCAAACGTCTGGTATCATTTACCATAGAATAGTAAACATATCACCTTCGGGGCAGGGTGCAATTCCCGATCGGCGGTAAAGCCCGCGAGTGCCTTCGGGCACAGGATCCGGTGAAACTCCGGGGCCGACGGTATAGTCCGGATGAAAGAAGGTGAGGCTCGACCGGTGGCTTAACCGCCACAGGGTAATCTGCATGCGCCGTGCGCACGCGGAGTTTGCTGTATTTACAGCAGGGGGCCTTGTAACGTCCCGAAGGCAAACGAAGCTTTTGGGACGATTTGTTTTATGGCGCGCAAAGCAGCACATACGCCAAAAGGCTGGGACCACGATGCCCAATTCATGAGCCGTGCGCTCGAATTGGCCGCGGAAGGTCGTGGCCGCACCAGTCCGAATCCGATGGTGGGTTGCGTCATTGTCCGCGATGGCGCCGTCATCGGAGAAGGGTTCCACGAACGGGCCGGCGAACCTCACGCGGAGGTAAACGCAGTCCGCGCGGCTGGTGGCGACATCGCGGGGGCAACGGTTTATGTAACCCTTGAGCCTTGTTTCCATGAGGGTCGCACTCCCCCCTGCTCGGCAATGCTTGTCGAACACAAGCCCGAACGAATCGTCATGGCAATGCTCGATCCGAATCCTGCGGTCTGCGGTCAAGGTCTCGCATCGCTTCGCGCGGCGGGCGTTAGCGTCGATGTTGGCGTGCTCGAATCCGAAGCCCGGACGCTCAATGAAGCATTCGAAAAATACATCACGCGCGGCTTGCCTTTCGTAATCGCGAAGTGCGGGATGTCGCTCGACGGGAAAATCGCGACGCACACCGGCGATTCCCGATGGGTTACGGGCGAAGCGTCACGGGGGCTCGTGCATGCGTTGCGCAATGAAGTGGACGCAATCCTCGTGGGCAGCAGGACCGTCATGCTGGATGATCCAAGCTTGACTACGCGACTTGACACACAACGGATTAAGGACCCAGTTCGTGTAATTCTCGACGCAGACGACTACCTGGCATCCGACCGCCGCGTGTTCCTTCAGGACAGTGCCGCTCCAACATGGGTCGCACTTCCCGAAGGCCGCGACTTCAACGGCGCGGACGAAGTCATTCACGTCCCGGACGGACCGGGCGGTATCGACCTCGTGGCGCTGATGCGGCAGCTTGCGCGGCGCGAGATCGTATCAGTGTTGATCGAAGGGGGCGGTACCACCCATGCTTCCGCATTCGAAGCGGGAATCGTGGACAAAGTGATGTTCTTCATCGCGCCCAAAATCATTGGCGGACGCGACGCGATTACGGCTGTCGAAGGGAAAGGCGCGACCCGGATGGCCGACGTGGTCCACCTCGAGCGCATGACCGTGCGTAGTATTGGTGAAGATATCCTGATTGAAGCTTACGTGAAAGGCGAGTGATTGCGTGTTCACCGGAATCATCGAAGAAATAGGCGCGGTCTCGCGCAGGTCGGGTTCGGACCTTACCATCCTTGCCCAAACTGTGCTCGAAGGCATGCGCGAAGGCGACAGTATCGCCATCGATGGTACGTGCTTGACCGTGATCGCATTCACGGCGGAAAGTTTCGTCGTACAGGTCTCCCCGGAGACTTATAAGCGCACAACGCTTGCGCGTCTCAAGCCCGGCGACGCTGTAAACCTTGAGCGCGCGCTCACTGCGGGCGCGCGCATGGGCGGCCATTTTGTGCAGGGACACGTGGACGGCGTTGGCCGCGTGCATTCGATAGTGCCCCAAGGTGAGTTTGCGCTATGGCGGTTTCAAGCGCCTTCCGAGGCTGCGCGATATCTTGTGTCGAAAGGCTCGATTACCATTGATGGCATCAGCCTCACCGTGGTTGATCCGATTGGCGACACATTCGATGTCGCCATCATTCCGGCAACGCTTCAAAAAACTACGCTCGCAAATAAACGTCCGGGTGATTCCGTGAACATGGAAGCGGACATGCTCGCGAAGCACATTTACCAGTTCATGAAAAACATGTCGCCCGGCGGGCTTACCATCGACAAACTGAAACGCCACGGGTTCGCCTGAGAAAGAAGTATATGAGTAGAAACAAAACTGTCCTGTGTTCGGTGGAAGACGCGCTTGACGAGTTGCGTTCGGGCCGGATGATCATTCTCGTTGACGATGAAGACCGCGAGAATGAAGGCGATCTCGTTATCGCCGCGGAACATATTACGCCACAGGCCGTCAATTTCATGATCACGCACGGGCGCGGACTCGTTTGCCTCGTCTTGACGCAGGAACGCATCGATTACCTCGGCCTGTTTCCCGTTGCGAAGGACAACCGTTCGCGGTTCGGCACCGCGTTCCACACACCAATAGAAGCCGCGCAAGGCGTCAGCACGGGAATCAGCGCGCATGATCGCGCGCACACGATACGCGTGGCCATCGATCCCGCATCCAAACGTGACGACATCGTGACGCCGGGCCACATTCATACACTTTGCGCGCGGGAAGGCGGCGTACTGGTGCGTTCGGGGCAAACCGAAGGTTCTATCGACCTCATGCGTCTCGCCGGACTTAATCCGTCCGCGGTAATTTGCGAAGTAATGAAAGATGACGGATCGATGGCGCGCCTGCCGGACCTAACAGAATTCGCGCAAAAGCACGGCGTAAAAATTTGTTCCGTCGAAAACATCATCGAGTACCGCCGCCGCCACGAAAAACTGGTCACGCGCCTCGTCGATACCAGCATGCCCACGGAATTCGGTGGATTTCGTTTGTACGCCTACGAAACGAGCATCGACAATTCGCATCATGTCGCGCTCGTCATGGGCGATATCGAAGCGGCCGACGACGTGCTGGTGCGGGTCCATTCCGAATGCCTAACCGGCGACGTGTTCGGATCGATGCGTTGCGATTGCGGCACGCAGCTTGAAACCGCCATGGAAATGATCGCGAACGAAGGCAAGGGCGTATTGCTCTACATGCGGCAGGAAGGCCGCGGCATTGGTCTCGTAAACAAACTGCGAGCATACGAGTTGCAGGACAAGGGACTCGATACCGTCGAAGCCAATATACACCTGGGCTTCCGCCCCGATCCACGCGAGTACGGCATCGGCGCGCAGATTCTGATAGACATCGGCGTGCGCCGGATGCGACTCATCACCAACAACCCCAGCAAACGCGTCGGGCTCGAAGCCCACGGCCTGATTGTAACGGACCGCATTCCGCTCATTGTGCCGCCGAACAAGTCTAATGAACGGTACTTGCGGACGAAGAAAGAAAAGCTTGGACATTTGCTGGCGTAAACGCACGATGAGCAACACATCGCATAATCACGGTTGGTGGACCCTGCAATGGGATGACTGGCTCTACGCGACCCCTGCACGACGTTTCGTGACGCGCGTCTGTGGTGGCGTTGTAACGTTCATTTTATCGTTTATATTCACTGTTTTGGTGATAGTGGCACTTTGTGCAATCAGCGGCATCGATACAGCGGAAATTCAATCATATAAATATTACATACGCGCCATCTGTCTTTTTGTGGCCTTGGCGGCAACTGTGCTTTTATCTATATTGGCACAGATACGTTCTCAAAGCGCTTCTCTTTCCAGTACGTGTTGCTGTTTCACTTTTTGACGCATTTTAAGGAGTTGATAATTGCCAAACGTAATCGAGGGCATGCTAATTTCAAACGGCAAAAAATTCGCCGTAGTCGTCGCGCGTTTCAACGCGTTCATCTCGAAAAGTCTGTTGGAAGGAGCGCTGGACGGGCTTACGCGGCACGGCGTCAAGGACGAAGAGATCACCGTCGTATGGGCGCCGGGCGCGTATGAAGTCCCGTTTGTCGCGAAGAAACTTGCCGCATCAAAAAAATACGATGCTGTTATTACTCTCGGTGCGGTAATCCGCGGCAGCACCGCACACTTTGACTACGTCGCCGGCGAAGCCGCAAAAGGGGTTGCAAGTGCAGCGAATGAAACGGGCGTGCCGGTCATCTTCGGCATCCTTACCACCGACACAATCGAGCAGGCCATCGAGCGCGCAGGCACGAAGGCGGGCAATAAAGGCTTCGATTCCGCAATGACGGCTATCGAGATGGCGAATCTGATGGAGCAGTTGTGAACGCAATCAGTCCGAAGGTGCGGCGCAGCGCGCGCGAACGCGCCATGCAGTTCTTGTTTGGCCTTGATTTTACTTCGTACCCGTGGGAAGAGTCGCTCGAACTTTTCTGGGAAAATCATCCCGCGCGCGTGCCTGTGCGCGCGTATGCAGACGGGCTTGTTCGCGGCGTCATGGAAGGTCGCGACGAACTCGACATGATCATCGACGGCGCGCTGGACCGCTGGACACCCGAGCGGGTTGGCCGCATCGAACGCAATGTGTTGCGCGTCGCCATTTACGAGATGCGGCATGGAGACAACGTGCCTCCGTCGGTCGCGATCAACGAAGCCATCGAAATTGTAAAACTCTACAGCACAGACGAATCGCGCGCTTTTGTAAACGCCGTGCTTGATCGCGTGAAGGACCTATGACCCCACGTTACGCCGATCTACACCTGCACACGAATTTTTCAGATGGAACAGACTCGCCCCGGCGCGTCGTCGAACGCGCCGCCGCGGCGGGCATCGCGGCCATGGCCATCACTGATCACGACACCATCGAAGGCGTCGCCGCGGCGCGCGGCGCCGCCGAGGAAGCGGGCATAGCATTCCTCACCGGGACGGAAATCAGCGCGCGTTTCGACCATATTGACCTGCACATTCTCGGTCTGGGGATTCGCGTCGATTCTCCCCCGCTGGTCGCGGCGTTGAATATCATGAAGGACGCCCGTGCCGCGCGCGCGCAACGCATGATCGAACGGCTTGCAGCACGGGGCATCTCGATTTCCCTCGAACCGGATGCGCACAAGGGCGTCATTGGCCGCATGCACCTTGCGCGCGCGTTGCAATCCGCCGGGCACGCCAAAACCGTGCAGCAGGCGTTTGACAAATACCTCCAGCGCGGCAAGCCGGGCTATGTCGCGCAAGTGAAAATGGAATGCATCGAAGCCATCGGTCTCATCCACGCCGCGGGCGGACTCGCGTTTATCGCGCATCCCGGCATCGGCGCACCACGCCACAAATTGCAATCTTTGTTGGAATTGCCGTTTGATGGTGTCGAAGCCTATCACTCGAAACATTCGCCCGGATTGACCGACATGATTGTGCAACTCGCCCGCGACCGAAACCTTCTCGTCACCGGCGGCTCTGATTGCCACGGCGAGGCCAAGGGACGCGCGGAAATGGGGCGCGTGCATTTGCCCATGGAATGTTTTGAACGCATTTCCGAATCGCTCCAAGCGGGTTCATTAGCATGAGCAATGTCGCGCGAAGCGCTTTGGACTGCGGTAGCGAAGCTACCGCTTTCACTTCGGCAGGAGATAAACACCGCTATTGCCACAAGACTACACGCGTGAAATTCGCATGACCGAACAACAATTCCATACCGCGGCGATCTGGTTCGGGTTTGCGTCGGCCGCGATCATGTTTATTTTTCTCCTCTTCTTCACCGCCCCCTATGGCCGGCACGTTCGCGCGGGGTGGGGGCCAACGCTCCCGAATCGCGCAGGCTGGATTCTCATGGAGACCGCGGCCGTTTTCAGTATCCTCTACTTCTTTTTCACCGCATTGAACGGCCCGATTCGCATGATGTGGATTTTTCTGCTGATCTGGGAAATCCACTATCTCTACCGCACCTACGTTTTTCCATTCACCCTGCGCGATACAGGCAAGCGAATGCCAGTCACCATCATCGTGTCTGGTATTGCCTTCAACGTGTTTAACGGTTACCTCAATGGCCGGCACCTGGCATGGAACGCCGGCCTGTACACTTCCGCGTGGTTTGCTGACCTGCAATTCCTCGCCGGAACTGCATTGTTCTTCACAGGATTGGGGATCAACATTCACTCAGACCGCATCCTCATTGCGTTGCGTGGCGATGGCTCGACCGGTTATAAAATCCCTCGTGGCGGTTTGTACCGTTGGGTATCCTGTCCAAACTATCTGGGCGAAGTTGTCGAGTGGACCGGCTGGGCGATCCTCACGTGGTCGCCCGCGGGCCTCGTGTTTGCAATATGGACGGCGGCCAACCTTGTGCCTCGCGCGCTCTCGAATCATCAGTGGTATAAACAAAAATTTCCTGAGTACCCGCACGAACGTAAGGCAATATTGCCCTATACGCTTTAATTTTGCTACTGCGGGATGTGTGCTACGATGAACACATGCGAAGCATCGCGATTATTACAATGACGACATGCGCTGGCTTGGAGAAGAAGAGTTGAGAGAATATACAGTCGTTTACGAGCAAGGCGATACCAATTGGGGCGCAATTGTTCCCGATCTTCCTGGATGCGTAAGCATTGGCAACACCATGGAAGAGGCCGGGTGCAACGTACGTGAAGCGATCGAAGTTTATCTTGAAGTTTTGAAAGAACGGGGCGAGCCGATCCCGGAACCCCGTCACACCGCGGGTCGTGTAATCGTCGCAGCCTAAACAGGAGGACGCTTTTATGGCGCCCCGCGTCCAAGTACATGGCATAGAAGTCCTCGACGGTTATATCTCGCGCAGCCACGAATTCATGAATGACTGGATGCGTTTCAACCAGCTTATCGGCGCGTACACGACGCCCGGCGTGAACAAACCCCAACTCGAAACCAATTTCCTTCAACTCAAGAGCAAGCTCGCGCGCGACCATCGCGTGTTGACGGAGCGGCTTGGTCCCGACTGCAAATTCTCCGCCGATGTAATCAATATCGTCTCCGGCGCGACGAGCCTCGACAGCGTATTCGCGCAATCCGAAGTGGCGGTCCGCAAGCTCCAGAATGAGTGGCACCGTTCATTCATTACCGTTAACGAGACTCTCGGCAACCTCGAAGATAAACACAAACGCGCGATGTCCGGCGAGCGCGTGAACGTGGGCGGACAATGGATTCAGGCGAAGATCAAGAAACCGTTGCCTTGGAAGAAAATCGGCCTCTACGCCGGTGGCGTCACCGCCGCCCTCCTGCTCATCACGTCGCTCTACGTCATGCGCAACTTCCTCGGCTTTTGGGCGCCCGAAGCCGGCGAAGGCATCGAAGTCACCGCCGCGATGACCGACGAGGATAAAATCAATGTCATGATTCAAACCATGAAGGAAGCAACGGAATCCGGTAACATCGACAAGATGATGACCGCGTTCGCCGATACGTTTTCGTTTGAAGGTGGCGGAAAAACCGAGGTGCGCGCGATGTTACAGGCGTATCAGGTTGCCGGGGGATTCGACGGATCGATTCTGGATGCGTCGAAAGCGGAAATCGTGGTCGACGGAGAAAAGGCCCGTTTCGCGCCCGTGGAATTCATCGGCCCAAACGATCAGGTATCACTCACAGTGATCGGAGAAAAGGTCGGTGACCACTGGCTGATAACCGGTATGGGGGGGATTTGATACCTGTTTCCATTTTTCCTCAGCCATCTCCGCATATCGCACCGCATTCATACGAACGTCCGTCCGGCCCGATCTCCGATCGGGAAATTTCCGCGTTGATGCGTTAAACTGCCCGTGGATCGGTGGCGCACCTCGCCCTGATCGACCAATCCCGTCGCGTGAAGGAAGGACGCTCGCTCTAATGACTGAACCCTACATGATTTTATTCATTACGGGGTTCCTGCTCCTTACCAGCATTTTCACGAGCAAAATATCCGGGCGTGTTGGCGTTCCGGCGCTGATTGTATTTCTCTGTGTGGGAATGCTCGCCGGTTCGGAGGGTCCCGGCGGCATTCACTTCGATGACACACGAACTGCCAACCTTGTCGGCACCATAGCCCTCGCGTTCATTCTGTTCTCCGGAGGATTGGATACGAACTGGCGGCTCATACGTCCCGTCTTCCGGCGCGGCATCATTCTTTCGACATTCGGAGTGGCGATCACCGCGGGGTTGGTGGGGCTGTTCATATGGAAGGTACTCGGACTTCCGCCACTCGTAAGTCTCCTGATAGGCTCCATTATTTCATCCACCGACGCGGCCGCCGTGTTCTCGATCCTGCGCGCGCGGGGTGTGAGTCTTAAAGGCAATCTCAAGCCCCTGCTCGAATTTGAATCCGGCAGTAACGATCCCATGGCCATTTTCCTCACCATCGGCATGACACAACTGCTGACGGTTGAGAATTTCGAATGGCAACAGCTCATTCCCGCTTTTTTCATCAACATGCTTGGCGGCGTTGTCATGGGCCTGGCGGCGGGAAAATTGGCGAGCGTTCTGTTCAACCGCATCCGGCTTGATTATGAAGGTCTCTATCCTGTTCTGAGCATTGGAATGATGCTTGCCACATTTGGACTCACTGAATCCCTCAAAGGCAATGGGTTCCTTGCGGTGTATATCTGCGGCGTAATTCTCAACGGCGCTGATTTCGCCCATAAACGGTTCATACTCAAATTTCATGATGGCCTCGCGTGGCTGATGCAGATCGCCATGTTCGTCGTGCTTGGGCTTCTCGTGTTTCCCTCGCAACTTCCGGGAGTCGGTATCAGCGCGCTGCTCGTCGCAACCTTCCTCATGTTTGTTGCAAGACCCGTCGCCGTTGCGATTGGACTGGCCGGAAGTTCCTTTCCCTGGGCTGAACGCACGCTGATCGCATGGACCGGACTGCGTGGCGCGGTCCCAATCGTCCTGGCGACCTTTCCGTTCACCGCCGGCTACGAAAATTCGGACACCATCTTTAACATTGTCTTTTTCATCGTGCTCACTTCCGTGACCATTCAAGGCACGCTGCTGATGCCGGTTGCGCGACTCCTCAAAGTAGACAAGCCACTTCCACCTGCCCCGAAGTATTTGCTTGAAATAGAACGCCAGGGACAGGCCCAAGGCGAAACACGCGAATTGGAAATCCTTCCCGACATGGCCGTCGTCGGGAAAACCGTGGCCGATCTCGGCATTCCCTCCGACGTTCTTATTCTTCTCATTGGCCGCGGGGACGGATTCGTAGTTCCGCGCGGGCAAACAATAATAGAACCATACGACACGCTGCTCATGCTGGGCGACACGGCGGCATTGCGGCGCGCGCGGGACATTGTAATGACTCCGCCGGCCGCGCCACCCAAAATAGTCACACCCGTCGATCCGCTGTCCGCATTGCCGCTCACGACGAGTCAAAAATATCTATCGAAGCAGGTTGTACTCGTGGGTTACGGGCGCGTCGGAAGGCGCATCTGCGATGGTCTAGCCGCGGAAGGCATTCCGTTTGTCGTCGCCGATCAAAACCGGGAGATCATCGAGCAACTGCGCGCGCGCGGCGTTCCGGCTGTGCTCGGAGACGCGTCGACCGCCATAGTGTTGGCGCAAGCCCATATCCAGCGCGCCGCCATTCTCATCATCGCTACGCCTGACACGATGAAACTGCGGCAGATGGTGGATACCGCCAAGGCGATCAATCCGAATATCGAAATCGTTGTCCGGACCCATAGTGAAATGGAAGCGGCTTTATTGAAGCAGGAAAAGACCGGCACGATTTTTCTGGGCGAGGAAGAATTGGCGAATAGCATCGCCCGCCACGTCATGGCGCAGTTCCGCGACGTTTCGCAATTGGCCAAGAAAACTTAGTGCGCAACGTCCACGCTGGTATCCACGTGCCTGCGGAACTCGCGCTTGTTCATCTCGAAGTCTTGCGGGATCATGGTTGGATAAGCGTTGTTAAAACACGCGAGACAAAACTGCTTGTTGGGCATGCCGACCGCATCGACCATATTGTCTATGGTTTGGAACCGTAGCGAATCCACGCCAAGGTACTCGCGCATTTCTTCCACGGTCATCCTTGCGCCGATTAGTTTTTCCTTCTCCGGCGTGTCGATGCCGTAGTAACAGCTATTGATAATCGGCGGGCAACTGATGCGGAAGTGAACTTCTTTCACGCCGCACTTTCGCAGCATTTTGATGATTTTCTTCGACGTGGTGCCGCGCACAATGCTGTCGTCCACAAGCACAACACGCTTACCTTCGACCGCGGACTTGGCGGGATTAAGTTTGATCTTTACGCCAAAGTCGCGAATCTGCTGATCGGGTTCGATAAACGTCCGGCCAACATAATGGTTTCGGATGAATCCCATGTCGAATGGAATGCCGGACTGGTGCGAGTATCCGAGCGCTACCTGGTTGGATGAGTCAGGCACCGCCATGACGATATCCGCTTCGACGTTATCGTCCATGGCAAGATTGCGGCCCAACTGCTTGCGCACCTCATCCACGCTGCGCCCGAATATCACGCTGTCGGGCCGCGCAACGTACACAAACTCGAAGATGCACGGGTGCGGAATGACCTGCTCAAACGGCCGGTAAGAGTGAATCCCTTCGCGATTAATGACCACCACTTCGCCCGGCTCCACCTCGCGTTCATACTCGGCATCGATAATATCCAGCGCGCACGTTTCGCTGGCGAGCACATACGCGTCGCCCAGTTTCCCCAGCACCAGCGGACGGAACCCCTGCGGATCGCGCACCGCGACAATTTCCTCGCCGTTCGTGGCGAGAATCGTGTACGCGCCCACCACCTTGTGCAGCGCGTCGATCACGCAATCCACGAATGATTGTTCCCGTGACTTTGCTATTAGGTGGATGATGACTTCCGTGTCGGAGGTCGCCTGAAAGATATGGCCTTCGTGTTCCAGCTCGTCGCGTAACCGCGCCGCGTTCGTGAGGTTCCCGTTATGACACAAGGACACCGAGCCTTCGCGATACGAGCGCATGAACGGCTGCACATTCTCGAGTACGCTTGTGCCAAACGTCGAATACCGCACATGCCCAATCGCAATGTCGCCCGTCAGCGGCTTTATCCGGTGCGGCTTGAACACATCCGACACCAGCCCAACACCACGATGGCCAATGAGCTGCCCGCCATCCGCGGAAACGATCCCAGCGCCTTCCTGTCCGCGATGCTGTAGCGCGTACAAACCAAGATAGGTCAGGGTGGATGCGTCCGGATGTCCAAATACACCAAAGACGCCGCACTCCTCGCGGAGGCGATCACCATTCAGACCGTCTTCGTTGGATAGGTCCTCGTCCGCGGCGAAAACATCCATCTTAAAAGTCCTTCTTCCCTGTAAGAAGCCGGTATGCTTCGACGTATTTCTCGCGCGTGCGCAGTGCGACATCGTCAGGCAGCGGTGGCTGCGGGGAGTTCTTGTCCCAATCCGTTGTCTCGAGCCAATCGCGCACAAACTGTTTGTCGTAACTTGGCTGCCCCTGGCCGGGCTGATACTGGTCCGCCGGCCAGAATCGTGACGAATCCGGCGTCAGGACCTCGTCCGCCAGCACCAGTGTGCCATTGCGCGTGCCGAATTCAAATTTGGTGTCACATAGAATTATACCCCGTTTCTCCGCAAATGTGTGCGCGCGGGCATATATGGCGGTCGCGGCCGCGGAGGCTTTTCTGCACCAATCGCCGCCGATGATCGCGGCCGCTTCGTCTGGTGAAATATTGATGTCGTGGCCGGATGCGGCCTTCGTTGCGGGGGTAAAAATCGATTTCTCAAGTTTGCTTGACTCAACAAGACCGGGGGCTAACTTGATCCCGCAAACGGTCCCCATTTCACGGTACTCTTTCCAGCCGCTGCCCGCGAGATACCCGCGAATCACGAACTCGACCGGGAACATGTCGCATTTCTGGACCAGCATCGAGCGGCCCTCGAACTGATCGGGGTGCGCGCGAAATTCTTCGGGAAAATCCTTCAAATCGGCGGAGATGAGATGGTTCGGCACGATGTCTTTCATCATGTCGAACCAGAACAGCGACATCTGCGTGAGAATCTTGCCCTTGTTCGGAATGCCAACCGGATTGACCCAGTCAAACGCGGAGATGCGGTCGGTGGCGACGATCAGCAGGCTGTCCCCAAGGTCATAGATGTCGCGCACTTTCCCTCGCGCGGAAGGCTCGCGCGACGGCAACCGTGTTTCACAAAGTGCTCGCGTCATCTGTTCGTGCTACCTCGAAAACGTCGGAGCAAAAAAAGTCTGTTAAAAAAAAGTGCCCTGCAAATGTGGACGATTCACCTCGAGCAGATCATCCAGCAATTTTCGGCAACCAATTGCGTTCGGCGTCAATGGATGGCCGAGCAACGCCTGAAACGCCGTCTCCTGGTCCCCCGTCACCGCAGCCTGCACCGTCATCGTCTCATACGCCTTGATGTCCTGCATCAACCCGCGAATAATGGGCGCGGGCGCAAGCTGCGGAATCGCTTTCGCGCCATTCTTTCCAATAACCGCTGGCACTTCCACCGCCGCATCATCGTCAAACGTGGGAATCGCGCCATTGTTCCTGCAACATACAATCTGCGTGTTCTTCGCGTCGTTCTCGATCGCGTCTATCAAATAAAACGCTGCGGTCGAGTAATGCGCCCCGCCGCGCTTGGACAGCTCAGGCGGTTTTTCGTTCAATTCTTTTTGCTTATACTTCTCGAACAGGCTCGCCTCGATTTCGACAACTTCTTCTCCACGCGTTTTGCTCTTCTTCTTGATCTTCGCAAGGGCCGCGTCCGGCGCGTAGAAATACTGAAGGTACCCGTTCAGAAACATGCGCAAACTCTGCATTGATGCGCGCATGTTCTCAAGGATCGCCGGGTCGTCCCATTCCTCGTGCGCGAGTTCAATGAACTTATCCAGGAGCTCGTCGGTCCGATCTCGCCCGTCAACGGTGAAATGCCTCACCCACGAAAGGTGGTTCAAGCCGACATAGTCCAGCTCGACCTTCTCCATCGCGCAGCCGGTATGCTTCACGACTTCCATGACAATGCCAATCGGAATGTTGCACAGACCAAAGGAGGTAATCTTGCTATGCTTGATGATGGCCTCGGTCACAATACCGGACGGGTTCGTAAAATTGATGAGATAACCATCCGGCGCAAGTTCTTCCATCGCGCGCGCAATATCGAGCACGCGCGGAATTGTCCGCAATGCGCAGCAAAACCCACCGACGCCCGTCGTCTCTTGTCCAATGATATTGTGGCGCAACCCGAGCTTTTCATCTTCAATACGCGCCTGAATTCCCCCGACGCGCAGTTGGGTCACAACGTATTTCGCCCCCGCGACCGCTTCACGCATATCGGTCGTGTGGTGTACGGTGAAAGGACTGCCGTGCTTTTCGGACATGCGCCCGGCCAATCCCGCGGTAATCTCAAGCCGCTCAAGGTTGGGATCCATCATCCACACTTCGGTCACCGGAATCCGGTCAAGCCGGGCAAACAACCCATCGACCAACTCAGGGGTGTAGGAACTGCCGCCGCCGATTACTGCCAGCTTCATGGAAGGGATTAAAACCTCCAGGGGATTGCCATTCGGTTTCGCACGAAAGTGATGGGCCAAGCGGCGATAATGCCTTGATTTTGGCGCGCCGACGGGACCAAACAATTTTACGTGACGGACCGAGGCAATTCAAGTTGAAGATGCAATGAATCATATTTTTGGGCAATAACCGGCGGTTCCTGGGCAAGGGCAATCGCGCCCAAAAAGTGCTTCAAGACGTTGCGAAAAATCCGCGCGGAGCGCCTTGGACTGCGGTAGCGGGTAGCTACCGCTTTCCATTTCCTGGGCAAGGTCGCATCACAATTAAGCGAGATTGCCCTGGCTTCAATTCTCGCGATTCTGAAGCCTTCAAGATTATTGAAGCCTTTCCGTTGGCCCAAGTAAAAGCGGCGCTGACACGCCGCA
>JAWXCN010000103.1:0-16132 GCA_034408725.1 Candidatus Hydrogenedentota bacterium
CAGTAGACCGCCCCGCTTCGGCGCAGCACCATGTGATAATTCCCAGGGGCAATCAGCACGCGTCCCGGCGCGACCGTATCGTTGTGTTCCGCCTCCTTGACGCTCACCGCGCATAGCTCATTCAGGCGATTGGCGAACGCGCGCGTGAAATGTTCGGGCATGTGTTGCACTATAACAATACCGGGCGCGTTCGCGGGCAGCGCCGTCAGGATTGTCGTCAGCGCCTCCGTCCCGCCGGTGGATGCCCCTATGGCGATTACCTTGTTCGTCGTTCGTGTCATCGAAAGTCGTTCGACCACCGGCGTAGAGCACTTTTTCGCACGCTTGGCCACCGCAATCGACGCAGCGGCTTTGATCTTGTCTATCAAGGCAACCGACATATCGCCAACGCTGTACGCGGGGCCAGGTTTACACATCACTTCAACCGCGCCGGCGTCCAGGGCTTCAAGCGCGACGTCTCCCCCTTTGGGCGTAAGAGACGACACGACGATCACGGACATGGGATGGTGATGCATGAGTTTCCGGAGAAACGTCAGGCCGTCCATCCGGGGCATTTCAACATCCAGCGTAATGACGTCTGGCTTCAACGCAACTATCTTGTCGCGCGCAACATAGGGATCGGGCGCAGACCCGACAACCTCGATCGCAGGATCCCGCGATAGCTCCCGCGTAAGGATTTCGCGCACCAGTGCCGAGTCGTCAACGATCAAGACCCGTATGCGAGGCGCGGGTAAATTCGCTTGGGTTGCGAGATGTGACATGAAAATGGTGCTCCTGCTGCAATATCAGCTATGCAGCGTGATTCGGGTAAGGACGATTTGTCCTTCGACATTGAAAATGGCGGCGCCACTGTCTGACGCAAATGCGTTCCACTCATCACCGAGTAACGCGGTTACGCGCGGGACGCCAAGGTTGAACACGGGTTTGTCGCCCGCAATCTCCGTGAGCACATTTCCGCAGGTCACATTCAGCAATTCACCCAGCGCATCGTGCGCGGCGGCATTCGATGGAGTCTCGCCTGGTTCACTTCCCAGCAGGTTCGATGAAATTTCACGGCCAAGACTGGTGGAAATGGCCATCTCCAATGTCCCACTCCGCGCGCCGGTAAACGCGATCACCACGCACACGGAATCGCCGGGTGTCTTCCGGGCATGCAATGCGTCTGATTGGTCCGCAAACAGGAATGCCATTTCCTCGAGAACTTTCGGAAAGACGGTCTCGAGTGCGCTCTTAGGATGGGCGTTCATCGGCAGCTCCCAGCAATTGCTCGACCACTTCACTCATTTTCTCAGGCGTAAACGGTTTTCGAATGTATGCGCGGACACCCATCGCCTCAAGCTCGTTCATCCGCGTCGAGCTGCCCTCGGTGGACACCACTACCACCGGGATTCCCTTCATCGCGTCGTTCGCCTGCATGTGCTTGATCAGTTCAACGCCGATCATGACCGGCATGTTGATATCCGTCAGAACGAGATCAACCCACTTTTCCTGCAAAACCTGTAACGCTTCTTCGCCGTGCCCCGCCTCAAATATTTCGCTGACGTTGCCATTCGCAATGCGCATAGTCTTGACGATGATCGCGCGCACGGTTGCGGAATCATCCACGACAAGAACGTTGAAGGACATGGCTCGCACTCCACCCGTTAATTAAAGATTGCGCAAATTTCCTCGAGCGATCCCAGAACATCACCCGCTACCTGTTCCAAAATTTCCGGTGTCATCCGCAACCGCTCCAATGATTCGATGCAGACCGAGTAGTTCATTCCGTCCGTGGAAGATGATGTGCCGCAAATGCGCGCGACATGTTCGCCGAGATGAACAAGATCGACCACCGTTTTGTCCGCGTGCGGATAGGCATTCGGCGCATGGTGCCAGCGCACGGCATCTACAACGGCTTGGGGCAGCTTCCAGAACCCCAACAGCGCGGCCCCTACCTCGGCATGGTCGGTGCCAAGAACCCGATGCTCGGCGAGTTCAAACGAAAGTTTCTCCCGGTATGCCATGAGCGTGATGGGAGCGGAATCAACTTCTAAAAACGAACCCATCACTATCTTCCCTAGATCGTGGAGCAACCCCGCGGTGTACGTCGCGTCGGGCACGCGCATGCTCATGCGCTTGGGCAAATACTCGACCGCCAGCGCGGTCGCGGCGCTGTGACGAAGCAGGCCATTGCGCGGCAGATCGTAGCCGCGAATCTCTTGTTGCGCGAGCGGAGCCACGGCCGAAGTCATCGCGATTTGGAACACCCGCTTGATGCCCAACCGGACAACGGCTTCGCGCACGCTATTGATCGGGCCGCCGGTGCCGAAGTACGCCGAGTTGGCCAAACGCAGCAAATTCGACACCAGACCCGGATCGTATTCGACGACTCGCTGGACGTCGGTCAGTTGCGTGTCGGTATTTCCCACCAGTGTAAGCATCTGCGTCGCGGAGGCCGGCAGCGGCGGAATCGCGGGAATGCGCTCAAGAATTTCTTCGCGCTTGCTCATAGTTCCCGTTCCTTTCCACCCGTGCGGATCGTTGTCCTGCCGTTCGCGATTGTCAGAACCATCGTGCGCGCTATTGTGCCGCCCACATCTTCGGCGGCAATTAGGATTTCATTTTTCCACAGCACCTTGCGCAATACGGTGTAATTGCGTTCTCCAATCTTGAACATTCCGTTGTCGTTCAAAGGCGACGCCGCGCCCGCCACTTTCGCAACAAGCCGCTTGCGCGTGCCTCCCCTGTCAAGCACCGCCTGAATAAGAGACGGGATTCCGGTATCGGTGAACATATGCGGGTTCTGTTTCGCTTTATCGGGATCCAATCGCGATAGCGGCAGCATGCAGTGAATCAGCCCGCCGACCCCGGCATCGGGATCGAACAATGCCACGCCGATACATGAGCCAAGTGAATACGTAACGAGCGTATCTTCGGCGCTCCGGGAGACACGCATCTCGGATATTCCGACGGTCAGTTGCACCGCTGGTGCTCCTCGTGCGCTATGGTGGTCCACAATTTAATCTCATGCTTCCTTATTTCACGTACACCGATGGACGAATACCCTTGAATCCGTTGGTCACGCCGGTCAGGCTCTCCGCATGGCCAACCATCAGGTATCCACCGGGCCTTAACAAGCGATGGATTTCCGCGACAAGCCGCTGCCGCGTAGGATTGTCAAAGTAGATCATCACGTTACGGCAAAACACCACGTCAAACGGTCCCTGCATCGGAAACGGCGGCGTGGACAGATTGAGCCGGCGGAACACTAGCCCTGCGCGCAACGTGGCGTTCACGGCAAACGCCGGCGAACCGTTGCGGGTAGTTTTTTCAAAATACTTTCGCCGGTATACAGGGTCCACCGCGCTGATCTGTTGCGGCGTGTACACGCCTTCCTTGCAGCGTTGCAACACGCGACTCGAAATATCGGTCGCAAGGGCTTTCCAGTCCACCGCTCCCACTCCCAGCGTTTCCGCGGCCGTGATTCCAATCGTGAAAGGCTCTTCGCCCGTTGACGCCGCCGCGCACCAAATGCGAAAGCGGGCTTGGCCCGTGGCTTTCCATTTCTTCAACAATCCCGCGAGCAGATCGAAATGCTCCGGCTCGCGATAGAAACTCGTGACGTTTGTCGAAATGGAATCGATGAGTTCGGTCAGTTCCTCGCCGGAACCATCGCGCACGACAGCGTCGTAATATGCTTCGTAGCGATCGAGCTTCAGCGTGCGCATGCGCTTGGCTATGCGCGCGGACACGAGCGTTTCCTTCTGATCGCCAAGGGCAATCCCGCTCTTGGCGTATACGAGTTGGCGAAACCGTTCAAACGTGCGCTGTTCCATCGCCAGACCTCACGCAACACGGGGGCTAGGCATACCAGTCCCCCGCCCGAACGTTCATCGTTTTAAGCACGGCCAGCTCGCCCGTAGAAGTGTCAAACGCTATCTTGCGTCCAATCGGACCGCCGCTGTCTTCTGCGATGACAACGATTCGTTTGCGCCGCAACGCTTCTCGCGCGGCCGCGATATTCTGATCGCCAAGCGTCGGCGCCGCTTCACCTTCCGGCGCGCCCCCACCAAGCACGTGCGCAATGAGATTGGTGCGCTTGCAACCCGCCTCTTCCATCATTTTCAACAGCGCGGCAATGCCTACGTTTCCATACACCGGCGTCGCATCTTCACGGGCACGGGTCTTCGGCTTGATAAAATGATGCATGCCGCCGCACTTGTCCGATTTGTCCCAAAGACAAACCGCGACGCAACTCCCAACCACGGCCTGAAGCGTCATCGCCTTCCGGCTGAAAAAAACGAAGCCGGGTTCGACGTGATATGGTTTCCGCCGGGTCAAACGCATCTGCCGTATCCTCCACGGACTACCTCTACAGCCTTTCTCACGACGCTTTGGCGAGCACTTCTTGAATCTTCGAAACGATGGTATTGGGCTCAAACGGCTTGATGATGTAATTGTTGGCCCCCGCCTTGAGGGCATCCATGACGCGGCCCTTCTCGGCTTCGGTGGTCACCATAATGATCGGCATTGTCTTTCCGCTGGCGCGAATCGCGCGCACTGCGTCAATGCCCAGCATGTTGGGCATGTTCCAATCCATCAACACGAGGTTATATTCCGCCGCAAGCACCGCGTCAACCGCCTCCTTGCCGTCAGCCGCCTGGTCAACATCTGTAATATTCGCGCGGCCCAAGGCGCCGATCAGCACTTTGCGCATGACGCCTGAATCATCGACAACGAGTGCTTTCATCGCTCCCCCTCCTACTGTGGGACGGTTTCGAAAGTAACACGAAGGTTGAAATCGCCCAGATCGCTCGTGAATGGCACCTCCAGCCACACCGCCTTCGACGGATACTGCACGTCGTATTTGTCACCGTATACGACGGTGGGCAAACTGAGATCCAAGGGCCGGCTCGCATCGGTGTTGAGCTTCGCTTTCGCGCTCCCCGCAACGATGTTTACGATTTCCGCGACGCCATCGGAAACCGTTTCGTCGATCACCGTGACAGGCGTTCCGAGAATCCGTCCAACCATGGACAACGCCGTGATGGCGGGAAAACCAATCGCGATTGTGCCGCGCGTCGGCCCGCTGATTCCAATGATCGCCATGATGTCCCGCGGCGAATCGTTTCCAGACGACACACCGATCGGCCCACGCTCAACCTTGCCTTGCAACATCGTGTTGAACAATTCGTAAACCGACTCAATAAATGGATTGATATGTTCCGCGCGCATTCACCCTCCGTCCAAGCCCGGGTTTCCTCAAGATGCAATTGTTTGGTCTACGGCGCTCAGCTCTCCCCACGACAACACACGGTCCACGTCGAGCAGAACGACCACTTTCGCGCCGGCCTTGCCAATCCCCAAAATAAATTCTGTATTTACGCCATTTCCAAAGGATGGGGCCGGTTCAAGCTGATCGGCGGTAATGGCAAGCACTTCGGCGACTTCGTCCACGATAATTCCGAGCGTAACATTCTTCGCGGAACTTGCAACCTGAACAACAATAATACAGGTCATGTTCGTATCCGCCCGCTGCTCCATTTCAAACTTGGTGCGCAACTCGACCACGGGGATGACTTTGCCCCGAAGATTGATGACGCCGCGGACGTAGTGCGGCGTGCGCGGCACCTTGGTGACCGGCATAAGGCCGATGATCTCCTGCACTTTCAGTATCGCAAGTCCATATATTTCCGCGCCAAGCAAGAACGTCAGGTACTGGCCCGCCCTGCTCGCCAATGAAACCTCGCCGTCTAGTACTGATTCAACCATTGCGTTGCCCATCTGTCCATCCTTCGCTTCCGCCGCGCGTTGTAGCGCACGGCCCATGAAAGTATTCGTTCCGGTTATGCGGCCGAAGATTGATTCCCATAGCCGGGACCGACATCCCCTATCAGTCGCGCGATTCCGTTCACGTCGATGATTAAACCGACCGTGCCATCCGGCATTATCGCGGCGCCTGCCACACCTTCCAATCCTCTCATCGAATCTCCGAGAGACTTGATCACAATCTGCTGCTGGCCAAGCAATTCGTCCACCAACAAGCCGACACGCCGGCCTTCGTTTTCCAAAATAAGCACAATCGCGTTCAGCGGGTCTTTCTCGGCGTTCACGATATCGAATATCGTGTGAAGCCGGAACAAGGGAAACATGTCGTTCTGAACAACAAGCAGTTCACCGCGCGACGCAATGGTCACTATATTGCTCGCCATTGGCTTGATAGATCGGATAATTGAAAGTGTGGGAACAATGTAGCGTTCGTTTCCAACGCGTACGACCATTCCGTCGATAATCGCCAGCGTGAGCGGTAGCCGAATCGAAAACAGACTCCCTTTTCCCAACTCGCTCTGAATATCGATTTGGCCACGCAACCCTTCGATATTACGGCGGACGACGTCCATGCCAACGCCCCGCCCGGAAATATCGGTAACCTGTTTGGCCGTCGAGAATCCGGGCTCAAACACGAGGTTGTATATCTCTCGATCGCTTAGAGACTCGCCTTCGCGCACCAATCCGCGCTCGCGCGCCTTCGCAAGGATCACGTCCCGGTTCAGCCCGCGGCCGTCGTCCTGAATCTCAATGTAGATGCTGCCGCCCTTGTGCAGCGCCCGCAAAGTGACTCGGCCAGCCTCGGCCTTCCCCGCCGCCGTTCGCGCTTCCGGGCTGGCTTCCAATCCATGATCAATGGCGTTCCGCACCATGTGGATAAGTGGATCGCCAATCTGATCGACCACCGTTTTGTCGAGCTCGGTGTCCTCGCCCTCGGTAATGAACTCGACTTTTTTGCCGGTCTTTTTGGCCAAATCACGCACGATGCGGGACATCTTCTGGAACGTCGCACGGATGGGCACCATGCGCAATGATGTGCCCATCTCCTGCAATTCGCGCGTGATCTTGTCCAGTTGGTTAAATTGGCGAACTAGTTTTTGCGACGCGCCTTTCAATTCAACCGACTGCGACACCATCGATTCCGCGATAACAAGCTCGCCAATCAAATCAATCAATTGGTCGAGGCGTTCTGCGTCCACCTTAATGGCGTCGCGCGCTTCGGTTGTTCCGGGTTTCGCCTGCTGGACACGCAACGCCCGGGCAACGTCCTTTGCCGCCACTTCGCCCGAGCGAACAAGTATTGTTCCCAACCGCTCGCCCGCCGGTTCTTGCTGTAGGGAAACCACACGATTGATGTCTTCCCACGTCGCGGCGCCCAACGACACGAGTATTTCGCCAAGTTTTCGTGCGCCCCCATCCTGTGCCTGTACGGCCAAGGCTTGGTCCAACTGGGAACGCGTAATAATGATTTCACTGATGAGTTGCTCGCCGAGCAACGAGGGCTCGTGCGTGTGCTGCGATTCCAGTGCCGCCATCACTGCCGACCGTCGCGCCAGTCCTCCATCAACAAGTATTTCGCCAATGCGTTTTCCCGATGCCTGCACATCAAGCGCGGAACCAGGCTGTTGTGAAAGCGTCCCATTCGCCACGTTCTGGAGCCGGCGAACGAGATTCTCCAACCCTTCTTCGCACTGCATCGGCTCGTTCTTGGACAACGCGCGTTCCACGCGCTGGATCAGCCGCTTCATTGTGTCCACTGCTTCGAAGACAAGATCAACATAATTGCCCGCAAGTTCGAGTTCACCCTTGCGCGCAAGGTCTAACACGTTCTCCGATTCGTGCGCGAGCGCCTGGATTTCATCCAGCGCAAGGAAACCGGCCACACCCTTAATCGTATGAAACGCGCGGAACACCGCGTTGATCGAGTCTGCGTCTCTTGGGCGCATCTCGATAGTGAGGATATGGACGTCCGCGTTATGAAGGTGCTCGAGCGCTTCCGCAATAAATTCGCGTAAAAGTTCCGGATCGCCTTCCAGCACCGTGGCAGCACGCGCCGGCGAACCTTCGCCAACGCGCGCAAGGCTTCCAGCAACGCATCGATTTCGCGCAAAGATGCGCCGCATCCATCGGGCGGCTCGACTGTCCGTCGCAACCAATCAAATGCGCTCCCGAATACCACCGGCAAAACGAAACCTTCGATTCGGCCCAGCGCCTCGTGGGCGGCGTGCGCCAACGCAGACGCCTCGTTCAGGCCCGCGGATGCCGCTTCGCGCTGAACCGAATCCAAAGACTGGCGCAGCGCGTTCAACGTTATTTCGCCCGGCGCATGTTCATACGTATCAAACTGTGTGCATAACTCGCCCAACAACCTACTGACTTCGCCTGTGTTGCGCTTCACCGCCGCATCGGCTGTGATGACGTGACCTTGCGGCCCTTGCAGCTCGACCGGGAAATGCACCTCGTCAAACGTTCTAGCATCCCGGACAAGCATCTGAAACGCGCACAAACCGCGGGCCACAATATCAATGGATGCTGTGGGATTCTCCACCTCGTTGAGAATGATTTTCTCAAGAAGTCCGGCAATCGCGAAAAGGGCGCTGGACGCCTGCGCCAAACCTTCAGCCTGGGCCCATGTTCCCATTTCTGTAACGCCAGTATGAATATGGGCAAGGACATCAACGTCGGAAGGCTGGGCCATCATCAGGTTTTCTGAATGCAACTCAATGCGCGAAAGTACGGTTGACCGATCCATGGTCACAATTGAATCCCCCAGAGCTGGAAAATTATTTACATTAACTGCGTTAACGATAATAATACTTATTTTCCCTGAAGCTCTAGGGTAACATGCGGGATATACGGTGTCAACAGATAATTTACATTACCTATTTTCTTTCCCAAGAAATGAGAAATGTCCCGCACGGCATTAACGCTGCCGTACCGGACATTTCTGAAAGTGGTTTTTCGTGAGGAACTACGACTTTGCCAGCGCGCGTCCCTCAACGAGTTCAGCCAATTCTTTCGTGAGTTCGCTCTTGAGCGCAGGCGATACCCCAATGTGCACCGCCTGCACCGATCCATCCTTCCCGATGAGTACGGTTTGCGGTATGCCGGTGACCTTGTACTGTTCACCGACGGCGTGGTTTTCGTCCAACGCGACAGTAATGGCGAGTTGATTATCTTTTAGAAATGTCTTGACCTCTTCGGCAGTCTCGCCCTGATTCACGGCGATAAACACCACCCCTTTTTCCTTGAAGGATGCCGTCACTTCAGAAAGTATTGGCATCGCTTGAACGCATGGGCCGCACCATGTCGCCCAGAAGTCGAGCACGACTATATTTTTGCCTGCGTACGCCGCGAGATCGATAATCTTCCCATCGATGTCCTTAAGCTGAAACGCCGGCGCGGGCTTGCCCACAAGTTCGTCCGCGGGCCGGGGCTCGCTGTTCCCGGCAAGCATGGCTTCGAATGATTCCTCTTTTTCTGACTCCCCGGGCGGCGTAAATGCGAACCGCTCAGGGGCGATGGGCACATTGCCTGACCAGTCGGACAGTTTGACTTCCATCGAGATTTTCATGGGCGAGCCGGCCGTTTCTTTCGACAGGTCGGGTACCACTTTGGTCAGATACGGTTTGTCACCGTCGGCAATCCACATGTCCATAATCGAATTGTCGCGGTCTAAGCGGATGCGGTGATGCTTCAAATTATTAAGGTCTTCCAACCCGATGTAACTGGCGTCGGCGGCCCCGCCCAACAATGATGCTGCGGGGTCGGGACTCATCAGTTCGCCGATGATGCCCGTGAATGACGTAATGCTGTTCACCGCGCAGTATTGAAACGTTTCCTGAATGTCCGCGGGCGCGCCAATGACGGTGTACTTCTTGAGTTGCGGAATGTGGATGGCAAGGTTCGTGCCATCAGACACGAGGTCAATGCCCAGTTCGCTCTCGCCCTGCACGATTGAAACCTTGTTGGGGCGTTCGACTGCAACCTTGCAGTCAAGCGACACTGCATCCGAGTCGCCTTCGCCAACCATCGATAAATCGAGATCAAATGAGCACGTAACCGTCTGCAGACCCTTATAGAATGCGCTCATCGCATCTATAACTTCCTTGACTTTCGGTTGGATGTTTGCGGCAGACGGCGCCTTCGGTCCTATATCGTCCTGTGCGAAAACTGCGCAGCACACATATAGCATGACGCAGATAAAACGAGTCAGAAGTCGCATGGAACCAAACCTCCTGATTGGGAAAAGAACGCCGACTTAAACTCGGCGGAATACGCCAAATCGCAGGCACATTGTCTTTGGGGAAACAGTTGCGCCAAAGGTGTTTATTCGAGGATGAAGACGACCGCGGTGAGCACCGTTGTCCACAGGCCGTGCTTGTGGCCCTCGGCCGACTGGCATATGTTTCGCGTTTTGAAGATATGGCCACTGGCCTTGTAAATCTGTTTGCGCTCGTCCCACGCGGCGTCGGGATCGAATTCAATGCCCAGCGTCGTCGCAAGCATCGTCGCCGCAAGGTCTTCGGCGTATTCGCCGGAAATCGCGCTTTTCTCGCCGTAGGCGTGGTGCTCGGATATATACCCGTAATGCGCTTCGTTCTTCGGCTGCGCCAAACCGGCGGCGGCGGAAATCAAACGATTCGGTTCGCAGGTCTCGCTGCGTGACATCACGCAGAAAACAACTTGGCCGGGCGACAAAAACTTCAACGCTTCCTTCTTGGGAATGATCTTGCAATTGGGCGGGAAAATGCTCGATACATAGACGAGATTAAACTTCTCGATACCCGCATCGCGCAACGCGCTCTCGAACGAAGCCAACTTCTCCTTGTGCATGCCTACGCCGCGCACAAAGAATGCGCGCTTCGGCACCATATTCGATGGAAGAAGCTTGCCGTTTCCGGGTTGCTGCTCGTCCCTGTCGAGGCCCTTTGCCATCCCGCTATATCCTCCACTACGTTTGTTCATTCAAAATGAAAGGCTGCGTAGTATAATGATGGGGCATGCTCGTTTCAATAGCCGGATGGATCGCTGTAGGCCTGAATCAGTCCGATTTTATCGAGTCCGACGATGCGCTCAACAACTCTCAATCGTCAATCAACTAACTTTTCCCATATTTCCGCTTCTTCCCATGCCTCCCATCGTCCGGAACGCGCCAGTGTCATGAATCCCAAATCCTTGGCAAAAGTCACACGCATAATCTGATCTTCAAAGTCCCCCTTTGAAGGGGGATTTAGGGGGATGTAAGGTCTGATTTCCAAACTTCATATCGAACGAATCTCAAACTCAGGACACTAGTAACGCTTCTCAATGATCTTCTCCGTCAAAACATCCCGATTGGTTTCCGCCGCAATGGCCGGCTTGGGCACGGAAAAAAGCATCCGCTCACTCTTGCGCAATCCCTGTCCGATTAGTTTGATGACCACCCGCCGTTGCTCATTGGAAGCCGCCCCATCTTGTTTTCCTAACGGCGAAATTTGAACATCACTGCCGGGCGACTTCGGGGCGTGAACTATAATCACCACGCGCTCACCCTCCGGTAACCCGGTAATGCGGTGACCGTATTTTGAGAGTGTGTCCAATATTGCGATGCGCAGGTTCTCAACCCGCTCCTTGTCGAACTCGGGAGCTGCTCTTGCCCGAACATAGTTGTTAGGCCCATTCCCCCGCCATCTTCCAAACCTCCGCGGCCCATACCCGATACCCCAGGAGTGCTCAGATCCACTCCAAACACATCTTCTTGCAACACCGCGATTTGTCCCTTGACGTCCTCAGTTTCGATAGTCCGCTCAAATTCCGTCCCCCTGGACATTCGAGGTCTAAGATGCTTTTCCCAAAGATCGGCAGGTTCCGAATCATGGACTGCTTCATTCGCAACCACGCTTCCGGGCGCTGAAATCGGAAAAGAGACGTGTATATTTAACATTACTCCAATTGTTGGAACATACTCACTGAACACTCCCCGATTAAATGGAGTCATGACCGGATTAGCCCCACCCTCCCATTCGCCCAGCCCCGCGTGGTCAAGTGCATCTCTAAACACTCGCCCCATAGTCGCGCTTTGATTGTCAATATCGGCTGGCGCCGTTTCCTGTTGTGCATGGACTACTACCGAGCAGAGAAGCGATGCTAATATAAAGGCTTGGCAACGCTTACAAAAACTGGGCTGCAACATGATTTAACTCCTTTAATCTAGAAATTTCATATTTAAGGGAACGTTGATAGAACGCTTTTGATTCATACAGTTAAATTGAACATTCAAGAACAGAATTTCATTTATTTGCTACTTTGGGACATCGCGAGTAGAGTTTGAATGTCATTGAAACGCGTCATAGACTCTGCGTACTGTCTATTGGCTAGCTCAAGTGCTGTTTGCTCCAATGATCCCTCCAACTGCGACGTCCGCGCCTCCAATGCTTCGATCGATTGCCAGTTATGTGCGCGCTCCAAATTAAAGCGGCGCTCCAAATCCGCCGTAATCACCATTTCATTAGAGTTATTTTTATTTTCCACGTCATTTCCGAGTGTAATCCGGGCTTGGCCCCATTCGATTCGCACGTTCACCTGTGATAAAGCCAACAGGAAAACTGCCGCGCTTGCCATCACCCACCCAGCCACAATCCAACGGGAACGCTTTTCTGGCATGGTTTCACCCGCACCATTCTCAACTGCGAAAAGCAGTGCCTCAATATCGGTCGGTGGTGCGGCAACCGGTTCCCCGCTCCAATCGCGGACGGCGTCCACCACGTCGCGAAGCTCAGCGTCGTGTTCAGGTTCCATTCGATCAAATTCCTTCATGGCAGTACATTCCCTGAGTCAATTCCCTGGTGTTCAAGTTCGTGTCGCAACTTTCTGAGGAGGACATTCATTCGGGATTTTACGGTGGAATCCGGGCAACCGGTGATTTCTCCGATTTGGGCATAGGTCAATTCAAGCTGAAAACGCATCAGCAGCAATTCCTTGTCAGCATCCGACAATTCTTCCAATACCCGCCGCACGAACAGCTCCTGCTCGTTGGCGAAAATCTTCCGCACTGCGAGGGGCGACGCTGCCTCTTCCCCACCGGAACGCGCCCACGCCGAAACCGCGCCGGTATCATTCCGTGAGCGCGCCAACTGTGTTCGCGCCAGATTCGTAGCAATGCGTGTGACCCAAGTTGAAAAGGCGAATGTGTCGTTGTACGTCGAAGCGGATCGCCACACGCGCAGATACGTCTCCTGGCGCAGGTCCCGCGCCGCAAACACGTCCCCCAGCATTTTCCCAAGATATCCCAGCAACCGGGAATCCCACCGGCGGACCAACTCTTCGAGCGCCCGGCACTCGCTCACGTCACGAATGGCAATCATCAACTCGCGGTCTGTCCGGTCATCGGCCACCAAAATCTCCCCGTATCTGCTTATATATACTCGTTGAAGCGGTGTTTCGACGAAGCGCCGTCAACATGCTAAACTACCCGCTCGAACGCAAACACCGAGATAAGACGAAAGCGAACATGACTCCACCGAAAGCGTACATACAAACATTCGGTTGCCAGATGAATGAGCACGACAGCTACCGAATGGTGGAAGTGCTGGCGCGGCAAGGCTATGCCATGACGGACCAGGTGGACGACGCCTCCCTCGTGATTCTCAATACCTGCTCCGTCCGCCAAAATCCTGAAAACAAGGTCTATAGCCTCCTCGGACGCCTCCGCCGCCTCAAACGCCAGGAACGCGAAGTCATCATCGGCGTTGGCGGTTGCGTCGCCCAGCAGGAAGGCGAGAAAATACTCGAGCGCGAGCGTTGCGTCGACATGGTCTTCGGCCCGGACAACTATTTCCGTCTACCGGAAATGATCGAACAAGTTCGCCGCGGTGAGCGCGTGCTGATGACCAAATGGCAGCCGCGCGCCGCCAACCACGTCCAAAACTTCGTCCCGGAAGAATGGGTGGAGGCCGGCCATGTCGAAGGCTGCAAGGCCTTCGTCTCGATTACCAAAGGTTGCGACAATTTCTGCACCTTCTGCGTCGTGCCGTATACCCGCGGCCGGGAAGTCAGCCGCGAGGCTGATAACATCCTCCGCGAGGTGCGAGACCTCGTCAGCCGTGGCGCGCGCGAAATCTGGCTCCTCGGCCAGAACGTCAACTCGTATCGCGCGCATGATGTCGGGTTCTACGAACTACTTGACATGGTCTCGCAAGTCGAAGGACTCGCCCGCCTCCGCTTCACTTCGCCTCATCCAAATGACTGGAACAACCGCCTCTCGGATTTGATGGCCGAACGCAAAACGATCTGCAATCATCTGCATCTGCCGTTTCAGGCGGGCAGCGATCGCCTGCTCACCCTGATGAACCGCGGACACAAGATCGAAGATTACCTCAACAAAATCCGGTACATGCGCACCATCAATCCGGTCATTGAATTGTCCACCGATCTCATCGTCGGTTTCCCCACTGAAACTGATGAAGACTTCGAAGACACCCTTCGGGTACTCGAAGAAGTCCGGTTCAGCCAGATTTTTCCCTTCAAATATTCGCCCCGCCCCGGCACAAAAGCAGAAAACATGACCGACGACGTACCGCGCGAGGTGAAGCAGGAACGCCTTGCGCGCGCGATAGCGTTGCAGGAGCGCATCGCAGACGCGCGCATGGCCGCATACATTGGTACCGAACAGGAAATCCTCATCGACGGCGCGAACCCGCGATTCCAAAACGCCATGAACGGCCGCACCGGCGGCTACCGCCCCGTCACCGCGCACAACTGCGACGCGGAAATCGGCGACCTCATCACCGTGCGCATCACCGCGTACAAGCAGCACTGGCTCAATGGCGAAATCCTCGCAGAGGCCATTGCCTAACCGTCCCGAAGTGAATACCTCCATCGACGGCGATGTGACTGCTGTGCGCCGCAAACTCGGCGCGTGGATTCGCGACACGCACGCATTCATCCGAATCGAAGGCAACGATGTCGCAACATGGCTGCAATCGCAAACCTCTAACGACGTCGTCGCGTTGCAACCCGGACAAGGCCACGCAAACACAATCCTCGATCGCAAAGGAAGATTGCAGGCGCATTTCACGGTGCACCGCTGGGACGACGAATTCTGGCTCATCGTCGAGAACCAGCAGAAAGCCGCACTGCTCAAACAACTCGACGATCATCTCTTCCTCGAAGACGTGCAAATTCACGACGCGACAGAAGAGGTCGAACAACTCGTCGTGCAAGGTCCCCGCACGCGGTATTTCCTCGCATCGCTCCTGACCAGCGGCGATGCCTCGGACAACTTTCCCGGAACGCCGTATGGATGTCATCCCATCGAAATCGCGGGCCATCAAATGCTCGCGTTTCAAATCTCGGAAACCGGCGAGGACGGATTTGTCCTCGTCACCCAACAAAGCGAAGCGCGTCCCTTGTTGGACAAATTCCTCGAAGCGGGCCGTAAATTCGACCTGCGCGAGATCAGCCCCGAAGCGCAAAACGTCCTGCGCGTCGAAGCCGGCATCCCGCGCTTTGGCATCGACATGGACATCACAAACCGGCTTCCCGAAACCACGCTCGAACGCGACGCCGTCAGCTATGACAAAGGCTGCTATCTCGGCCAGGAAGTCATCGCAAAACTGCGCACATACAGTTCCGTCAAACATGCGGTCGTAGGCTTGGTGTTGGAGGTGGGAGAGTTCCCACCCATCAACACGCGGCTGCATTCCGGCGCGATCGACATCGGCATTCTCAAAAGTTCCGCGTTCTCCCCCATGCTTGAAACTCCAATCGCGCTCGCCTATATAGATCGCGATCATCGGGCGCCGGGAACGTTGCTGGAACTGAACGCACTTGACGCGAAACCGTTCCGCGCGCGCGTCGTTGTCCTGCCGTTTCATCATCCGCTGTCGCGTATCGACCGTGCGCGAATGTTGTACGACAACGCATTGAACCTCTTCGATCGCGACGCCCGCGACGAAGACGACACCGCCATCGAACTCCTGCGCGAAGCCGTGTTGCTCGATCCAAAGTTCGAAGACGCCTACGAAGCACTCGGCGTAATACTCAATCGGCACCATCGCGTCGATGAAGCTATTCACTACATGACCATCCTCGAACGCCTCAACCCCGATTCCGTCATGGCGCATACTAATCTCTCCGTGTTCTACGTCGCGAAAGGCATGATCGAAGCCGCCGAAGAGGAAAAGGCCAAGGCCGCCGTGCTGCAAATGAAGCACGCCCGTGTCGCCCGCGAAGCCGAGGACATCGCCGCCGCCGAACGCGAACGCATCCAGCGCGAAGCCCGCGAACGCATCGCCATGTTCGCAGAAGTGCTCGAATTCGACCCCGATGACCCGCTCGCCAC
>JAWXCN010000104.1:0-5896 GCA_034408725.1 Candidatus Hydrogenedentota bacterium
AGACCGCAGACTCCACTCAGGTAGAAATCGAAGCGGAACTGCTCGAGGGCAGTTTGAAAGAACGCGTTGCGCTGATCGTGATGAGCAAAAATTTCATTCCGCCGCGTGTAGTAATTATTGCGCAGGAAACGCTGGCGTCGAATGGTCCAACTGAAGCCGCGGCTAGCAGCGTGATAGAAACCAAATTGCACGAAGAACTGAAGCGCATCGAGTTCGAGTTGATATCACCCGACGCGCTGCGCGCGCTAGTGCCCGCGGAAAGTATTGCAGAGTATTTGAAAGGTGACGCGGAACGCGCGGCAATCCTTGCGCGAGAGATGCTGGCGGACGTGGTCATCCTTGGATCGGGAACGAGCAGTGTCGAGCGCGAGCCGGGTTCAGCGAACCTGGATCGCGTGCGCGCGGAGGTGACATTGCGCATCGTGCGCGCGGAAGACGGGTTTGTGCTGGATGCGCCTTCTTCCGAAGCGGTTGTTCACAGCGTGAACCCGCGGGAAGGCGGAGCGCAGGCAATCGAGGACGCATGCGGGAAACTCGTGCGGGACGTTCGAACCGCAATTGCGCTGGGCGCGCTTGGGACTGCGCAACAGAGCGGATTGCTGGTGACCGTAAAGAACGTAATGGGCGAATCGCATTCCAAGGAAGTGATCGACGCGTTGAAACGGTGCGTGGATGTTGAAAAAGCGGACGTCGTTTTTCAGGACGAATCGCGGGTGCGCGTTAATCTTGCGTTTGATGGATTAATCAGCGCGTTTGCCGATTGCGTATCCACCGTTCGTCTGTCGTTTGGGTCGCTGCTACTCGAGTCGGCTGTCGGACGCAATTTGACGCTGCGCGTTGAGCGGTGATGCCGAATCACCGCACCCGCACGATTCGCTTATCCGACCAAGTCTGACCGTACATGTCCGTTGTGCGCACTGTGATCGTGTGGGTGCCGGTCGCGGGGTTCGCAGGAATCAGGCCTCTCCACATGTGACCGGTCTGGCTCGGATAATCCATTTTCCATCCGAAAACTTCTTCATTCAGATGCTCATTTTGCTGGTGCATGCGGAGGCATTGCGGATCTATCGTGCGCGTTTGTTCGAGCTTTGTCCACGGGCCGTCTTTTCCAAACTGCATTTCGACCGTCGACCGTTCCGAACCGGCGAATACGTTCAAGAGTATTTCGGTCTGCGCTGCGCTGGCTTGTTCGATGTCGTCGGGCAAATAGATGTTCATCTGGTAATCCGCTGGGCGGCGGGATGCTTTGAAGACGACGCTGTAGGTATTTCCGTCGAACGTGACAGTTGAGTAGCCGTTGGGCGCGCCATCATTCATCGTGGCGTGGGGAACGCCGAGTTCATCGAATGTGCCGCACCACCACGAACCGGAAACGGTGGCGCTGATGAGATGATGGTGCGGCTTGTCATTTGGCCAGCCCCCTTCATTGTCGATAAAAATGTTTGCCTGCTCGTGGGTGTGGGCGGAAATAGTGAACGCGTGGGGACGATTTGCGAGCAAGGCGTACATCTCGGCGTGATTGCGGCAGCGCATAATGGGGATGTGCATGGTCATGACGATGAGCCTATCTTCCGGCACGTGCGCAAGGTAGTTCTTCACAAAGGCGAGTTGGTCTTCCGTGAACCGGCCTTCGTATTTTCCGTCGGGTTTGAAATACACGTCGTCCATGACGAGGAAACAGACTTGGCCGTACTCGAATGCGAATGACCCGGGCCCGTAAAAGCGCTCGAAGGTTTCATCGGAAAGTTCGTCGCTGGTTGAGCCGGGGTTGTTGTCGTGATTGCCAAACGTGTTGTACCAGGGGATGCCGATTTGCGCGATGCTTTCGTTGAGCTCCTTGAACAAATTTACGTCGTCCGCGACGATGTCGCCAAGAGATATGCCGAATGCGGCGTCGCTGCCAATGCATTCTTCCACAACGTCGTGCGACACGAAGTTCACTTCGCGCAACCCGCGCGCCTGCGGATCGCCGAATAGCAACACGGTGAACTTCGGAGATTCTTCGCGCTTGTGCAGCGCGAAGTCGATGGAGGCGGGGAGGGGACCGGTCGGCGCGACACCAGCCGCTTCAAGCGCGGGCGAGCCGTTGGGTTTGTGGATGTAGTAAGACCGGGGAATCTGCGCGTCAGTGACCGGGGTCATCCAGTTCGCCGGTTTCACGACAAAGAAAATCGTGTCGTCATCCACCGGCAATGACCATGCGCCGTCGGCGTTGGTTTGGACAACCTCGCGTCCGTTGGAAACGCATACTCCGGGAAGGCCGGATTCGCCGGTATCGCGGGTGGAGTTGCGGTTGGCATCGTCGAAGACGATGCCTTTGGCCGTGGTCTCGGCGAATGCTGAAAACGATACGACCAGGCAGAGGGTGGTCCATACGCGCGTGACGATCATTGTAATTCTCCGCCCGTAAGCGCTCACGCCCGCACCAGTCCCGGACGTAGGCCCAGCTGGTCGCGGAAATCTTCCGGGATGTCGTTCCAGTGTTCAACCAATAGGTCGACCAGTTCCTCCTTGGAACTGATTTCGCTGAGGTTACGCGCGACTTTTTCCCATCCAATGCCTGCGTAGCCACCCTGCATAAAATGATCGGCGAACAGTCCGCCGTCGGCACGTACACACCAAACGTTTATCATGCGCGAAGTTACCTGAAGAAGTTAGATTCGTATTGCGCCTTTCGAGATAGCGGCGCGATCCTGCCACGAACACCGTGAATTAGATCAGACACTGTAGCGAGGGGTTGGGCGTGGATCAAGGATTAGAGAACGGGCAATCGCGCTTAATTGCGAAGCGACATTGCCCAGGGAATGGAAAGCGGCAGCTACTCGCCGCCGCACTCCAAGGCGCTGCGCGCGGATTCTAGAAGTCACTTGGCCGCGCGTAGCGCCTTGGAGTGCGGCGTGTCAGCGCCGCTTTCATTTCTGGGTACTCGAATGCTCTAATAAATTTGAAGGCTTCAGGCTCACGATTAGATGTCCGCTTTTCCGCGCTGGGGAGTCTATAGTACACAAAGGCGTGGAGACTTATATGAAATCCGATGCTGAATTGGTTCGGGCGACGCTTTCGGGGGACCAGGAACAGTTTGCGGTGCTGGTCGAGCGGCACTATCCACTGGTGTACGGGTTGGCGCTGTCGAGCCTGCGCAATCGGACAGATGCGGAGGATGTAACGCAGGAGTGTTTTCTGCGCGCGATCAAGTCGCTTGATGGTCTCAAGGACCCGTCTCGATTTGCGGCGTGGCTGGGGAGTATTGTCCGGAACGCGTGTCGCGATTGGCGCGCGCGGGGAATGCGGGAGGAACCGCTATCGGATGAATTGATCAGAGTAACGCGCGCGCGTCAGCCGGAGGGTGAAGGTGATGAACTTCACCGTTTGCTATGGGACCAGGTGATGGCATTGGCGCCGGACGAGCGCGAAATCTTGCTGCTCTATTATTTTTCCAAGAAGAATACCCGCGCTATTGCGGAACTGCTGGATTTATCGGTGGCTGGCTCCGAGAAACGCCTTCAACGCGCACGGCAGACGCTGGGTGCGCGGATGGAGAAGGCGTTGGGCGACAGTATTGATCGGGAACGACCGAAGTCTGGTGTTGTGGATCGCACCGTTCGTGCGGTTGTCGGTGTACCAGTCCTGTGGAAGGCGGTCCCCAGCGCGTCCGCGTCGGGTGTTGCGTCTGTAACAACAGTCTTGGCGACATGGAAGGGACTGGCAATTGTTGGGTCAATAGTGGTTTCGCTACTGGCGGGGCTGGTGCTTCTACAGGCTTCATCGGTGGCGGACGGGAAAGCGGTTGAATCCACGGAGAGGATTGGACTTGGCGCGCCGGAAAGCCGCGACGATTCGGATGGGTTTTCGGCAGCCGATGAACCTCAGACTGTCTCTACAAATTTCTCGATCGTATCGAAAACCGCTAATACGAAACCTGCGATTCGCGTAATTGAGAATAACGATCCGAGCAGGCCGATAGCCGGCGCGCAGGTGATGCTTATCACGGATCGGAATGATGTAATTCGCAAACGTACCAATGCGGATGGCATAGCAGTGTTCGACGAGGAATACGGACGTAGCGCGCGGATCAAGATTACCCATGATGTCCATTTGCCATTGCGATACATCACCGCAGATCTAAAATGGAACGAGACGCAGATAGTGTCGATGGATGCATCCACGACATTGAGAGGACGCGTTGTGAGCGCGGAAACCGGCAAGCCTATTATGGATTTCAGTATTTTGATCGATGGAGATTATCAGGGCGTTGCGCCGAAGTGGCGCCGTAAATTCGTTGCGCTCCATGATTCCGACGGAAAATTTGATGCAGACGGTATTTCTGACGCAAAGAGCGTTCAGGTAAAGGGGTTCGGGTACGCGGTGGCTTCCATACCATTAACCCGCAGCGAAGAGGACTTTGAGCGTGAGTGGGTAGTTTCCCTTGAGTCTGATTACACACTCGACCTTACAGTTGTTGATCTGCACGGCAATCCCATTAGCGGAGTAAATTTTCAATATAGCGGTGAAGCCTGGGACGCAGTGACGGACCCGGAGACAGGATTCTATGTCGGAAATGCGACGGACGAAGCGGGTAAGGCGAAGGTAGAGCATTTTCTGGCGCGGCCTTATCTTGTTGCTGTGAATGATTCCCGGTTTCTGCCGTTCGCCACAACTGTTCCAAAGGATATTGAGGAGAATGTTATTCCCTTGAAGGTAACGCTCGAACGAGGTGGCAGTATTGAAGGTACCATATCTTTTGGTGGGCAGAAAATCGAAGGCGCACAGATTCAATTGGCAAGGGAGCGGAACGGTAACGTTTTTACAATGGAAGCGAATTTCAGGGGTGTTTCCGGTGACGCCGGAATTTTTCGGATTGAGAAAATGCCCGTGGGAGTATATGGATTTTTAATCACATTACCCGATGCGGAGTTTGCTTCATCCTATATCCCAAGTATGGCTGGGAAGATTGAGATTCAGGACGAAAGTATCACGCGCATGGATTTCGCGGTCCCGGCAGGTGCAGGTAATCTGTCAGGCCGGATGACGTATCGCGACGAGGCCGTGGCAGATGCGCGTGTCGTATTGCAAATGATTGACCAAGGCGCCGAGTACATGTGGTCTACGAACACAGATGCTGCTGGAGATTATTCATTCGCAGGCGTGTTGGCGGGTCAGGCTGAGCTTCTTGCGATGTTCAGTGTTCAGGGTGCAGATGACAGTGGCCAATCGAACCGCCGGTATCGTAATATCGAAATTTTCAATGATCAGGAAACGATCGCCGATGCGGATATGGATGATGGGTGTCTATTGACCGTACACCTCTCGGCCCCGGAGGAAATCAAAACGTCGGTAACGGTTCGTAGAGAAACGGGTGAATCCAAACCGGTGATGGCGAATGCCTGGTGTTTCGGAAGCCGCGCGCTCCAATTTGAGGGCCTCGACCCGGGAAGCTATGAGGTGTCATCATACTCGGAATCAAAAGATTGGCCATTGCGCGAGCAGAGGATGAAGGTGAAGGTAATAAAAGAGGAAGAGACTTTCGTTGATGTGGATTTTGAGAATGCGGGGGAAACGGAATAAGGGGACATCGGGAGAAATCAGGCCTATTTATGCAAGGCATCACGACGTCGCCGCCCCTTGACAACGATGGCGAATTTTTCGTTAATAGCCTCAATGAGAATAACCATTTCCATAGACGATGACCTACTCGCGGTGGCGAAAAGTTTGGCGCGGGACACGAACCAGACCGTTGACCGGATACTTTCCGACTTGGCCCGACGGGGTCTCCACTCCGTCTCAAGCCCTTTGAGGAATGAAGCATCGAGTTTTCCCACATTCAATGTGCCAGCGAATGCGCTGCCAATTACACTTGAAGACGTGAAGGGACTCGAATGAAGCGTTGGTGCCGCAC
>JAWXCN010000105.1:0-41617 GCA_034408725.1 Candidatus Hydrogenedentota bacterium
CTGATGCCGGGCCCTTCTCGAACGGCAACCGGCCTGTAATGATTTCATACAGAATCATGCCCAGGCCGAAGACATCCGACCGTTCATCGACGCGGTCGACTTCGCCGCGCGCCTGCTCCGGCGACATATAGGCGGGGGTGCCCAGGATTGCGCCCGGTTCCGTCTTGCCTTCGGATGAACTGAACCCGACTTTTATCGCTGTGACGGTTTTCTCGAATGCGTCGTATTGGATATCGGGTTTGCCTTTGACCTTGGCGAGTCCCCAATCGAGAATGACAGTTTCCCCGAATTGGCCGATCATGACGTTGCTGGGTTTCAGATCACGATGGATGACTCCGCGGCTGTGCGCGTAGGCCAGGCCGTGGCAAATATCGCCAAAACTGCGCACCAGTCCGAGGCGTTCCGCCAGCGTTTTGCAATCTTTCAATGCGGCTGAAAACGTCTTTCCTTTCAGCAGCTTCATGGTGTAGTACGGCGTGCTGTCCGGGCGCAGGCCGACTTCGTATACCGGAACGATGGAGGGGTGTTCGAGCTGGCTGGTTACTTTCGCTTCCTGCAGGAACCGCGCGACGATGCTGGCCGTTCTGCGAGCGGGACTTGGTTTGTCGACGTTGGCATCGGGAATGGAAAGCAGTTCCTTGAGAATGATGTCGCGTCCAAGGCTCTCGTCGTGGACGAGGAGCAGACGGCCTTGCCCACCGCGCGCGTGCTCAGACTTGAGCCAGTACCTGCCGGGGTGCTCCTTGATTTCCGATATGGACCGCAGATAATCCAGGTCGTCCGCCATTTCATCAAATGGACGGCCTTTGACGGTTTGTGGCGTCAGCGTTTCAATCGAGCTGCAAACGATAGAGGCGTCACGAAAAGTCTTCAGCGCCGCGGCCGAATCTCCGCCGTGTTCGGCGATAGCTTCATTCACGAGACTCAGAAGCAACTCGTGGTCTTCCGGGGAGATTATTTTGCCGTCCAGAAAACGTGTGGGAAGGTCTTTATCTGGTCCGGCGGCCCATGCGGCCGCGATTTCCATGAGCTTGGAGGGCGTGATTTTCCGCAGTTGGACAGCCAATACTGCGAACAAGAGATTTCTGTCGCGGTCCACGCAACCGTCCCTATACCCGATGGTATTATTGCCATCGCCCAGCCCTACTTTACTATAACACAAATCGCGGCATAGTCAAGTACAACCGCATCCGTAGGCAGGGCAAGACGTCACTTGGCCGCGCGAAGCGCCTTGGACTGCGGCGTGTCAGCGCCGCTTTCACTTCGGGGTACTCGAATGCTCCAATAATTTTGAAAGCTTCGAGATTACGTGAATCGAAACCAGGGTAATCACGTTTCATTGCGAAGCGACTTTTCCCAGGAAATGGAAAGCGGCAGCTACCCGCTGCCGCAGTCCAAGGCAGATTTTGGACAGCGCATCCCATTGCCCGGCATTCGCACGCGAATCAAAGCCGGTTAAAACCGTTCAAGGCGGCGACCCGGTACGCCTCGGCCATGGTGGGATAATTGAAGGTGGTGTTCAGGAAATAGTTCAGCGAATTGGCGTCGCCTTTCTGGGACAAGATTGCCTGGCCGATGTGAATAATTTCTGACGCGTTCGATCCGAAACAATGTATGCCGAGCAATTCCAGCGTCTCGCGGTGAAAAAGTATTTTCAGCATGCCCACGGTTTGACCCGTAATTTGCGCGCGCGCAAGACTCTTGAATTGCGCGTGACCCACTTCGTAGGGAATTTTTGCCTCGGTCAGTTCTCGCTCGGTCTTGCCGACGGAGCTGATTTCCGGCGAGGTATATATCCCGGTCGGAATGTCGCGCACGAGTGCCGGGTCGTCCTCGCCAAGAATCACCGTTGCGACGTAGCGGCCCTGGACGTATGCGGCGCTCGCCAACGCCGCGCCGCCCGCGACATCTCCGGCGACGTAGATGTGCGGGTGGCTGGTGGTCTGGTAGCGATCGTTAATGGGGATTTGACCGCGCGAATTCGGGACGATTCCCAGCGCGTCGAGATTCAGGTCATGGGAATTGCCAGCGCGTCCGTTCGCCCAAAGCAATATGTCAGTTTTGAGTTGTTTGCGGGATTTGAGATGAAGCACGACTTCATCCTCGCGTCCTTCGACGCGCGTGTAGGTTTCCATGTGCCGAATCAGGACGCCGCGTTCCCGCATGTGATAACTCAGCGCGTCGGTAATTTCGTCATCAAGAAACTCGAGCAGATGCTCGCGCGTATTGACAAGATTCACTTTCACATCGAGATTGCGAAACATGGACGCGTATTCGCAGCCAATGACACCCGCGCCGTAGATCGTGATTGAGCGCGGCGTCTCGGACAGATTCAATATGGTGTCGCTGTCGAATACCCGTGGATGCGTGAAATCCACGTCGGGCGGCCGGTACGGCCCGGACCCGGTAGCAATAACGATTGAATCGGCGGTCATGCGTCGCGTGTCGTCGCCGTTGTTGCGTATTTCCACCGTATGCGGATCGATAAAAGCTGCGTTGCCATGGAGCAGCTCGACGCCATTGCGCACATAGAAATTTTTGCGCATGCTGACCTGGCGGTCGATGACGTTCGCGGCGGTCTTGCGCAATTCGGGAAATGTTTGGTTGAGCGAAATGCCGACTTCCTGAAAGAGGGGATGGTTTCTGGCCTGCGTCAACATGTAAATCGCGAAACGCAGCGCCTTGCTCGGGATGGTTGCGAGGTGCGTGCAATTGCCGCCCACTTCGAGCATTCGCTCGACGACGGCTACGGTCTTGCCGCTCTTGACCGCCTGCATGGCCGCGCCTTCACCCGCGGGACCCGTGCCGATGACCAGTACTTCAACTTGGCGTGGTTCAGTGTTTTCGGGCATACCCGAGCCAATCCTTTCCTTCTGACCGGTCGATTCCTGAACCTTACCACGCGGCGCGGCATGCTTCCAGCGTCATTTCATTTTGAATAAATGGCGTTCCGCAGCGCGGGCTCCAGTTCGCGTGCGGCAAACGTGAACCCGCTTTCCTCGAGTCGCTTTGGCGTCACGCGCGTGCTGGCCAGGAGCATTTCATCCGCCATTTCACCGAGGGCAAAACGGGCAACGCCCGCGGGCATGGAAAGAAATGTCGGACGCTTGAGAACATGTCCAAGGGTTTTTGTAAGCTCGTGATTGGTCACTGGCGATGGTGAACATACGTTGAGCGGTCCGGCGATGAATGGATTGTCGAGCGCGTGAAGTATCGCTTGTACGACATCGCGAATGTCGATCCAGCTTATGTACTGTTTGCCATCGCCTATCACACCACCCACACCGAATTTGAACGCGGTCATCATCTGTTTGAACGCGCCGCCATCGGCGGCGAGCACGATCCCAAAGCGCAGGTTCACTACGCGGATGCCGGCGTCTCTCGCGGGCAGGGTGCTGTCCTCCCACTCCTTACACACGTCCGCGAGAAATCCTGTGCCCGGACTGCTGTCTTCATCCAGCCATTCATCGCCACGAGAGCCATACCATCCGATGGCCGACGCGCATAGCCACACCTTTGGCGGCGCGGAAATTGAAGTGAGGGCTGACGCAAGCAGTTGTGTTGATTTGACGCGGCTATCGCGAATCGCCTGTTTCTTCGCCGCAGTCCACCGCCCACTTGCGACGCCCTCTCCGGATAGATGGACTAGTATGTCCGCGCCGGACAGTGCTTCGACGTCAAGACGTCCCGCATTAGGATCCCAAAGGATGTCGGCGCCACCGGGCGCTTTCCGCACCAGGTGCTGAATCTCATGGCCACTTTCACGCAATTGGTCATCAAGTGCATGGCCGATTAGACCACTTCCGCCGCCGATAATAATGCGCATAGCTCGAACTGCCTTCCTGTTCGGAGTCCGAATTCATATTGTACGCAGGTAGCGTCATTTGTAGTTTACTTTTATGTTTGACATCTAACGGTTAGATATGATACATTGGCTTCGTCGAAGGGAAAATAGGAGATAATTAAAGTGTCGCTCGACCGGGAATTGAATCTGGAAGCCCCGTTCAAAGACATCCACCATGAGGCGGTGCTAAACATTGTCCGGACGGGCAGTGTCTTAACGTCAATTGGCGATCAATTGTTCCGCCTGTCCCATTTGACGGAAGCCCAGTTTAATGTTTTGTTTTCGCTGAAACATAATCCGCGCAACACGACCCAATCCGATCTTGGCCGGCGGCTGGTTGTGACACGGGCCAGTATCACGTCGGTGCTGGACAAACTTGAGGCAAAGGGACTCGTCGCGCGGGTCGGCGTGCCAGACAACCGGCGCATCAACCACGTGGTGTTGACGGACAAGGGCCGGGCGTTGGTTGACAAGATGGAACCGTTGTACCGGGACAAGATTCACGAGGCGATGCGCGGACTTTCGGAAGAAGATTGCAGGGCGTTAATCGAGGTATTGGAGCGCGTACGCGCGCATGCAGCCGAGCCCAAGCAAATGGTTGTACGTAACGAAACAATCTAATGTAGACTATGCGAAGGCCTTGCTGCGAAGGCCGTGCGCAAGTCGGGGACATTTTTCACATGGACACTACTGAGACCGTCGTACACGCCGGTCAGCCAAAAACTTATCGCCCCGGAGGATTCTGGGCATTTGTAACGACCCAGTTCCAGGGGGCGCTGAACGACAATTTATACAAATCGATTCTCATGTTCTTCCTTGCGGCGGTGCTGCAGATTGAAGAAGGGCATGTCGTCGCGATCACGACGGTGTTGATGGCGCTCCCGTTTATTCTTTTCCCCGGTTTTTTTGGCGCGTTGTCGGACCGATACTCGAAAAAAGATATCGCAATCTGGGTTAAGTATCTTGAATTCGTGATCGTGACCATTGGCGCCGCCGGGTTCTTTTTCCATTCCCCATATATACTTTATACGGTGATGTTTCTAATGGGCGCCCACTCGGCAATGTTTGGTCCCGCGAAATACGGCATCCTGCCGGAAACGCTGCCCGAAGAGCGGTTGTCGTGGAGCAACGGCATTGTCCAGATGACGACAATGCTCTCCGTCATTGCCGGTCAGATTCTAGCCGGCGTGCTGTTCGATCTGTTGGGAGTTAATAGGTCCTATTTGGTTGGATTCGGACTGATGGGCCTGACCTGCATCGGTATCGTCACCGCATGGCGCATCACGCGTCCCGAACCGGCGAATCCCGCGCAAAGTTTCCCGATCAATCCCTGGAAAGGCATGGGCCGCGACCTCGGAATCATTTGGCGGAACCGCTGGCTGCGCATGATTGCGTTTGGCTACACCTATTTCTGGTTCGCGGGCGCGATGCTGATTGGCGCGGTCGTTGATTGGAAAAGCGTGCTGCTGCTGTCCGCGACGCAGGTGGCCGTGTTGAGCGGATTGCTGTCGCTTGGCATTGGTCTGGGCGCGTTGACGGCGGGTCTCGCGTCACGCGGCAAGATCGAGATGGGTTTGGTGCCTATTGGCGCCGGCATCATGGGAATCGGCTGCATCTTGGCGTACTGGTTCGCATGGTCATATTCTTCCGCGGTCGCATTTGCATTCATCATTGGATTCGGCGGCGGGTTCTTTGACGTTCCACTGGCGGCCGGTCTGCAATACCTGAGCCCGAAACAATCGCGCGGTGGCGTGATGGCCGCGGCGAATATGCTGACGTGGATCGGTATCCTGATTGGCGGGGGCCTCTATTTTCTGCGTCCTACCTTGGGCGTGAGCGTACACGCGGTATTTTTGGCGGTAGGAATTTCAACGCTGGCCGTGCTTACAATCGTGTGCGCATTGACGCCGATCATCGCCATTCGATCGGTGTTGTGGCTGCTGGCAAATACGGTCTACCGCCTGAACGTGCGCGGACGCGTGAACATCCCCGAAGACGGCGGCGCGTTGCTGGTTGCGAACCACGTGTCATTCATTGATGCATTGGTCGTCAGCGCGGCGATTGATCGCCCTGTCCGGTTCATCATGCACGATGAAATCTATCAAACCTGGTGGATTCGCCCCATCGCGCACATGATGGGCGCCATACCCATTTCCGCGATGGGCGGTCCGCGCGAGCTTGTCCAGTCGATGCGCACGGCGACCGAAGCGATTCGGACGGGAGAGATTGTGTGCATCTTCGCGGAAGGCCAGATTTCGCGCACCGGCCAGATGCTTCCGTTCCGCAAGGGCTTCGAGCGGATCATGAAAGACGTCGAAGCGCCGATTATACCGGTGCAGTTGGACCGGCTTTGGGGCAGTATCTGGAGTTTCGACAAGGGCCGTTTTTTTTGGAAAGCACCGCGCCGCATCCCCTATCACGTTACGATCAGCTTCGGGAAACCGCTGCCGCATGACGCGGACAGTGTCGCCGTGCGTGATGCGATCATGGACTTGGGCACCGAGGCATGGATAGCAAGAAAGCTGGACCAGCCGCTGTTGCACCGCGCGTTTATCCGGACCATGCGCGCGCATCCATTTGCCATGGCGCTGGCCGACGGGCGCACGCCGAAACTTTCGTTTCTGATGAGCTATGTTGGCGCGATTGCGATCGGGCGCAAGTTGAAGAAGATTCTGGGGCCGGAACCCATGACGGGCATATTGCTCCCTCAATCTGTGGGCGGCGCCGTTACGAACATCGCGTTGCAGATCATGGGCAAAGTCGCGGTCAACCTCAACTACACCGCGTCCAACGAATCCGTTGCATCCGCCGCGCGGCAATGCGGCATTACGCATGTGCTCACCGCGAAAGAATTTTTGCAAAAAGTGCCGATGGAAGTACCGGGAACCACGGTGCTTCTCGACGATGTCAAGAAGAGCATAACAAGCAGTGACAAGATCGTGGCGATTTTGCTGGCGGTGTTTTGTCCGATGCGTGTCGTCGAAAAAGCGCTGGGCTCGCCAACGGGCCGCACCGAAGACGATCTGTGTACGGTAATTTTTTCGAGCGGCAGCGAGGGCGAACCCAAGGGCGTAATGCTCTCTCATAAAAACGTGTTGACGAATTGCGAAGCGGTCGCGCAGGTCTTTCCACATGAAACCGGCGACGGCTTCATGGGCATTCTGCCGTTCTTCCATTCGTTCGGATTCATGGGGACCTTGTGGTTGCCACTGTGGCGCGGATTCTTCACGGTCTACCACCCGAACCCGCTGGAACCGAAAATTATCGGCCAGTTGATATTCCGGTATCGGCCCCGGTTCCTCATCGCGACGCCAACATTCTTGCAAGGCTTCATTCGCAGGTGCCTGCCGGAAGAATTGAGCAGCCTCGAATATGTGATTACCGGTGCGGAGAAACTGCCGCAACGCGTGCGCGAAGCGTTCCTCGCGAAGTTTGGCGTTGAACCGCTTGAGGGCTACGGCACGACGGAATGCGCGCCGGCAGTGTCAGTGAACGTGCCTGATTTCCGGGCGCCAGGCTTTTATCAAGTAGGCACCAAGCACGGCACGATTGGTCAAACCCTGCCGGGCGTGAGCGTAAGAGTCGTCGATCCCGACACGAGCGTACGCGTGCCGCACGGCGGCTCCGGCTTGTTGCTCGTGAAAGGCCCGAACATAATGAAAGGCTATCTCGGCCAACCGGAAAAAACCGCGATCGTATTGCAGGACGGCTGGTATAACACGGGCGACATCGCCGCAATCGACGAGGAAGGGTTCATCACAATCACGGACCGGCTCGCGCGATTCAGCAAAATCGCGGGCGAGATGGTGCCGCACACCAAGGTCGAGGAAACGCTGCACAAGCTGCTCGACATGAACGACCAAACTTTCGCGGTCACCAGCGTGCCCGACGAGCAAAAAGGCGAACGGCTCATCGTGCTGCACACGCTGATGGACGGCGAACTGGAAGTGCTCGTGGACAAACTCAAAGATTCCGAGTTGCCAAACCTGTGGCGGCCAAAGCCGACGTCGTTCTATCGCATCGCGGAAATACCCTTGCTCGGCACCGGCAAAATGGATTTAAAAAAGATTAAGACCCTCGCGAAGGAAATGGATGTTGGCGAGTGAGCGCATGAGACGTATGGGAGTGATGGGAATTATGGGCAATGCGGTGCTGGCATTGGCGGTCTGTCTCGTCATCAGTGTAGCCGAACCGATACCGGCAATTGATGCGACGCTCTCCGGCGCTATAACCAACGACGCAGAATTGCAAGGATGTTCGCTAGGCTGCGCCGTAGACTGGAAAGTTGAATCTTCGTCATCGCTCCCGGAACAGGCCGGAAACCGGCACGATGCAATCATGCTAAATGATTGGAGGTTGGACACGGCCTGGATCGAAAGCCAACCGGATTACGGAATTGGAGAATGGATACGGTTCGTCTTCGCAGAGGAGCTCTGGGAAAAATCCGCGCCTACCGCAGATAAAATCCGATTCCGCGGGTTTAGGATGCTGAACGGATATTCGAAATCGGAACCGGTATGGAAAGCCAATTCCCGGGTCAAGTCTTTCCGCCTGCTTCACAACAACGTTCCTCTTTTTGACATCAACTTGCGCGATTCCATGGAACAACAAGTTATCTACTTCAATGATGTTTGGCTTAGGGCCGGAGACGTAGTGGAACTTAAAATCACTGGGGTGTATCCCGGAGATAGCTACAAAGACACCGCGATTACTGAACTGATGCCCGATGGCGCGCACTAACATTGATTGATGACTACAGAGACATCAGCCATCGAAAGCCCAATCAGTACCGTCGCCCGCGCGTCGCGCAAGCGTTTTTGGCGACGCGTCCGACTTACAATAGGTTGCGTTATTGTTATCGCCATGCTCGGCTGCAACACCCTTACCACAGCCCTCGTCGATCGCGTTGATGAGCGAGTCCCGCGCAACCATGACGGGGTGATTCTCGGCGCCGCGGAACGCAGCTTTGGCGATCCCCTCTCTCCGAACGCCGTGCTCTTCGTGCATGGCTATGCAGGCGCTGGCGACAATTTCAATCGCCTTCCCCAACAGTTCGCCCATGCCGGTTGGTTTGTTCGCGTCATGCGGTTGCCGGGGCACGGGACGAGTCCGCGGGACATGGAAAAAGTTACGGCGGACGAATTGCTCGAGGCCGTGCGATCAGAAGTTGCCGAACTTCGGGAGGAACACGAGCGCATCGTGCTGGTTGGACATTCGATGGGTGGCGCGTTGTGTACGCTTGCGGCTGCCGAGACGCCAGTCGATGGCCTCATTCTCGGCGGTGCGTATTTCGGCATCACCGATCGGTGGTACTACATTCTCAGCGGAGAAACCTGGACCCGCTTTTCCAGCAAGCTGATGCGCTGGGTGTACAAGGGCCATTTGTTCACGCAGGTCAACGACGACTCGGCCAAACCGAACATAACAAGTTACACCTGGCTTCCTACAAAGGCTGGCCTTACCCTAATAGAAATTGGGCGTCGCGCCAGCGCGCCCACTGTTTTGGAACGTGTGAAATGCACCGTGCTGATGTTTCATGCGCCGGGTGATATTGCGGCTTCGTCGCAGGCCGCTGAGAATGCGTTTGGAATGATGGGCAGCAAGGACAAGGAGTTGGTATGGTTGGAGAAATCCAATCATCACGTCTTTTGGGATTACGACCATGAGGTCATCGAGCGCCGGGTTTCGGATTATGTCGGACTATTTGCCCAGTCCGAGGAAACGTTGAACCTGCCGAACCTTGATTCTGATTGCGGGGTCTAATTGGACGACGGTAGGCTATTCGCGGTAAACTATCATCACTTTGACTGGAAACGAACGCCGGCGTGTCCGGCACGAGAAAGTAAGGAGACTCAGCGCATGAAGAAGATTGTAGTTCTGCTGACAATTGCCGCGGTTGCCGTTCTGGGGTGTACCCCACAGAACGCGCCGGACACGACCACGACACCTGCGCCGGTCAGCACGCCAACACCAGCCCCGGACCTGACTCCGGCGCTTGCTCCTGTTGATCCTATGCCGCTGCCCACGGTAGTGGAACCGGTGACTGAGGCCGTGCCTGCGCCTGCGACGACTGAACCGGCGCCCGCGCCAGAAGCCGCGGCGGGTGGTCAAGCACTGGGAAGCCTCGATGAGTTTGAGGTTAATACTGGCGGCAGCAGCGCGAGCAAGCGCCGCTAGTTCAGCAGTAACTCTATTGGACGTCCCCGGTTTCGCATGGGATCGGGGGCGTCATTTTTTGTTGTATTTATGCCGGTGATTACTCAAAAATGTTCGATGAACAAAATACGAACGAACCAGGGAGATGGACGGTATGGCAAAGTTATCGGTGATGATAGTATTAGTCGCAGTTGCGCTATTGGGCTGCACTCCCGAGCCAACAGCTCCCGGTGCGCCCGTTCCATCAACGGCTTTGGTAGAACCGGCCCCTGCCACAGCGCCCGTACCCGAAACGGCGCAAGCGCCGGGTGAAACGAAATCCGCTACCGGCGATGATCTTGGCGACCTGGGAGACTTTGAACCCAATAATGTTCCCGACCGCGCCAGTTCCCGGAGATCGTCCACGCAATAAAAGTCTGCGGCCGACTCACCCGGCTCACATGTGTAGCCCTCGAGCTTTCAGTATTGGCAGCAACAATTCGAGATTGTCGCTCTGAATGTAGTCCGCGCCAGCGCTAATCGCGCGTTTGTAGCTCGCTTCGTTATCGTTCTTCCCCATTGTATTTACGAACGCGAGTTTGCCCTCGATATGTATGCGCCGCACCAGTTCTTCGGAGAAGTTGCCCCAATCGATATTCACAATCGGCGGATCGAATTCGGCGATCACGGAATTCAATCCGGGCAATCCTTTTGGTGCAGTCGGCCGGATGACGAACCCGGGTTCTATCGCAAGCGTTTCCTTGAGCTTGGCCCAATCTCCGCAATACAGCGTGCCCTTTCCCACCAATCCCGCGGCGCGAACCGCCTCCACGAGTTTCTGCGGATCGCCAGCTTTGAAATCAATATCCGGCAATGCGCGACCCTCGATCGCTTTGAGCACTTCCTGAAAGGTTGGGACTTTCTCTCCGATGAATTTCGCATCGAACTTTGATCCCGCATCGAAAGCCCGAATCTCCTCAAGGTTCATCAACGCCACGTCGCCGCGACCCGTGGTGGTGCGCGCGATGCTCGCGTCGTGCATGACGATGAGATGGCCGTCCTTTGTTTCCCGGATATCCATCTCGAGCAGGTCCGCGCCGTGTTCGATTGCCGTGTTGAATGCCACGATGGTGTTTTCCGGGGCGAACTTCACGGTGCCCCGGTGACCGACGAGAATAATGCCGGGCCAGATATAGGTATCTTTTCCAGCGGTTTTCAGCCGTTGAACGCGGGCGGCGCTGCTGTCAATTGTTGCTTCGACCGGTCCTTCCCCGCTAACACTCTCTACTTTCACATGCACGCTTGGCGCGGGCTCACGCGTTATCACGGGATTGGATAGCTTGCCGGACTTATGCTCCGTGATCGCGATGATTTCCGCATCCGACAGCGGAGGCAGCTTTGGAATCTCCGCCAGGCCGGCGGCGCACAGGGTGAACAATATCGTTGCAAGAATTTCGAGTCGCATTGCGATCACTCCGAGGTTTCCGGTGCGGGGGTCACGAATGACATTACCACGATGGGGCAAGGAATTGAACCACGGGAGCGCCGTCTGCCACGATAGCGTTTTCCACCCCATAGTTGAAGGAAGTGCAAGCATGTCCAAATTCCGAATGATCTTTCCAATCCTGATTGCCGCAATTGCTGTGAATTCATGTGCGGCGGGTCCAAAGCCCATGTCATTCGCTGAGCACACGTTGGATAAGGCGCCCAAGAATATAATTGTGTTGGTAGCCGATGGTTGGAGTTACAACTGCGTCGAAGCGGCTGGATACTTTCAACATGGTGAAAAGGGCACACAACCGTATGAGCGCGATTTCACGCTGTTCCCGATGTCTACATTTTCCTTGAACGGACAAGGGTATGATCCGGAACTGGCATGGAGCGACTACGAGTATCTAAAAAAAGGCGCCGCAGATTCTGCGGCGACTGCAACGACAATGTCTACGGGCGTCAAAACTACGAACGGCGCGATTGGCGTGGACAAAGACAAAGCCCCTCTCGAACACGCGGTGCAGGTTGCCGAAAAAACGGGCAAAGCAACGGGCGTAGTCACCTCGGTCCAGATGAGCCATGCCACACCGGCGGCATTTGTCGCGCATGTCAAAGGGCGCGGTGCGTATGCGGATATCGCGAAGGAGATGCTGCTGGAATCGGGATGCGAAGTTATCATGGGCGCGGGGCATCCCTGGTACGACAATGACGGTAAACTCGTCCTGACGAAAGACGCCAACGGCGTCGAGACGACACCAAACTCATACCGGTTCGTGGGCGACGAGGCTTTGTGGCGCGAATGCGTCGCCGGCGCCGCGGGTGGCGATTGCGATGGCGACGGGCAACCGGACGCGTGGAAGTTAATTCAAACGCGCGAGGAATTTCAGCAGCTCGCGAATGGCGACACGCCGAAACGGGTATTGGGCGTTCCACAGGTCGCGGATGCGTTGCAAGTATCGCGAACAAGTGTTGATGGCGTTCCGGAAGATGATGCTGCGTTTCAGACGCCGTTGTTGACGACCGTGCCCACATTGCCTGAAATGGCGTTGGCGGCGCTGAATGTATTGGACAATGATCCCGACGGGTTCTATCTTATGATTGAAGGCGGCGCTGTGGATTGGGCAAACCACGCAAATGTCGCGGGACGAATGATCGAGGAAATGATCGGTTACGGTGAAACCGTGCAGGCCGTTTCGGATTGGGTAGAGAAGAACAGCTCGTGGGATGAAACGCTTGTCATTGTGACGGGCGATCACGAATGCGGTTATCTGCTCGGCCCCGGTTCGAAGCCTGATTTGAAACCGATTGTGAACAACGGTAAAGGCGTCATGCCGGGAATGGAGTATCATTACAAAAGTCACACGAACCAGCTCATCCCCTGCTACGTGCGCGGGGCTGGCGTCGAGCTGTTCACGAAAGCCGCCACAGGCAAAGACCCCGTGCGCGGCGCTTATATCGACAATACGGACGTCGGCCTTATAACCAAGCGATTGCTCGCCGCACGATAACGCGACGACCGAAATGACCGGGAGACTGACATGACACGAATGTTCACAACGTTATTCGCAACTTATTTGTGCGCATGCGCCTGGGCCGCGGAATATCCCGCCCTCGCGATTGGAGCGTCCGCGCCGGATTTCGCACTAGAAGGCGTGGATGGCAAAACCCACAACTTGGCCGATTTCGCGGACGCGGATGTGCTGGCAATCGTGTTTACCTGTAACCATTGCCCGACCGCACAGGCCTATGAAGCGCGGGTGCAAAAGTTGTACGACGATTACAAGGACAAGGGCGTAACCCTCATCGCAATCTCGACCAACGACCCGCTTGCGTTGCGGTTGGATGAATTGGGCTTCAGCGATCTCGGGGACAGCTTCGACGAAATGAAGCAGCGCGCGAAGGACATCAACATCACGTATCCGTATCTTTACGATGGCGACACGCAGGCCGTGGGACACGCGTATGGCCCTGCATCTACGCCGCATGTGTTTGTGTTCGACAAGGCCCGCACGCTGCGCTATACCGGTCGCATCGACGATTCCGAACGGGAGAGCGACATCAAATTACAGGACATGCGCAATGCCATCGATGCGCTTCTCGCCGGTAAGCCCGTGTCCGTCGAGAAGACAAACTCGGTCGGGTGTTCCACGAAATGGTCGGAGAAACGCGACACGGTGACGGCGTCCCTGGAAAAATGGGCAACGGAACCGGTAAGCGTCTCGGATATTGATTCGGAACAGATTACCTCGCTGCTGAAGAATAATTCGGGCAAATTCCGTTTGATTAATCTCTGGACGACGTGGTGCGGCCCCTGCGTGGTCGAGTTCCCGGAGTTTGTCACGATGAACCGCATGTACCGCGGACGTGATTTCGAACTGGTGACAATCTCCGGGGACACGCGCGAAAACACGAAGCGGGTTGAAGAATTCTTGAAGAAGCAGCAGGCATCCAACACGAATTATCAGTTTGATAATGACGATACATACAAACTGGTCGAGGCGGTGGGCAACGGTTGGACAGGGGCGTTTCCGTTCACGCTGTTGGTAGCGCCGGGGGGAAAGGTTGTGTATTCACACCAAGGCGCGATCGATCCGCTGGAAGTGAAGAAAGCAATTGTTGCGCAGGTTGGCCGGACGTATAAATAGCAAACGGAGCGCGGGTTTTCTAACCCGCCGTCTCTTGATAAAAACAATCAATGGCGGGTTGGCTTACCCGCCCTCCTATTTCACGTTCTCATACAATTTAATGTTATGCGTTGAACGGCCGCCGGCGACGATATCGGCGCGGCCATCGCCGTTCAGGTCCGCGGCGACGGCGTCTTCCGTGGCCATGCCGCCTTCGTCAATGCTGTGTTTTTCCCAACCATCGCCCGTATTTTCGTAGACGAAGAGTCCTGGTTTTTGCTTCGCGGGAGATTTATCGCGATGCCCTGCCAGCAAGTCCTCGTCACCGTCTCCATCAAAATCGGCCCAGTAGATCGCGTGCCCGCCCGCGAACGAATCATCAAGCACTTCGCGCTTCCAATCCGCGGGCGTCGAACCCATTTTGTACACAACAACGTGGTTCGCATGCCACGGTTCGATGGTCGCGAGCATGTACGGCTTACCCGCGGTGACCTTGATCTCTCCCGCTCCCGCGCGCGGGATTGGTTCGTAGTTTCCCGGCGCAAGCGAGTCTTTGCTCCAACTTCCGTTGATACGGCGCAATAGTGTAATTCCTTCAAAGGACGCGGCAAGAATTGCGTCTTGCTTTGCGCCTTCGACGCGCCACGGCCAGATGTTGTGGCAAACGTGTAACGATTCATTGATCAACTCTTCAGTCCATTCTCCATCGCCGGGACGCAACGCGAAAATGCGCAACGGTTTGTCATCGAAATTGGGCGGGGTCGAGCCGACGCCTTTCAATGGAGACACGATAAGCTCGTGCGCGCCGTTGCCATCCACATCCGCCCAGCGCATGCGATGGAGCGTAGGCACGGTCTCGCGAATGGTAGTCACCGCCCACGGCGCGGCGGGATCGCCCATGTGCTTGAGCAAATAGATCGCGCCGCCGCCTTCGGTGTTGTTCGGCTGCCAATCCGCACCGACAGCCAGTTCCGGCACGCCGTCTCCGTCTATGTCGTGAATGGCGACGCAAACGTTGTCCTTGCGGAACTGTTCCGCGATGCGATGTTGTTTCCAGGTCGGGTTCTCGTACCACGCAACATAGGTCGCGCTGATACCGATGATGTCGGGTTTCCCGTCCTTGTTCATGTCCGTCACATCCACTGCGTACACTACTTCGGCGTCAGGATTGATTACGTGCTCCTTAAAGGAAACGAAATCATCCGCATAAAGTACCGGCATTACGAAAGTTGCTGCACAGATTGCATGAAACACACGCATGAGAAATTGCCTAACGATGGTAGTTGTGATGCTTATTTCAGACTCTGCAAATACGCGACCAGGTCCGCGAGCTCCTGCGCGGTGAGCGCGGCGGTCAATCCGTTCGGCATCAGAGACGCGGTCGATGCGCTGCGTTCAAGTACATCGGGCGGATTCAATGTGGTCACCGTGCCCGCGGAATCGATCAGCTCTATGTTGTCCGCGGACTCCGCGCGGATGAATCCGCTCAGCGCGCCTTCTTCAAACGTTGTCAAAATCCATACCTTGTACTCTGGCGAAACAGCCGCGCTAGGATTGAGCAGCGATTCGAACAGGTTTTCCTTGCTTCCCTTCTGACCTATTTTGGAAAGGTCAGGTCCCACGAGTTTTCCTTCGCCGTTCACGACGTGACAGCGGAAACACTGTGCCCGATCGGGACTGAAAAAGACTTCCTTGCCGCGCGAGGCATCACCGGTCATCGAGAGCATTTCCGTCAGCGGTGGCAACTGATGGCCATCGCGCGTGCTTGCGCGCGGCAACACCTTCTCTGCCATCAACCGAATATTTTCATGGGGACTTGAATGCATCGTTTCCGTGGCGTCCAACAGCAGGTCGTCTGGAATCTCCTTTTTTTCAGCAAGACCGATCAGGACGTTTGAGCCCGGCTTCGAGTTGGCCAAGGCATGCAAGGCTTCTCGCCTCAGTTCAGCGGTTGCATTGCCGTTGATCAGCACGCCGCTTAGCGCGTCTAACGCATCATCGCCCTTGAACGCACCGAGCGCTTTCACCGCCGCGGCCTGCGTTGCGGCATCCGGATCGGCAAGTAGCGCGGTCATTGTGTTCAAATGCGGCGCGGTATCGCTGCGCGACGCGCGCGATGCGAGCGTTTGCAAGGTATTCAGCGCGGCGACGCGATCTTCTGTCGATGCACCTGCATCGGCTGCGCGCGTGACGATAATGGAGATAGCGGGTGTGAAGCGCGTCTCGGCAACAAACGCGAGCGCACCATTGAGCTGCTCGGGGTTGCCAATCACCGCGTCAAGGTACGTCGCAATGGCGCTTTTTTCGAGCACATTGCGCCAACGGTCGCCCTCATCGCGCGCGAGCAGATGCAGCGCATGCGATTTCAATTCCTCTGGCGCATCAGCCGTCAATACCTTCACTACGTGTTGTCCGGCTTCCGTCGACCCAATGGCGTCGAGAGCATCTAGCGCCGCTATGCGAAGATCAGGTTCAAGCTTCGAGTCTCCGAGCGCCGATAGAACAAAAGGTAGCGCATCGGGCGGGTGGAGTTGGATTACAAGGCCGGCCATGCGCTCGTCCCATGTGCCCCCTAACTGCGCAGTTATTTCGTTGTAAGCCCATGACTCGATGCCCCGGAGCGCGATTCCAATGGCTTCTCTATAGAATCTGTCATTACCGTCATATTGCGTCACAAGCTGGATAATAACCGGCTTTGCCCAAGGCTCAGTATTGTAACGTCTAAGTTCAAGCAGCAATTGCGCGCGCACCCGTGCATCGGGGTTGTTGATAATATCCTCTTGAAATGCCATTTTCAGCATCGGCATTCCTTCACGCGCCAACCGGCGAACAATCACACTTGCCAGGTTGCTGCCGTTGGGTAACAAAGCACCTTCCGAAACACCGTTATGTTCCCCGCGCATCAGTACCCAGTACGCGCGGGCGGCGTCAGCGGAATTCTTCTTTTTTTGCATTGCCTGCAACGCTGCAGTGACTTCCCAGTTCAGGCGTTGTGCTTTCGGCGCATGAGCATACGCCAGATACCGGCGGGCTTGGTTCGGAGAATTGAGCGCATTCAACAATCCTTCGGGACTTTCCAGATCAAGTACCGGTACCTCGCTTTTGTTGCCCATTGGCGCCAGACGATAAATGCGTCCGCGGGAAACATCGCCCATGCGATGACCACCCACACCCGGGTCATACCAATCGGAGATGTACAGTGATCCGTCCGGCGCGGCGCATACATCGCTCGGACGGAACCACGGGTCCTCGTCGCAGGAAACGAGAACGTCAATTTTCGACGAATATCCCGCGCCCAACGGTTCGGGCCGATACGACCTCACCACGCGGGGACCGGCGTCCGTATGGATCAGCGCGTTTTGGAATTGTGCGGGAAGCAGCGTCCCTTGGTAGAACATCAAGCCCGTGGGGGATCCCATGCCGGTCTTGACCATCGCCGGAACTACGCCGGGCTGGTCCGCATTCCAGTGCACCGCATCTAGCTTCCGGTCGCCTTTTCGCCGCGGCCAGTATCCGTAGTTGCCTCCTTCCATCACATAGTTGATGCGGCACTGCTCGTTGCCGTCGTCGTCGTTATCGGACACGAACACATTGCCCCACGGATCGACTGCGGGTTCGTAGGGATTGCGCATGCCTTCCGCGAGCAGTTCGAGATGATCGCCTTCCAGATCGCAGCGCAACACCGTTGCCGCCTGATGCGGCCGGTCTTTTCCAACCTGGACACGGTTGCCGCTCTTGTCCGCGACGTCCAGTCCGCGATCGCCAACGCTGAAGTACAACATTCCATCGGGTCCGAACGATACGCCATGAACCGTATGATCATGGTCTGCGCCTTCGAATCCCGTGAGGATAACGGTGCGCTTGTCCGCTACGCCGTCTTTGTCCACATCTTCCAGATAAAACAGGTCCGGCGCTTGGCAGATGTACACGCGGTCACCCAATACGGCAATGCCCATTGGCGCCTGCAATGTTTCATGTTGGTAGAAGGTCGTCGCTTTGTCGCAACGCCCGTCGCCGTCAGTGTCTTCAAGAATGCGAATGCGGTCGCCCGCCTTCTCCGTTATCGGTTGATTGAACAACCGGTAGTTCCGCGCCTCGCACACCCACACGCGCCCCTGCGCATCAATATCAATCGTTGTGGGGTTCCATACGTCCGGTTCGGCGGCGAAAAGCGTAATTTCAAGCCCGTCCGCGACTTTGATTTTCGCGAGACTGTCTTCGGGAGAGAGTTGCGCGAAGGCGCACAAGGCACAGGTCAGGGAGAAAAAGGCGTGGCGAAGCATAGTTGCACCTCTCGCTGGAATTTGCCCCGGCTAACGAATTGAGTTTAGCAGAAGGGTCCGCTATTTCTCACCGAGCGCCTCAATGTCAGCTTTGTCTTTTCCCCGGCCCACCGAACGCTTATTCTCAATGTATTGCGCTCGGCCGATAAAAAAGACTGGGATTCCATCCAAAATACCAGCAACTCTTCCTTCCCAAACACTCTCCAAGGGCACCCCGCTGATGGCATTGAGGATATCGATCCGGTTGGGTGGCACGCCTAGCTGGACCGTGTCCCCAGACACAAGAAAATCTGATGCGCGAAGCCCCAAAGATGCGAAACCGAATGCGTTCAGCGCATCGATGAGACGCCCGGTATTCTCAGCGGTCGGTTGAATCAGAATATCAAGATCGCCCGTAAAACGCGGGTGCCCATAAAAAGCGAGTGCATGAGCCCCTATGATGACGAAATCAACTTGCTTGTCGTTTAATAATTCGACAAACTCTTTCAAGTCGCGGTGGAGGATCATCCTGGCCTCGCCTTACGAGTTCAAACAAAATTGCCAATCGCTGCTCAGGAGTGAGCGAGGCGTAATACTTCCGGTCGGCTTCCTCAGCTTCTTCAAAGCTTCTGAATATTTGAGCAACCTTTTCCATGCATGATAATTATAGCAATTCTATCGAGTAAATGGCATCGTGAATCAGCTCAATAGCAACCTGAATATGGAGGGATAATCGTTGGTTAAAAGTTACTCTGCCGTTTCCTCTTCCACTCGATCCGCGTCCACGCTTTCCTCCGGCCCAGCCCAATCCTGAACGTATTCATTTGCCCGAGCGCGCGATTCGGCATCCGGATGCTGCCCGGCGATTTTCTCCAGAAACGCGCGCGCACTCTCCGTGTGGACGCGTGCGGCGGAATCCATCACGCCATCGACACTACTCGACATCCAGAACTGCGGATCGTTCAAGCGCGCTAACGCGCGAGAATCGCCGTGAAGAAATGCCAGCCCGATGGCGAGGTCAGGATTTGCTGTATCCAGTGCGGTAGCTGCCTCTGTCCAAAGTCGATCTCCGAACTTTTCCAGGTCCTTGGTGGGCAGACCATATACCTGGGCGGCGATCAGGTCGGCGGAATCGTATTCATCCGATTCAATCGAAGGCCGTTGAAGAAGATACTCCAGCGAATCCTGGTCTGGAATTCTTGCAAGCATTTCCAGTGCAAAGGTGCGCTCATCTTCTGTGTATCCCGCTTCATCCTCTACGACGCTCAGGAGAAACTCCGTTCCTTCATCACCCAATCGCGCGAGAGTAACCAGAACACTCAAACTCGCTTCGAGCCCCCCAAACCATTGATTCTTATTCGACGCGATTACAGAGAGTTGGCGATCAAAAAAACTCGCGACGTTGTCGGACCCCGGTATCGGGGCTGGTGCGTTACTGTTAGCGGCGCTTTCCAATACTTCTGACAATGCGTCGCGAAGGTTTTGGTTGCGTGTTTCGAGTAACTTGGCGCGAAGGTCAGCGATCTCGGCGTGAAGGGCTTCGATATTTTCGCTGTCCGCTGCTTCAACAATGTCTTTGAGTTTCGAATCCGCTATCTCGGTAGGGCTTACGGTCGGCGCCGGTTTTGGTCGAACAAGGTAACCCGCAAGAAATGCCGGAAGTAGGGAAAAACACCAAACCACCGCGATTTGTCTGCGAGTCATTCACCACTCCCCGCCAAGGCCCTACGTCACACTACCGGCTGGCGTCCCGTGACTCTCGCGGCATGACGGAATGCATCAATGGCCCGTTCCGTTCCGTCGTCGTCGATGTCGAGATGAAACACGCTTCGGATCCGGTTTTTCCCGAGGGGCATGGCAAATACGCCGCGTTCGGCGACTGCACCAATAAACTCCAGTGAATTCACGACGTTTATGTATACGATATTGGTCGGGGTGGGCATGGGGAACGTCAATCCATTCGTGCCTTCTAATGCTTCACGAAATACGCGCGCGCGACGGTGATCTTCTTTAAGCCGCTGGACATTGTTGTCCAGCGCGTAGAGCGCGGCTGCCGCGAGGATGCCCGCCTGCCGCATGCCGCCACCGAGCATTTTGCGGTATCGATGCGCCACATCGATCGTGTCAGCGGGACCGGCAAGAATCGAGCCCACTGGCGCGCCAAGGCCTTTGGAAAAACAAAAGGAAATCGTATCGGCGTGTGTCGCATAGCCGTCCACGGGAATTCCGGTTTCCACGACCGCATTGAAAATGCGCGCGCCATCGAGATGCAGTTTCAAACCGTGTTCGCGCGTCAGCCGGCCAATATCCGCGAGCGTCTGTATGGGAATGATATTGCCGCCGCCACGGTTGGTCGTGTTTTCCAGCGAAACGATTGTAGTTTGTGAATAGTGGTGATCGGGATTCAGGCACAATGCGTTCATGATGGAATCTGACGAGAGGATTCCCAGTTCGCCGCCGAGGGTTTTCGTCATTAACCCCGCAATCAAACCGAGGCCACCGGACTCGTAATTAAACGGATGCGAATCTTCGTGCAGTATGATCGTGTCGCCCGGTTGGGTCTGCGCCTTGATGGCCAGGAGGTTTGCCATGGTGCCCGAAGGCACAAACAGGGCCGCCTCCTTATTGAGCAATCTGGCGACGCGACACTGCAACTCGTTTATAGCCGGGTCTTCGCCAAAGACATCGTCACCGACAGGCGCAGCGGCCATGGCCTCGCGCATCGCGGGCGACGGCCGCGTTACCGTGTCGCTACGCAGGTCGACCGGTTTATCCATCAGGCGGACTTCTCGATTCGCGCGAGTTTTTCGGCGTAGATGTGCAATGCGGCAATGTCCGACGGTCGCACACCCGGCACACGCGCGGCCTGGCCAAAGTTCACGGGCCGAATCTGCTTCAGGCGATCAACGCTTTCGCGCGGCATGCCGGGAACCGCGCTGTAATCGAAGTCCATCGGAATCTCGCGCGTTTCCGCGGCGCGGAACCGTTCGAGGTCGCGTTCCTGCCGGGCGATGTAACCTTCATACTTCACGTTGATCTCGACCTGTTCCGCCTCGTCAATACTGAGTTGTTCCAGCGGCGGAGCGAGTTTCCAGACGTCGTGAATGCCCAACTGTGGGCGCGACAACAACCGCGAAACCGGCTGCGGTTCCTGCATGGGAACAAGCCCGCGCGCAACGAGCCAACCGTTCACTTCCGCGGTGGGCGCTATTACCAGTGACTTCAACCGCATAATTTCGCGGCCCACGCGATCATACTTTTCCCGCACGGATTCGATATACGCATCGCCTGCGATTCCGCTATGCGCGAGCCGTTCATCGGCGTTGTCGTGACGCAGCAGCAGCCGATATTCTGCACGCGATGTAAACAACCGGTACGGTTCCAATACACCACGTGTGACGAGATCATCGACCATCACGCCGATATAGGCTTCACTGCGCGAGATGAGCAGTGGCGCTTCGCCTCGGACGTATCGGATCGCGTTCAGCGCGGCGAACATGCCCTGCCCTGCCGCTTCCTCGTAGCCTGACGTGCCATTGATTTGTCCTGCATGAAACAACCCGCGCACGCGTTTCGTTTCAAGCGTCGGCCTCAATTCCGTCGGCTGCACAAAATCATATTCAACCGCATATCCGGCGCGAACAATTTCCGCCTCTTCAAGGCCTGGTATCGTCTTGAGCATCGCCACCTGCACATCAACCGGCAAGCTGGTGGACAGCCCGTTCACGTAGACTTCGGGCGTCGTCAATCCTTCCGGCTCAAGAAATATGCGGTGCGAATCCTTGTCCGCGAACCGGAAGACCTTGTCTTCGATGCTAGGACAATAGCGAGTACCCGTCGCGCCGATTTTTCCCGTGAACATCGGCGAGCGATCGAGGTTCGCTGTAATGATCGCGTGCGTGTGCGCGCTCGTGCTCGTCAACCAGCACATCGCTTTGTTCGGATTGAAGCCGTCAATCGGCGTTGAATAAGAGAATGGACGCGGCTGTTCGTCACCCGGTTGCGGTGTCAACGCGGCGTAATCTATGGTGTCCGTATGCAGTCGCGGGCATGTGCCGGTCTTTTGCCGGTCCACCTGAAACCCAAGTTGCTTGTATGTGTTTGACAACGCTTGCGCCGGCATTTCGCCCGCGCGTCCGCCCGGCACGTCGTCCATGCCGTAATGCAGTTTGCCGCCAAGGAACGTGCCCGTGCAGACGATAACGGCTTTCGCCGTGATCGTGTCGCCGTTCGACGTCACCACACCCGCAATCGCGCCGTTGCGAATGACATAATCGTCAATCGAGGTCGACATCAGAGCAAGGTTTTCCTGCGCTTCGCAGACGCGCTGCATGTCTTTCTGATACGCATCGCGGTCTGCCTGCGCGCGCGGTGAATGCACGGCGGGGCCCTTGGACTGGTTCAGCATTTTGTACTGAATGCCCGTGCGGTCGATGCAGCGCCCCATTTCGCCGCCCAGCGCGTCCACCTCGCGCACGACTTGGCCCTTCGCGATCCCGCCGATGGCGGGGTTGCAGCTCATTTTGCCGATGGTGTTGACGTCGAGTGTGACCATGAGAGTATTCAAGCCGACACGGGCCGACGCGAGCGCTGCCTCGATTCCGGCATGCCCGGCGCCTATGACGATCACATCGAAATCACCATTCATGGGAAGTGTACGGCCTAGTTTGGATGAACTGCGAAAAGCCCTGCAATAGCCGGACTACACAAGGGTAGCAAAACCGAGGATTCGTCTCAAGCGGCTGAGGAATGGTTCCGGTTCGGCGGGCTCCATACGCCGCATGCGCGAGAGAAGTTGTGGACGGTCCAAGCGTGCGGCCAAGGCCGTCCAACGCGCAGGATGGGTCCGATCAGTAATAAGCGGATCGTAACCAAGATCGATGTAAAGGCGAATGGCGGCTTCACGCCAATCGTCCGTGAGCAAGCGTTGCGTGTCGAATCCTTCGTCGCGCGTATAGCGGAGCGCAGCGCAGGCAAGCGCCATCCCGAGGCCTTTTCCCCGATGTTCATCCAACAGGCCAATCATGTGCAGATAGCCGACCTCCGGCTCTTCATCGGTTACCCAGGCTGAAGCCGTGCCCACCACTTCCCCGCCGTATTCGAGAATGAACATCCGGTCCGCGGTAAAACACGGGTCGCCGAGAATCTCGGCACGCACGCTTTCGGCCGATTCCTTGCCCAATTGCGAGGCCGCATAGATACGGGCAATCGCGAATTCATCTCCATCCCGATAGGTCCGCAAGCCGTACCCGTCCGGTAAAGCGTGATCGGGGATGCTGGAAATGCCCCGTTTTTCCATGCGAAGTTGTGACATGTCGCTCCAAACCTATCCCGAGAGCTTTTTGGAATTCAAACCGATGGATTGGGTATGGTGCGTCATCGGAGGCGCAACCAATGAACCAATTGCTTTTGACGGCGTGTATTCTGACCACCACTTTGATGGCCCAGGCTGGCGATGTTGAAGTTTTGCATAAGTCAGAATATACCGAACTCGGTTTCAACAAGATACCGTGGATACGGACCCTGACACCGGTCTACGACACTGCCAACAGCGAAGAGACCTACAAGGTCTTCACCCATATTCTCGATTTTGAGGGCAAGGAACCTTTGACAAAGGGCGCGGGCGGTAAGTTTACGCACCATCGCGGTATGTTCATTGGCTGGAAGGATACACTCGCCGGTGAAGTAGATTACGACACGTGGCACATGAGCAACTCGATTCAGAAACACGTGAAATGGTTGGAATCGAAGGCCATTGGCGACGTGGCGTGGCAACAGCAGCAGATAGACTGGTGCGCCCTCGAGGGAAAACCGCTTATCAGGGAAATCCGGCGCATCGGGCTCGCTCACGGCGAGGACAATACCCGCGTGTATGACTTTCAGTCGGAGCTGACTTCCCTCGCAGGCGCGATCCAATTGAAGGGAGACCTCCAGCATGCGGGCATGCAGGTGCGATTGGCGCAGGAGGTCGCGGAACATGAACAAACCACGGAATACATTCTTCCAGCCGCGGCGGTTTCGGGCGAAGACGACAAGGTAACCGGAGGTTGGTGGGCCTGTTGCAATACGGAAGTCGGCGGCAAGCGGTATTGGGTCATTCACATGACGCATTCGAGCACCTGCGCCGACGTACCAGTTTATTCGATCAGGAAATATGCGCGGTTTGGCGCGTTCTGGGAACCCACGCTCGAAGAGGGTAAGTCTCAAAAATACAGTTTCCGCATCATCGTGTCGGAAAAACCGCTCGATCAGGCCGCCTGCCAGGCACGTTACGACGATTACACAAAAACGACGCACCCGGAACCAAAATAGGGCGGGCGCACGTCCCCGCGCGCCTGGTTTATCCCCGGCATTAAATACATCTCCCGGGTTAAACAGCGCGCGGGGACGCGCGCCCTCCCATTGTTACGCCCAGTGTTACTCCCAGAGGTACGCATGATCATCGGTGTGATGAGCGATACGCACGGAAATCTACGATTGATGCATCAGGCGGCTGACCAAATGAAGGCACTGCATCAGGCCGATTTGATCATCCATGTTGGCGACGACTACGCCGATGCGCAGGCGCTTGCGATGGCAGGCCATAACGTCCGAATGGTTCCGGGCCTCTGGTGCGATGCGTACAACAATCCGCGAATTCCGAATCGTATCGTGGTCGAGTGCGATGGCATCACGATTTCCGCCGCGCATGCGGATAAGGACCTGCGCGCTGCGGAACTTTCCGCCACAATTGTTTTGACCGGACATACACATGTCGCAAAAATCGAAAAGTTGGGTCGCTCGTTACACGTCAATCCTGGTCATTTGAAGAATGCAAAGCTTGACCGCGGGCAGCGGCCGTCGTTTGCCGTTATTGAGACGAGTAAGGACGAAATCGAAGTGTCGATACTGGAACTGGATAGCGTCGTACGCTTGAGTGTTCGATCTTCAAGGGCCGATCTGGCCTGATTCCGTTCTGGCCGTCTTCACATCGAGTGGCTACGCTATGGCGAAAGGGGCTGATGATTCCATGCAGTTGCAGCACATCGCCATGGGCGCGAGTCTTGCCGTCGCGGTAGTCATGCTGGCCGGAAAACTGGTCGCCTATCACATCACGGGAAGCGCCGCGATTCTTTCCGATGGCGCGGAAAGTGTCGTCCATATCGCCGCAACAGGCGTCGCCGCAATGAGTCTTTGGTACGCGGCGCGCGACCCCGACGACAATCACCCTTACGGTCACGGAAAAATCGCGTATTTTTCGGGTGGGTTTGAAGGCGCGATGATCCTTAGCGCGTCCTTTTACATCTATTACTTGAGCATCCGCGCATTGATAGAAGGGCCTGAACTTCATCGGCTTGGCGTAGGGATCATGATTACGGCCGTGCTCTGCCTGGTGAATCTCGCGCTGGGCCTGTTTTTGGTACACGTTGGCAAGACGCGGAACGCGCTAATTCTCGTGGCAAACGGCAAACATGTTCTCACCGACATGTGGACAAGCGCCGGCGTTGTCGCGGGCGTTCTTATCGTGCAGGTTACGGGAATCGTGTGGCTTGACCCGTTGTGCGCGCTGCTGGTCGCGACCAATATTCTGGTCGAATCAGTGCGGCTCATGCGCCGCGCGTTTCGCGGATTGCTGGATCAGGCGGACCCGGAACATGCAAGCGCGATTCTCGCCGCGTTGCAACAGGCAATGGATTCCGGGCGAATCGAGGGATTTCACCAACTCAAGCACCGGGAAGCGAACGATGTAATCTGGATCGAAGTCCACATGCTGGTACCCGGCGCCACGACCACGGCCGCAGCGCATCACACGGTTACCGGTGTGGAGGAAACCATCAGCAAGTTGTTTCCGCAGTATACCGTACATGTTACGACGCATATCGAGCCCGCGGAACACGACGTTCATCATCCTGGTGGCCACCCGGAACTGGTAGATCCCTATGCAGACAAATCAGGGTAGTTACCGCGCACGGCTACCGTATGACACGGTTCCGCAGCCTATCAAACGTCATCCAGAATTTCCGCAGACGGTCCTGAATGCGATCGTCGATTTCGATTTTGGAATACGCGCTCACCACGTAGAGGTCCGTTAGTTCCATTGCTTCTTCACGAATGGATTTTAATTCGTTTGGAAATGACGCTATGAACTCGTAGGGCGTTTGCCCGATCTTGCGGGGGACGCCGTAGTCATGGGCCAACGCGCACAACGCATCGTAACAGCCTTCGATGGCGCTGTGCGCGCTGCTGCCGGGCTGGGCCATCGGATTCGCGATACGCGCTGACCACGACGACGCGCGGGAAATTCTGCGGCGCCTCCGAATGGTTGGAAGTTCGGGGACCCGGATAATCGAATCCAGAAAGGACTCCAACCAGTTGAAAAACCGTATAATAAATTGCGGATACCGGCGACGGTTACGCGCCATCCGCACGGCAATGGACCCGACACCGCGAAGTGCGCCGTAAGCGATGAAAAGTCCGAGCATGATCAATACGCCGGTCCCAATGTGCTCTATGACGCGATTTTGCGCGATGACATCGACTGCCGGCGAAACGACGGATCGCAACTGGAATGACGTGTCCCGCCGCCAGGGGTCGTATTCGTGCTCACCCACATATGCGATGGGTGGAAGCGCTGGCCACGGCAACGCGGTCGCGCCGAAGCCGACGATTGCAATCATGATGAAGCCGAGTCCAAGCCAGTACGGTCCCAATGCGCCTGGCAATCGCACGCGCCGCGCGCGAAAAAACTCGCGTAAACCGGCAAGACTCGACAACATCAGTAGGGACAAAGCCGCCACTGTGTAGCACCCGACGTAGAAGTGGCCGGCCATCAGCATTGCTTCGCCGCCGTGTTGAACGACACGTTGGCCGAGCGCGAACACGATCATGACGGGAACGGAAAAGTAGAAAATTGATATGCCGGGATGGCGCCTTGGCAATTTCTCGGACATGGCGTCGAGATTGAATTTCGGCTTTTTCACCGGCGCCTTCCAGTCCAGTGGATCGACTGCTTCCATGTCGATAAGGCCGTCGGCCAGCATCGTCCGATTCGACGCGGGCCCACTCGCGCCGCGGATGGCCCTCCGGAATTTAAGCGCGGTGCCGGTCAACATGCCGATAGCGCCGGCAAACGGATTGTCGTCTACGCAACATTCATGCGTCAGCCGATTCGTAAACCACCAGATAAACGCGATAATCGCCGAATTGAACGCAAGCGCAATCCAAGGGCTATTCATGAACCCGCGCGCCACGCTGCCAACGTCGTAGGCGCCCGTGGTCGTCATCGTGTACATCGCGGATGCGCCCATTAACGCGATCACGTAAATAAAGCTCTCTTCCTTCCCATCCCGCGCGATCAACCGGTTCAGCGCAACGACGCCGAGTATGAACGCAATCGCGAAGATCCGAAGGTTCCAGTCATGGACTTCCGTGTACACAAAGCGCACGTCCAGAAGGAAGAAGATTACGGACGAGATCATCACGAGAATCATGAGCGGCGTGGTGAACGCCAACGAAAAATCGGTCCAGGATTGCGCTTGATACAGCTTCGGATCGACGGTGCTCGCGCGCTTGAGCGATTGGAAATCCGTGCTTTCCATAGCCCGTTTCGGTTGCGCCTGCAAGGTCGAAGGCCCGGCCAACGCCGCGGCCTCGGATTCCAACAGCGAATGGAAATCCGTGGCCCCTTCGTCGGGGTACCCGTTACCGCCCGATGCGGGCGGGGGAAATTTCGTGGAGTTGCCGTTCATGTTCGATGTGGATGCAATTTATGTTGTGGGCAAGTAACAACCCTGCCGCTTTTTCGTATGATGCCTGGTTTCTGATTAGAAATACCGTCACGGCAAACCCGCTGAGTTTCATTTGCGCCAGGATCATCGAGAGGTCTTCGGTAACCTGCGGCACAACGGCTATCAGCGCCGCGTCGCGGGGAAACTTTTCGTAGTGCGCGAGAATGGTCTGGCCGATATCAAGACCGTCTGTTGGCAGCACGCGGGCAAGGTTCTCGACAATCTGTAGCGCCTGTACAGGGCTGCGCCGGGTCGGCACGGTCAATGGGCTGAGCCGCGTGGATTCGTCCTCCCCCACCACGTTGTATTCTGCCTGCTGGCGTGACAGGGACTCCCGCGTTTCCACGTCGAATTTCGCAACTTCCGCCGCGTCTCGCGCATTGGTGAGCATGCCAACTTGCTCGCCGGACATCTGCAACAGATAGGCGATCGATGCAGTTGTCGTGATTGCGAGCTCGGTGCGCTCCTCCCCCGTTTCGCCTTGATAGAGCGGCGCGAAAAGATCGAGTACAAGCGTGGCGCCAAGCACGTTGGATGGTTCGCTTTGCTTAACGAACAATTGCCCTGTTCGAGCCGACGCTTTCCAATGGATGCGGTTGAACGGATCGCCAGGAACGTATTCGCGCAGGCTGGCGATGCGCGTTGGGTCTTCATAGACGCGATTGCTGATTCGGACCGGACCCTGCGGCCGGCGTGCCGCGACGCTGAAAGTATCGATGTAGGCAACGGTCGGCAATACCGACACGTAATCCTGTTGGCGGCCTGTCCGGAATCGCCGTTGCAATCCGAACAGATCGCCCGATTCCATCAGCAGCGGGCCGATGCGATGATACCCGCGGCGCGGACACGTCAATGTATAATTCAACGTTATGCTGCGCCCCGGCATGAGCACGGCCAGGCGCGTGTTGTCGCCTGCAAGCGGGAATCCGCTGGGAGATATGTCTTCGACGAAAATCCAGGGGATGGGCCAGCCACGGCGGTTGGTGAGCGTTACTTGAATGTCCATGTCTTCGCCTTGCGCGAGCACGGTTTGACTGATCGTGCGCGTGCAGTCGAGTCCCGAAAGCCAGGCCAGGGACGACAAATTCGCAATCACGACGAGCAGGAGGAAAGCATAAATTGCGAAGGCGGCGTACGGCGCGCGCACAACAAAAGTAACCGCAAGCGCGCCCGCGGCAATTGCAAACCACACGACATTGCGGCGGGTACGTTCGTTCATGGCCGTGGTGCAACCTTTAGCGCGGACGCGATTAATTTAGATAAAGGAATTCGCTCGCGTTCAACAGGGCGCGGCACAGCGCAGGCAACCCGTGCTGTGTGATGAGGGCCGTAGCCCCTGCATGTTCCTCGGCAGAGGGACCGCGCTGCAGCGCGAGTGCATAAGACCTCGTTACGGCGGCACCGTGCGATCCATTCGTTTCCGCAAGGACCCGTTTTGCAAAGCAATCCGCCTGGTCCGACATGAACGGGCTATTCAACAGGTTTAAAGCCTGCAATGGCGAGATTGAAGTGTTGCGGCTGGGCATTGCCTGTGACGCGTCGGGGCAATCAAAAATTCCAAAGGTCACGTCCTGTTCGACGCGAGGCTTCCATTGGTAAACCATGCGCCGCTTTTCAGCGCGGGTAAACTTCGTTTTCGGAATGTAAATATGGACGTAACTGTCGTCCGGCTCGAACACGTCGAAGCCTGGCCCGCCCATTGTCAAATCCAATTCACCCGCGATCTGCAGAATGCTGTCGCGCAGTGGTTCCGCTTCCAGCCTTCGCGGAGGGAACCTCCATAAAAGACGCGATTCTGAATCAATGCGTTCCGCGGCTTCGTTTGGCGCGCTTGACTGGCGATATGTGCTGGATAAAAGGATGAGACGGTGAACGGATTTCAGGCTCCAGGCATTTTCTTTCAAAGCGATTGCGAGCCAATCGAGTAGTTCGGGATGCGAGGGGCGGTTACCCATCGCCCCGAAATCACTCGGCGAGTTCACGATGCCCGCGCCGAAATGATGCTGCCAAATACGATTGACAATAACGCGCGCGGTAAGAGGGTTTTCGTCGCTGCAAAGCCATTCCGCAAGGCGAAGTCTGCGCTGTTGCTCCGGTTCACCCGCGCCCATTTGCAGCGCGAGACCGACATGAGACGGCGTAGCGGGCGCAATGTATTGGCGCTCCATCATGGGGTCCCCGCGTTGAAGCAGGAATGTCGCGTTAGGCTGAGCAAATTCGGGAGCGTAGATTCTCGGTCCAGTTGATCGCGCGGCGAGTTCCGCGCGCAATTGCTTTTCGCGCTCCTGCAACTGCGCGAGCATCGCGGCATCCGATTCCGACAGTTTCTCTGGTGCAAACAAAGGCGGCAAAGGCGCGCCGGAATCGAATGGCTGGCGCGTTTGTGACGACGCAACGGTCCGCCAGGCAGAACCGTCGATCGATGTTTCGATCAGATAATCCACAATGATACGGTCGCGGAAATTGCCTTCCCGGTCGCGCGCCCACGCCACACAACAAATTTTGGTTATCTCCGGTAGCGTGATCATCGCCCACGATTCCTCCCTGGACTGAGGAATCCAACTGTAGTCGTTGCCGTAGCGGCCATCGTTGAGATGTTCGGTTTTGTGCTTTGTGTTCGCGGGAAATACGCTGGATGCCGTTGCAACCGCGCCTCTTGCCGCCAACGCGACATTCACCGGTTCAACGTCTGCCGCAAAGACCTCCAATTCATCGATGCAGGGTTCTATATCGCTGGTCCCATGGATGGTAAAGCGCACAAACTTTGCTTCAACAGTGGCGAACCGTTCCACGTTCTCCATGGTACTGACGCGACGGCGCAGGCCATCGGGCTGTTCGTCCCGCGCAAGGCGCAAAAGCTTGCCGCGGTGCGCTGCCAACTCCTGCCGTAATTCGGCCGCCTGGCGCAGGCGTTCATCTCGGTTGGGATCGGGCAAATCCTGGTCGCCATGTTTCACGCCGGCAAAAACGGCCCGGAGCGCGAAATAATCGTGCTGGGAGATCGGATCAAACTTATGGTCATGGCATTTTGCGCACCCAACGGTCAGTCCGAGGAAAACCGCTGCCGTGCTGGACGTCACATCGTGCAATTCCTGATCGCGTTGGGATCGCGTGAGCACGACATCGGGACTTTTAACCTCATCCATCGGTCCTGCAACCATGAAGCCCGTCGCCGCGAACGCGCCGGTTACGTCGCCCGCAAGCTGGTCCGTAATGAACTCCGTGTACGGTTTGTCTTCGTTCAGCGCGCGAATCACATAGTCCCGGTAGTGCCATGCGTTATAACGCGGTTTATTCATTTCGAATCCGTTCGAATCCGCGTAGCGAACAACATCGAGCCAATGCCGGGCCCAGCGTTCGCCGTAATGAGGAGACGCAAGCACGCCGTCTACCAGGCGCGCATACGCATCCGGCGATTTGTCCGCAACGAATGACTCGACTGCCTCCGGCGTAGGAGGCAATCCGAGCACATCGAGATAAACGCGACGGATCAGCGTGCGCCGGTCCGCGATTGGTGATGGCTTCAATCCGGCGGTCCGAAGTTTGTCGGCAATAAACGCGTCGATGGGATTGGTGATCCAGGCCGAATCCGTTGACGCTGGAATGTCATGGCGCTGCACGGGTCGAAACGCCCAAAACCGGTCGTCTTCAACGACGCGGGCGGCCCTGCGCCGGATGACATCTGCTGGGTCGGCGGCGGGCGCGACGGCGTCCTTGATCGTGGAAAACGCAGCCGCGTCGCCGCTGAGCGATTCAAGGGCGGACACGAGCGCTTCGGCGGCGATTCTGCCGTCGTCAGCGAAAGCGGCCGCAGTGAATACACAAAAAAGCAAGCTCGCACGTTTCATGGCATACATTCTACATCACCGGCCAATGTTCGCGACAATCGGGCGGGTAAGCCATTGGAAAGCTTTACGGACGCCATTGCGCCCACATCGCGCCCGAACCCTCGCCCACGCTTGTGATGGCGCGCGCATTTTGTACATCGAGTTCAGCAACGTAGAGCTGGCGGCGTCCGTCTCTCGTCGATCCGAACGCAATTCGTTTTCCGTCCGCTGAAGGTTTCACGTGATAGTGATGCACCCCCGGCGCGGAAGACGTGAGTTGTTCTGAAGTGCTATCCAACGTCACGCGCATAAGCTCGAATGCCTCGCCAACCTTCGCCGTGTAATACACGAACTGGCCATCCAGCGACCACACCGGCACATCGCTGCTGCCGCCATGAAAGTCGAATACGTCATACACGGTCATCACCCCGGTATACCCCTGACGGTCCGCAAGTTTTTGAAGACCCGTTCCATCACGCCGCACCACGTGCGGATGACAATCGTAATGTTCGCCCGAAACGAACAGTATCCAATTTCCATCCGGCGACCATTGCGGCACAAAATTGAAAGGATTGCCGGTTTCGATAGCGCGTGCTTCCGACCCATCCGCGTTCGCAATGATAATTTTATAGTCCTGATGATAGGTAACGAGCTTTCCGTCCGGCGATGCGCTGAACCCATAAGCAAACCCGCCGTCGCCCTGCGACAAATCGCGCTTGTTGCGGCCATCCAGGTCCATTACAAACGGATGAGATTCCGCGTTGATCAATGCAGTGAATCCCAGCCGTTGTGGCGTGCCGGGAATGAAGAACAGGCCGCTGTTATAGGCGCTCACCCGCTCAATCTCGGTGAGGTTTGTCAGCGTGCCCGTGGCGATCTCAAGAAGTAAAATATCGTACAGCCACCCTTCCGTCATGCGGAACGTCTTGTGTTCTTCTTCCCACGCTCCATTCTCCGGACTCTCCCAGCCTCTGCCCAGGATCGCGAAACTTCCATCCGGCGACCATCCGGCGAATTGGGTCCAGGTGTTTGGCTTGATTACCAGTTCCGGCGCGAGTTCCACGCGGCGTGAACCGTCGTCACCCACGACGCAGGCCCTTGACGTGATTTGGTTGTCGTATCGGGTCGTAAGATTTGTGCGATATTCCGTGTAGCCGATCAGCGTCGCTTGCGTCGATCTCTGCGAAACGTGCGCGCAACCCGCGAGCACGACCGTGGCGGTTGCGATAAATTCCCTGCGCGTTTGCATCTTGCACCTACCTTCGCGCATAAATGCGCGCATTTTCCCGTCTACACATTTATTCGTCCGGGACAGTATGGTTGCCGATTAGCATTAACTCTTTGAAATCGATCGGCCCTGCGTACACTGTGTAGTCGTTGAGGCCAGCAAGCGACAGCCGCCCTTCGCGCGTCACATACAGATAGGGTTCGGCGCCCGCGAACCGCTCCCGCACGCGTTCGGGCGAACGTTCGAGCGCCAACGGCATGCGCGCGTAAAACTCGAACGCGGGATAGGCTTCCGACGTCTGGACGGTGTACCCGGACTCGACATATTCCGCGCTCATTCGCGCGAGTTCACGCGGTGAACGGAGACCTTGATTCATCTCGCCGCGCCCGTTGAGGTAAATGAGCGCGGCGCAAAGCGTCGCGGTGAAAATGGCTGCGTTCCGGTAAGTCCGGCTACGCCGCGCCACCAGGCACGCCGCAAACCCGATGAGCGTCAAGCCCCAGATGATGGCGAGGAAGGAATAAGATTCAAAGCGCAGAGTGCAATACAACGCGACCGCAGGCAATGCGATCGCGAACAGAGCAAGAACGATTACCTGCCAATAGGATGCCCAGGTCTCCATCCAACGCGCCTGAATGCCTTGACCTATCTGCGCGATATGATACCCGGTCGCAAGCATCATGAAAGGCGCGCACGGCAGGAGGTATTCGTGTTCCTTTCCGGCGATGAGTGAAAATATCAGCACGCTGAGCCACGCCATCACCACGCTGAACCGGTACAACTGGTTTTGGCGAGTCCATTCGCGCTTGGAGAAATGGAACGGCAACAAAAGTCCCCAGGGCGCTAGCGTCACTCCCAACGCAGTGATGTAATACCACGGCCAGCCGCCATTGATCGCGCTCGCCACATGGGTGCGTTCCACGACCTGATTCTGCAACATCGCGCTAAGATTCTCCCAGCCCGTGCGTTGCAGCACTGCCAGGCCCCAGGGCAAAAACAGCATGGTCCCGATGAACATTGCGGCGATCCAGTATCCCCATCGCGCGCGGTGCTCGCCATAGCGGACGGCGAAGAAGGTCCAGCCGATCATGACCACCACCAATGTGACCGGAAAATTTAACACAGTCCCGGCATTTGGAAACGCCGCCGCAAGAAGTTTCAGCGCGCATTCGATCACAAAAGCTGCGATGCTGAAACGCAGGCCGGCCGCAACGATGCGGTTCATTTGGGGACTCTGCGTAATGAATACCGCAATCGCGCCAGCCCAGAGAAACAAAAACGGCACAGGCCCTTTGAGCATGACCGCCGCGCCGAATGCTAGGCCAGATCCCAGACAGTACCACCGCGCGGCGCCGCACGAATCCGTGCGAGTCGCGTTACGCGCGAAGACAATGCTGAGAAATGTGGCAAGCGCCATCGGTATGTCCAGTTCGGCATACCGCATGCGTTCGAATACGTAGGGCGCAGTCAGCAACGCAAGCGCGCCCCACCGCGCGGCTCGCTCGCCCGCTTCCTTTCTGGCCAGGAAATACGTGCACATCACCAACGCGACACCCGCAAGCGCCGTGGGCGTGCGCGCGGCGAATTCCGATACCCCCGCGACCGCATAGACCCCCGCGATGGCCCAATAGAGCAACGGCGGTTTTACGAGATAGGGTTCGCCGTTTTTCATTGGTGTAACGAAATCACCGGTGCGAAGCATGGTGATGGGTGGCGAGGCGCGCTGGCCTTCGTTGTCCGTGACAACATCGCCGCGGCCAAGTCCGAGAAATGCGCCAAATAGCGCCAGGGCCAACAGCACAATCCAAAATCGATTGGTCATCTCGTGCGCAACAACAATGGAACGCCCGGCATGACAGCCGGGCGGAGTACGGGTCTACTCATCGGGGTGCTGGGAAATAGTTGTACTAGTCGGCAATGCGACCATTCCGGCGTTTCTTGATCATGTCACCGGAATATGGATTCGTTTCCACCGTCACGCGCCTGACTTGCGGCGACGGCGCCTCATCAAGCACCTTCCACGGTCCGGAATATTTGAGTCCCGCGGGCCGCTGCCGGTTGCGCGCGTGCGGATCCGGCTCCCAATTCTGCAACGAAGTTTTCGCCGCGGCTGCCGCGACTTCCGCGCGCTCTTCGGGCGTCATCGCATACCGGTCAACTTCGGATTGGGCAATCGTGACTGCGCCCGGACCGAACACCGCGCCGACACTACCCAAACCGCCATACCAAAACAGGGCCGCTGTAGAAGGTAAATCCGCGAGCGCGGCGCGGCGCCGATCCGCATCAATGTACTCGTTCGCCGTATGTGTTTTTTCCACTGGAAATGGGTATTGGCCAGCCATGCCCATATACGTGCCCGCGCCAATCTCGACCAGTCCTCTCCGCACGCCGCGGAAAAATTGAACGTTGCCGTATGCACCGGCCTTGCGATGTCCATCGCGCACCGTCGCGTTCACCTGATACTTGAACGCCTTCAACCCGCGCCAGAATGCTTTGTACGGGCGCGTCGCGGGTTCTTCCGGATTGCCATATGGACCCCAATGCGACGGCTCAATCGCCGACGCTCCGAAGCCACATGCCGCCACCAGTCCCGCTGCAAGTAGGAGTCTCATCCGCTTCATGAAGTCTCTCCGTCCTGATTTGGTCAAATCCGCGTGGGAATAACGCTTTCCCCAACGTGGAAATCAGTTTACAACAAATTGCTCTCCGTTGCCAACTGATTTTTGACCCTGCGAAACCGGGATTATTCGGCGACCGTCAACGCCAACGTAGTCCTGACATTTGAACCCGGCAATGCCGCGGCCCAGTACCACGCGCTCACGTCCGGCCAGGAATCCACATCGTCGATCCATTCTTCTAATGTCTCGCCACGCTGGCCGGACTTCAACGCGAAATAACACTCTTTCACGGAACGGCCTCGCCGGCCATCCGGTTCGGTGTACCAGAAACTGCTCCATAACCGGCCCGAATTGTCCATCTCCGAGCCTCGCGGACTGCATCTGCCGCCCATGGCGAGATAGCAGTTTTGGGCCGAATGCAGGTCGCGCGTGGGGACATGGCAAATGCGCAACATGACCATAGGCCCCGCATCGCCCAACTGAAATTGCGCGCATTCACCAGGGACCCGTCGTACCCAGGCTTGGGCTTCTGGCGGCATAGGCGCCGGATGAAGAGTCTGTCCGTTCCAGGTCGTTGGCCACTCGACCGCGGCGCTGTCGTAGACGGGACCGTGTGTGTTGTTCCGAATTAGCGCGGGGCTTCCCGCGGCAAGGGCGCCTGCCAACACGAACGCGATGCAAAGCCCGCGCGGCGCTGGCAATCGCAAAAAATTGTATCTGGGAACGGTATCGAGCGCTTTCCACCGCGACAGAATTGCAGATGCAAACAACAATAAGAGCGCGCACTCGACGAACACAATAATGCCGATAAACTCGTGCATAGGATCGTTTGGTTCAACACGGATCAGAAACAGCGTCGCGGCACGATGCGCATTGCCAAATATCGCGAGTGCAATCGCCGCCGCGACAAGACACGCTGTCCGCCTGAAATTGAACTGATACAGACCCGATACCGCCGCTCCCATGGCGATCGAAGCCGTCAACATCCGGACACCGCTGCATGGCGCATCGACGTAGAAAGTGGAACGGCCATCGGTCAATGCCGCGCCCACGGCTGAGCCGTTTGGCCCGAGCAGGAAACCGGCAAACTGGCTCGATACGAGCCGCAATGGAAACCCAATGAAAAAATCGAGCGATGTCGCGACATGGATCGACAAGAGCATCAACACCAAGATGCCCCAAGCCCCGGCGCGAGACGACGTCGACAAGGTACCGATCATGATACAGCCCACAATCGCGGCGGCGATTTCGCTTGATACCAATTGGGGCACACGCGCGAACACCATGGCAAACGCGATGAGCAATAGCGTCCCGCACAACAACCATCCGCTGGCGGGCGCAACGCGCAAAACCCCGCGCTGGGGCGTGGTCAATAAGTACAACCACATGCCAATGGCTATCAGAAATATACCGGCGCTCGTCGCCGATCCCCACGGCTGAAACCAGCGGTCCCATACGCCGGGCAGCGAAACCCAAACCGCGCCGGCAGCGCCGGCAACCCAGAAAATTCCAATCGCGGTCTGGGCCGCCGTCCGGATTAGATGGCGCGGCGTAACCCGTGCGACCGGACCTGGTAGCGGAATGTTCTTCAGCATGTGTTGGCCCGTGGTTTCCATTCTCGCGTTCACTTCACGCAGTCCGCATTTCTGCGCGGCGCTTGAGTATCACGAACATGACCACAAGGCATACCACAAGCATCAATGCCCATTCGTGGGGTTCCGGCACTCCCGGTATTGCTTCTTCATTCTTCGCCGGGTCCAGACCGTGTTGGGCATATTGTTCCGCGCGCTCCAATACCACCGCGCCGGACAACGGCGTCACCAATCGGGTTTCGACTGCAAGTGGCCGCAACAAATCAAGCGCGCCGGTTTGATGTGCGCGCACGGCGCGTCCAACCGCATCGTTCACGGCCAGCCGCACTACGTGGCCAGACGCCATTCCTTCGATCTGGTGGGCGGAATCCGACTCATTCAATTCGAATTGCGCGATCATCGATCCGCTTGCGCGGTATTTCAGCGCGAACTGAATGGTCTCGTCCAAGGATTCCAGGACCGGGATTCGCTCCAGCATTTGCAGGTCGCCGCATTGCTCGAGCATGCGGTTCGGACCTGGTATGGCCTCGATCGACAAGATGCGCGGGCTCGCCTCTCCTCGCCGTCTCTCCCACTGCCGCAACGGTTCCACTGATGACAATTCTACGGGCAACGGTCCGTGTACCCATAACACGGTCCCACCGATTCCGGCGGTCTCACATGCGCGGATGAGCGATGGGACAGGGTCGCATCCTCCCTCATACTCGCGGGTCGAAAGCCAATGCGCGAATTCGGCGGAGTTGACGTGGCCATCGAAGATTTCGATGTCGTCGCTTGCAAAAAAAGCGGAGAGGACAGTGTTTGGAGGAATTGCACCTATGATCGAATCCCAGTCGATCTGTACGTCCCCCATTCCCGCGGAACCATCAATCACGAGGCACATTGACGTTTCGGAGGTTGACTCTGGCACGGCGCGCATCGTCATGGTCGCTGCTTTCGCCCCCAATATGCCGGCATACAATGGGCCATTGCTCCAGAGGGCCGCGACTTGTACGGCAGCGCGATCACCGCGTTGCAGTTCCGTTTCGGGAACGTTCGCGCGCAACGTCTGGTCGCCCTCCGATTTCAGGACGGGACACGTCGCAACAAGTCCTGGTTCACATTCGATCCATACGCCATGCTCGAACCCGGGAACAATGGTGAAATTGCGCTCGGATATGTAGGGCAACCGCAGATAAGCCTTGCCATTGCGCATGACCAACGGCGCGGTAATTCCAAGCTTGACCTTCATTGTACTATTCGGAAGGATGGGAAAACATTGCAGCAGGACCTTGTCAGGCCCGCAAACGTTCAATAGCGCGGGATCGCGACGTTGAACCACCGCGACGCTCTGGTACGCTTCACGTACCTGATCACGTCCGCCAAATGCCGCTTCGCGCTCCTCGCCATCAATCCAAAGTGTCAGACGGCTCGCAACACCGCCGTGCGGCAACTCGATCTGCGCGCGCGCTTCGCGCTCGCTTTCCGAAACGTTTTCGAACTCAACTATCCACTCCAGGTAGGCCAGTTGCGGTGCGTCTTTCGTGGACGCGAGGCGCATTACGCTGGCGTCCATGCTGCTCGCGCGCAGGCTTACGCCGCGCACGCGCCCGGCGACCTTCGTGCCGCCGACTTCACTGTCGGCAACGCGCTCGTCTTCCCACGAATTCGCAAATGGCCGCGTGCGGAACGTCACGCGCATTTCCGGTTTCGGAACGCTGTTGTAGGGCACACCCGTCACGCGGAAATACAGGTTGCGATACTGATCGCGTTGCGCAATGTCGTCCGTGTTCCATCGCCGGCTGGGACCAATCCCGCGAACAATAGGCGCATAACACGCTTTTAACAACTGGTGTTCGAGATGGAACGTCCGAATCTGGCGGATTCCACGGTCACGCGACACCGGGTCGTCGCTAATCGCCATCGGTAATACACGCGCGGCGACGATGCCGGGGCCTGTGTACACCGCCGCCAGCAACAGCACGACAGCCACGCCCATGATCGAGTAGCGGCGCGGAAGCGGGCATGCGAGCGGTTGTTGTGAATGCAAACGATACAGTGCATCCATTTGAATTAACCCTGCAACAAGACAAAACATTGGCGCGAAACCCATGATGCCAAGACCAAACGCGAGCAGCGCGACTACGGATACGGGTAGGAGTGGAATATAAATGAGAAAGTAGACCGCCGCGAGTGCCGTGGCGTACCCGTTCAATACAAATGCCGCGCGCGACCACCGTTTGTGAAACTGTTGATCAGGGCTTTCCAGAAAGAAGTGCACCAGAATCAATGCCCCCAACAGTGCAGCGCCCGCCGCAATATGCCACCAGGTTGGAATCGGATCTACATACATTTCCGCCATTGCGCCGAGACAAAACTCAAAAATCAGTGCGCCCGCCGGAACCAGAATTCCGAGAATCAAAACCAACGCGCTTTTCCGCGGGGAGTAAATCGGCCGTTCGACATTTTCGCCCGGCGATGCTTTCGGCGCCGTGTTGATAGGGCCCGATTCCCGCCCCGCAATTTGTTCCGGAGTCCCAAGTTTCGTAAGAACCTGTTGGACCTGTTCGGCCGTCACCATCGTTCCGGATTGGCCGGCCGCTTCCGCGCGGATGTGCAGCATCAGACCATCGACAATGTCGTCGGCATCGTCGCCGTTAGCACGTGCCAAACGTTCTACCTCGGCGAGATATTCGCTTAGCCGTTTTTCAGCGTCGGAAGTCCATTGCGTCATAACTGAGCATCCTTTTTCACCAGGGCGCCAATATCGCCGGATAAACCGCTCCAGTAACTCTGCATCGATTCGACGGTTCGCCGGCCTTCGTCCGTCAGCACATAGTATTTTCGCGCGGGACCGCCGGAGGATTCCTCGAGGCGGGACGTGATTAAACCTGCGCCGCGCAATCGGGCCAACAAGGGATAGATAGTGCCTTCCGTAATGACAAGGGCCTTGATATCCGCGAGGCGTTTCACAAGGTCGTAGGCGTACATTTCGCCTTCGGAAAGCAACGTCACGATGCACAATTCCAACAGGCCCTTGCGGACCTGGGTTACCCAATTATCGAGGCTAAAGACTGAATTGGAACTTTTATTCTCGACGAGCATAACCTAATACTAATACAAACTACCTTGTAATGCAAGCAACTATTTCGATAAATCAAAAGAGAATATATAAATTACCCTGTTTACGGCTAGAAAGCGCGTGTATTAGCTCGGTTTAAAATATAAACCTTGAAATTATATATCAATGTATATAGTCAATAAATAATTACACAAGTAGTCGAGCCTCGCCCAAAATGTCGCAGTAGTCAAGAAGAGTTCTTGGAAGAAAACAACCGTTCCGCGTTGCCACCCGCAATGTGTTCCTTGGTTTCGGCGTCGGCGTTGAGGCATTGAAGTTTGAGGAAGGCTGGAGATGGCGTCTTGAACGGAAACCCGGTGCCGAGAAGGATTCGGTCCGGCCCGAGGGCGCCGAGCATGATCTCGATATTCTTGTCGAGCACGCTAGTCATGCGGGTTAGCTCGGCGTAGAACGGCAGGGCGTGCATCCGTTTCCAGATGTCGCTGTCGCGGGGGTACCCGAGGATGGCTTCGAGCATAATGAAGGTGGTCTTGGGCCGTTGTTCCGCGAGGGCGAGCACGCTTTCGGGATCGATATTGTCAATCACATCCATCCAGTGGCGTTGGCGGACGTCTTCGATGCGGCCCGTGAACGACACGGGTAATCCGGCCTCAGTGGCTGCGTCGATGATCGCGAGCGTTTCCAGGCTTTCGAGCGCGTAGCCGTGATAGGTGGGATACAGACGCAGCGCGGAAAATCCGAGATCAACGCATTCCCTCAGATCGCGTTGCCAGCCCGCATAGGCGGGGTTGAGCGTGGCGTACAGAAAAAACCGGTCCGCGTGCGGACGCGTCTGCTCGTGAAGCATGCGGTTTCCGTCATGAGAATCCCGGTACAGAATTGCATCCGCGGACGCGACGCACGCCTTTGATATGCCGAAGGTATCCATCATTTGGATCAGCCCGGGGGCGTCGTTATGACGCAACCGCCGGAACGGCCAGTTGCCGATGAAAGCGTGCGCATCGATGATGCCGGGACCGAACAAGGGTTCGTACCGGCTCATGACACATTCCTTTTATCGAGAATTTTCTGAAAATTCCCGCCGAGCACGCGGGCGCGCTGTTCATCGGTGAAATTTGCGTCGAGTATCTTCCCCACTCCGCCTTCCATAGTCATGTCCGTGCCGAAC
>JAWXCN010000106.1:0-5817 GCA_034408725.1 Candidatus Hydrogenedentota bacterium
CTCATACGGTATGTTCTGCCCGGCTTCTTTCTCGATTGCCGCTGAAAGCTGCGCATCGGCCATGTCCGGCAAGCGTGGATAGCGGATAACAACAGTCTGACCGGGCAATGCGCCAACAATCAGCGTCTGCGCTGTCGGAATGGATCGCATGGCCTCGCGGACGGCCTGGGCCTGTGCGAGAATCGGGTCCGTATTCATTTGGGTTTTATCAATAACCGCGTATCCGACATTCTCGACCTTGAGACCCCCATTAGAACGGGAAACCTGCACGGTCTTGACAGAATGAGAACCTACGTCTACCCCTACAGCCTTTGTCGGCTTAGTAAACAGCAAGGCTATTACACCTCCGGCGCGTTGGGATTAACCCCTTTGCGCGTTTGCCTGGAAGCCCTTTATGGCGCCCCTATTCGGCGAATGACAACTCGGCTACTTGTTCAGTAGTCATGCTCAGGTTAGCAAAAATCGAACTATCTGTCAAGACTTTACCTTGCCCCGAAGCCAGCACCGCTACAATCCCTAGACAAGATAATGCCATTATCCACCCTATATTCGCAATAGATAGTTTTTCGCAAATCTCGAATATTTGTTTAATTATTGACAATATTGAGCATTTTTTCAGTTATATTGATAGCATTAAATGATCCAGCAGTCAATATATAACCCTCTCCAAATAGATAAGGCAGGGGTTTAGCACCCCTGCCTCGCAAAGAAAAAGTTTCCCCGCACATTGCCGGTGGCAGCGAAACATATTGAACCTACCCACTAGGTGGGTGCCCTCATGGTAGCGGCCGGCTTCCACTCAAGGTGGCCTGCCGTTAGCTACAACGAATGTTGGGCTCCCGGTTCAAAGATTAGGCTCAATGTTTCGCGCGCCGTATCGTACACGGCAGGGAAAAGCACGTTTTTAATCCCAACCCATTCTATCAAAGAATCTCGGTACCGTCAAATAGAATTCTAATAAAAACACGTATAACCTGTGCACTAAAAATAATAGTCAGCGCACTGACAAAAAGTAGTATATCTGACGAACTCTGTTCGTCAAGTCGTCAAAAAACTGGCATTGATGAATACAGCAGCCCGATTGAAAATCAATTGTAAATCGCCAAAGAAAAAGGGTTTACGAATATCTACCTAGCAGATAACATGCTGGCATGAGGGTTGCACTTTTGAAACCGTCTCGCTTAGAAGACGGAAAGCACGGTCCCAGCATTGCCCCCGGTTCCCCAGCCGGGGGTCTTTGCTTTTTACAACGACATCACGGGAAATCGTCATCCACCACGAAAAACCAGGGCGACAATCGCCGCAATCAGTAAGACAAGGCCAATGCCCACGTAAATCATGGTGCTGGAAAGCGGGCCTGATTTGGGCTGAGGTACAGGTGCGATGGGAGTGCGCGCGAACACGTCATCCATTCGTCCCGCGTCAACCTGATCGCCGTCCGCGTTCATCTTCGTAAGATCAACATCGAATGCTGAAAAACCCAAGTCTCCCGGATCGCGCAAGGGTGGCGGACTGGAATCAAGCTGAAAGACACCAGGAGGGGGCATGGCGGAACCCGCGACCTTGTGATCTTTCTTGTCGCGTTCCTTTTGCATGGCGGCCTTCCGGAACAGGCTAATCTGCGTCATTAACGAATCTGCCCGGGTATCGCCAAACTCAACCTTCAATTGACGGCACACTTCCAGTGCTTCCTCGTGCCTGCCTACATGGGCCAGGCACATGGCGCGCGGGTACAGAATATTTTTTACATTTGGATATTCCTGGTCGAGTTCGTCGAGAACTCCCAGTGCCTCCGGAAAATTCTTGGCGCGGAAAAGCTGATCCGCCTCCTTGAATTTCGTTTGGGTTTCCGCAGAACTCGTTTCAACGTTCATGCACCAAAATCTCCCGCATCAGACAACCCGCTGTTACCCGCTTCCCGCCTGCATTATACCCCGGCGGCGCAAGAAAAGGAAACTTAATCGATTTTCGCAGTTCAGGCAAGCTACTCTCTCCACTATCAGCGCATCATGATTTGCGCATACACATATAGCCAGAACGGCATGTCCGCATCGATCAGACGTGTCATGATCGCGTTAAACACAAACAGATGTCCTGCAAACAATACGTAGTAAACAATAAGTTCCGTCCAGTCTAATTGGTAGACGCTACGGAGGACCTGCCTGCCAAAAACGGGCGCCACCAAGCCGACCGCTACTACACCCAACGTGCCACTCACCGGGTCCTGTTCCGGCATCTTGCCAAAGAGCAGCAGGGTCACCAGCAGCGGAACGAAGGTGGCGATAATAAGGAGAATGGGCAGCATGACCATTGCGATCACGGGCATCGGGGGCAATGCAGGTTCTTCGTGAGGCCCTATGCTGGCCGCCATGATGGAGCTGTAAAAGTCCTGTGCCGTAGTGCTGCCTTCCTGGCGATAGTCGGTTTCCTCGAAGTAGTAGCTCGTCAAAACGGTCGTCGGAAGGCGGGATAACTCGAATTGCTCCTCAAGTTCCGGTTCGGAATCCACGTCCACCCTGGCGCAGACCCAATCCTTCGCGAGATTGCGCACGCTCGGATCGCTCCATACGTAGTCGTCCATCTGCGTGACTTCCGGCGAGGCCGCGCTGCCCGAATAAAAAAACAACAGGACCGGCGAGCCGTCCTCGTTCGCGCGCGATACAGCGGCCTCGAACGATGTCAGCCAGTCTATTGGCGGCGCTTCAATCACCTCCGCAGGCGCCTCGGGTGCGGACGCGGTAGGTGACGTCGCCGGCGTGGATTGTCCTCCCAGCAAGAGTGGTATGGCTATTAGACCGAGCAGGACCGCAACGGCGATTCCTACTCCGATATATAAACCGGTCCGGGACGTGGGTTCCGCCACCTTGATGGGTGGCGATATCGGCGCGCCTCTCGGCGCGAATAAATCATCCAAAGCCGCCATGTCAATTACAGGCGAACCGTCACCCAGATCGAGGATGTCCTGCGTGACGCCAGCGGGACCCACCGATTGCGGTGCACTCGGATTGAATACCGGGCTGAACTCAAGATTCTTTTCCCCGGCCTGCGGCGGGTCTGAATCGAGCGAATAAACCGTGGCGGACGGCCCGGCGGCGTGACCGCTCGTGACGGGCTGAGCTTTGTTCTTTTCCTTTTCGATCCGCGCCTTGCGAAGCGCGCTGATCTTTCCCATCAACTTTTCGCCGCGTGGGTCCCCGAACTCGACCTTCAGTTGCCGGCATAACTCGAGCGCTTCTTCGAAACGCCCGACACGCGCCAGACACATCGCACGGGGATACAGGACATTTTTGGTATCGGGGAATTCCTTGTCCAGATCATCCAGGACGGCCAACGCTTCTGGGAATTTTTTCTCGCGAAAGAGCTGGTCCGCTTCGCGAAACTTATTTCGCGCTTCTTTGGTGTGCATATATGTGCCAAGCCCCGTAGTCCAGTCCGATTGCCGATGGCGCTTCGCAACCCCACTTTAGGGTACGATACTGTTCGCCGGGTTGTCTATTCCGTGAAATAAAGTGAAAACGATTTGGTACAATGTTCGGCAATACATCACCAGCGGGGTACGGTATGCGAATCGTTTTTAGTTTCCTCTTAGTTTGGGCCGGGACGTCGGCGCTCGCCCAGCCAGTCACCGATCTGCTTCCCGATATGATTATCGATCCAGGCTTCCTGTCCGATTACGAAATTCGGTCGGACATTAAGCCCGGCAAAACCCATATCGCCTTTTCGAATGCGACTGCCAACATCGGCGATGGCCCCATCCACATTTTTGGCGTCAAACCCAAGGAAAAACACGAACATGAAGAGCTGACCCAGGCGGTCAAACAGCGCATTTTCCGCAGCGACGGCTCACACTTCAATCGTAAGGCAGGCGCATTTCTATACCATCCATCGCACAACCATACCCATTTCGAGGGATGGGCAATGTACCGGCTCCGGGAAGTGTTGCCTGGCGAAGGAGTTGGCGAGATTGTGGGAACGAGCAAGAAGACCAGCTTCTGCCTTGTCGACAGCTTTCAATACGACCCGAACCTCCCGAACTCGCCGAACGATCCCGTGTATGCCGTGTGCGACGACCGGGCACAGGGCATCTCCGTCGGCTATGAAGACGTCTACGACAAAAGTATTCCCGGACAGTGGATCGATATCACCGGTCTGCCCGATGGCGAATACTGGCTCGAATCCGACGTCGACCCCGACGACAACGTGTTGGAAAAAGACGAGACCAACAATATCGCGCGAGTCAAAGTGCTCATCGAGCACGACGACGAACCGGGTCCAGAACCGAATCCCAGCGGAATTTTCGAAGTGATCCAGCAATTGATCGATGGCCTGCTCGAATTTATCCGGTCCCTATTCGGAGCGCGCTAACACCAACGAAAAATCTTTCAAGAAATTATCTTCCCCGCTTCTCATCGCCTGCGCTTCTCGTCTCCCTCACTTTCTGTCTGCCGCGCTCCCTCACTTCCTGCCTTCCTCACTCACGTCTCTTCCACCGGCAGCAGCGTGATATAAATATCGTCTCCTTCGACCCGCAACCCATACTTCCGCAACCGTGTCGATTCATGCGTCAGACAATCCCCGGTCCGCACGTTGTACACCCACCCATGCCGCGGACACGTCACGATGTCCCCGTCGAACCGGCCCGTCGTCAGGTCCCAGTTCTGATGCTTGCAACTAATCTCCGTCGCGAAAAACACCCCGTCCGCATCCCGGAAAATCGCCACATTCCGAGCCAGCAACGAATACTTGCGGAAACGCAACCCCTCAAACTCCGACACCTTCGCAATCTTGACGTACTTCGATTCCATGCCGCCAATAGTAACAAAAGTTCTACTATGGACGATTGCCTGGATTCTTAAGAATTTTGACCGCTTTCCCGAACCGCGCGCATTTTTGTGTGTCTTAAGGCCTGAGAGGGTTAATGCTCCCAGCCCCGCCGGACCCCAGTCCCGGAATCTGCGGCGACGGTATAACCGGCATTTGCGGCTGCGGAACGACCGGGCCGATTCCCGCGTCCGGTCCTTCGCCCATGGGGTTCGTGGATTGTTTCCCAAGGTTATTGGACAACTCCGTCAAATCTTGTTGGTCCGGATCAATGCTCAAAGATTTCGCGAACATCTGTCTTGCAAATTCCGGCCGCCGCTCGTTATTAGGTAGTGCATACCGAGCTCTTTGTACACCCGCGCGTCTTCGTAGGGAAACGTCGCCATACGTTTCAGTTGCGCGAACGCTTCATCGAACCGCAGTTGCCCTTTCAGACAATCATACGCGAGCCAGTTCGCCTCTGGTTCCAGCGGGTCCTTCTTCAGCAGTCTCTCGAAGTACGGCAGCGCGGCTTTGGGATTACCAGTCTGCAGATAGACCTTTCCGAGATTGCGCACCGTGAAGTCATATTCAGGATCGAGGTTCAGCGCGGCGAGATAATATCGCTCCGCAACTTCCAATTGACCATTCTCCGCGCAAAGGCTTCCGGCATTGTTGAGCGATTATATTAGGGACAGACTACGAATTGTTTGATATTTGCATGAAATTCTCGATATTATTTTCTTATGAGCCGTGTCGCACGCATCGTCGTACCGGGGTTTGCCCACCACGTCACGCAACGGGGGAATCGTCGCGCCGACGTGTTCTACTCCGACGATGACCGCCGCGCGTATCTTCGCTTCCTTCGCCAGTACGCCGAACGCCGCGGCCTGGCGGTGTGGGCCTATTGCCTGATGACGAATCACGTCCACCTCGTCGCCGTGCCCCAGCGCGAAGACTCGCTCGCCAAAGCTCTGCGCGACGCGCATACCGTTTACGCCATGCGATTCAACACCA
>JAWXCN010000107.1:0-16902 GCA_034408725.1 Candidatus Hydrogenedentota bacterium
AGGCAACGCCGTGGCACACGCCGATAAAGTTGGTGAGGTAGGCGAGGCGTTCCTGAAGGGTCGTGGTCTTGCGCAACGCCTCGGAAAGCGTGCTGCCTTTCACGAGCTTCATGGTGTAATACGGGCTGCCGTCGGGGCGGACACCGAGTTCGTAGACCGGCACTATGGATGGATGTTCGAGTTGGCCGGTGATTTTCGCTTCCTGAATGAAGCGGTACAGCAGACCGGCGGATTGGCGGATGGGCGTCGGCGTATCGGTCTTGATGGACTCGCCGGGCAACAGTTCTTTCAGGATAATGTCTCGCCCGATCTGCTCGTCGTGAACCAGAAGCAGGCGGCCCTGCCCTCCGCGCGCGTGCTCGGACTTGAGCGAGTAGCGTCCGGGCGCCTCCAGAACTCGGGGCAATTCAATTCCGGGCGCGGAATCCGGCGACATCAGGGCCGTATCGCCGCCCGTTTCCTGTATGGTCGCGGCAGTGGCATGCGCGTCGAGTTGCGAGTAGCCGAAACGTACTTCCGCGAAAGTTTCGAGCGTCTTGGCGACGTCGCCGCCGTGGAGCGATACGGCTTCGTTTACGAAGCGCTGGATGGCTTCGAGGTCACGGGCGGAGATTGCGCGTGCGTTGATCAGGCGTTTAGGCAGGTCTTGCGATGGGTCTACCGCCCAGGCAGCAGCGGCTTCCATGACTTGCGCGGGTGTGGCCTTGCGCAGTTGCACGGCAAACACACCAAAGAGCAGATTGCGTTCGCGTTCCACCGGAGTAGTCTCCAAGTTACCACATTGAATGCAACCCAAGCTCCGTGAATAAGTGTATCACAAGAGTGTTTTTCCGTCCAGTAGCGTATGGATGCGATACAGGAGGGACTCCCATTTACAAATGCGGGCTACGATGGAAACCACGTATCCAGCCTTTAAGTTAGCGAACTGTGATAAACAGCCACAGCGGCGGCCTTGGGGGCCGCCGCAGTCCAAATAGGCTTCTACCTAAAACGTGGTTTTGGGGGAAGGACCATTTGGGCTTCTTCCCGATTCAGAACTCCTTTAACTTCCCCGCTCGCCGCTTGCGCCAATTATCTGTAAATACCAGGGCAACGATCAGGACTCCGATAATAATGCGTTGCAACTCGTTGGGCACGCCTTGAAGCTGGCACACATTTACCAGCACCCCGATGATTAGCGCGCCCAACAGCGCCCCGATGGCGCCGCCTTCCCCGCCCATCAGGCTCGCGCCACCGACGACGCACGCGGCGATGGCGTCGAGTTCGGCGCCCTCGGCGGCGGTCGGGTCGCAGACACCGGACCGGCTGGCGATGATGATCCCGCCCATGCCAGCGAGCGCGCCGCACAGCGCATAGGCGCCGAGTCGCACCCGGTCCACGTTGATGCCGGACAATCGCGCGCCGCCGAGGTTTCCGCCTGTTGCATAGAGCTGGCGGCCAAATCGAGAGTAGCTCAGCATGATCGCAAAGATGCCGACCAGCGAAATCGCGACGAGAAACGGCACCGCCCAGTTCGTTCCGCCGCCGATCCATTTGAAGGAATCAGACAGGCCGGAAATGCGCGAACCTTTGGAGAGCCCGAGCGCGGCGCCGCGCGCGGCGAGCATCATGCCGAGTGTAACGATAAATGGCGGGATGCGGCCTTTTGTGATGAGGATGCCGTTTACAGCGCCGCACAGGAAACCCGTGAAAATGCCAAACGTGTAACCAACCGGCACGGGGCATCCGAAGTCTTTGATCGCTTTTCCGGTGATCATCTGCGCAAGCGCCGCGACGCTGCCGACCGAGAGATCGATGCCCGCGGTCAAAATCACGAGCACCTGTCCGACCGACATCACCACCGTCGGACTGATGCGCCGCGCAAGATTCTTTAGATTACCGGGCGTCGTAAAATCGGGAAAATACACTGCCAGCCCGATGCAAATAGCGCCCATCAGGATGATCAAAACGTTCTTGGAGATGAATCGCTTCATGCGTTACATCGGCAGGGCCACCGGTTTGCCATCCTGTCCGGAACGGTCCGCGGCGAAACAGGCCTCGTGCGATTTGTACGCGTCGGCGATGTTGCAGTGCGACTCCTTGTTTTCGAGAATGCACTCGACCAGATGCGCCGCCTCGTGTACGAATGGATGGTGCGTGACGTCGCCGCTGTCGGGCATGATCGTCGGCACCGTTGCCCATGTGGTTTGGCCCTTGAATTTCTTTTTGGAAAAAATCTGGTTGTTCTTGATCGTGCCGTGCGCGCCGACGAGATTGATGTTGAACACGTAGGGTTGGATGCATTCGATGCACGACGCGACCTTGCCGATTCGGCCATCAGTGAATTTCACCATCGTGCAGGTGGTCGGCGGATATTCGTAGCCGGCGAAGTCCGCGCCCTTGCCGTAAGTCGCGTACTGAAACACTTCCGCGATGTCGCCGCCCATGAACCAGCGCAACGCGTCCATCGCATGGCAACCCGCGGACAGCAGCGAGCTGACGCCTACGTCTTTTTTTATGTTCCAGCCAAACTGCTTGTACCACGGGCCAATCCCGTGGAAGTAGTCCACCTCGCCCATCATAATGTCGCCGATGAGATCGTCCGCGAGTTGCGCCTTGATGATCTCGAACAACGGATTAAATCGCAGCACGAAACTAACTACCGATTTCACGCCCGCTTTCGCTACAGCGTCGCGTATCGCGCGCGAATCCTCCAGCGTCGTCGCCATCGCCTTCTCGAGCATCAAATGCTTGCCCGCCTGCGCCGCGGTCACCGCTTCGTTCTTATGCACATGCGGCGGCGTGGCAATCGAAATGATGTTTACATCCGGATGCGCGAGCATTTTCTCAAAGTCGGTGAAAATATCGCATTGAATGCCGCACTCCACGGCCTTCGCATTCGCGCCTTCTTCGGTGCGGCCGCATAGCGCCACGACCTTCGTATGCGGACTTGCTTCGAACGCGCGCACGTGCTCGCCCGACACCCATCCCGTCCCAACAATCCCAACACCCATCTGCGGCATAATTGAATTCTCCTATCCCACCACGAAGACACGAAGCACACGAAGGAAAAGTTAAAATGTCTAATTTCAATCTCGACCTGATTTCTGAACTCAATCGAAAATCCAAAATCTAAAATCTAAAATTGGGTTCATCCCTGGTGCCAATAGCATTCCCAGCCTAAATACGTCGTGAACGCATCATGTATCGCCCTTGCATGCTGGCTGTGGTTCGCGGCGACGTGATGTTCAAACCCGTTGTGGCAGATGTATCGCAGCAAGGTTTGCAACCCCTGTACTTTCGCTACGCCGAATCCGCCGAAGGTTTCGATCGGGTCATCGGTGAATTCGCCTTCGCCGACATACCCGCTGATGATGCCTTCGTTGTCGAAGGTGCTGACGCGGCAGTATGTCATCGGTTGTGATTTGATGCGGCCATAGATTGTGCCGTAGGTGTTTTCCTTGCCGACGGTGCCGGCGATGATCTCCTGATACTCCATGCGCGTCGAATTGAAACAACTCTTCGGCAGGTTCGAACAGTGGAAGCACACGCACTTGTCCGGGTCGTCGCCGTAGTTGTTGTTCCAATCCAGCAGGAAACTTGGCGAACCCGAAGCCAGCGCGAGCGCCTGCATGCTCACCGTGCCCGCGACGTCCGTCTCGCACGCGGACGACAGCAAATCGTTGCTCATCATGCTCATCACCGTACAGGGCACGACGCCGAACCATTCTTCCATGCTGGTCCAGCATTGGATGGCGGTGGCATCGAGATCGAGCCGTTCCATCCATTCGCTAATGATTGTCGCCAACTTGGCCATCTTGATCAGCGCTTGATTCGGAACGCCTTTGGTGTCCGTATAACCGTTGATCGCCGCGATACGGTCTTTAATGCGCGCATCACCATCTTCCATGCGCGCGGCCTTCGCGAAGACTTCGGAAAGATCGAGCGTTTCAACCGTGATGCCGCTTTCCTGCAACAATTTTTCGCTGTAGCGCACCGTGTTGAACGCCGCGGGCCGCGCTCCCAGCGCGCCGATCCTGCACGAGCGCAATCCGCGCACCACGCGGCACGTCGCCGCGAATGTATGGATTTCATTCTCGAACGCCGGCGTGTTCGGGTCCATCGTATGCCGCGCAGTAATGGAAAACGGGATGCCGTATTGTTTGAGGTTGTTGCACACGCTCATCTTTCCGCAAAAGGAATCTCGCCGATGCTTGATCGACATCTTCGCAGGGTCGTCCTGCCACGCGTGAACCAAGATGGGCACATGTAGCCCGGCCATCTTCAACGTGTCCGCGACACCGCGCTCGTCGCCGAAATTCGGGAGCGTAACAATGACGCCGTCGATCTGCTCACAATGCTTCTTGAACAGTTCCGCGCACTTCTTCGCATCGTCCCAGGTCTCGACACTGCCGAATTTTGTGTCGTCCGAAGTCAATACTACGACGGTGTATCCGAGCCGCGCGAGCAGCCCCGTGATGACCTCATATCCCTCGCTGGCGAGCACGTCGGGGAAGAACCCCCGGTTACCGACAATGACTCCAAAACATGCAGACTTTGCGTGTGCTGGCATGGTCCCGCTGTTCTCCCCAAAAGTGTGATAAAAGAAGGCCCGGTCCGCCCCGCCGGGAGATGGGTGCATTGTAACGGTGTATTTTTCTGCCTTCAAACACCGCAAGCCACTCCAAAAGATAGAATAAATTGAATTTATTGAATATAGTTCTTTGTTTTCGGAGTATTGTAAGGTATAATTCTCTGGGGAACATGACCGTGAACGACCGTCTCGACCGGGGATCACCCGGCAAGCAGTATCGCTGGCTCGCGCTGACGCTTATCATTTCAGGCGTTGTCGTCTTCCTGTTGTCTTTTTACCCGAACATGTTTCTGAAAAATGAACTCGTAGGCGACGCTTTTGAATTGGTGGGGACGGCGGGGCTCGTATTCGGGGTAAGCGTGTTTGTTGGCCAATTGAGCCGCAGCACGTACGCAACCGGCTTGTATCTCGGCGGCTGCTTTCTGCTGACCCTCGCGCGGTTCCTGGATTTTACGGAAGAGATCAACGGCCTTTCGGGCGTGTTCCTGGTCGGCGACAATGGGCTGGGACATGATCTCGCCATGCGGATGAGCGAAAGCGTCGGTTATATCGGCTTGCTTCTGTCCATGCTCGCATTGATGCACGAACTGTCGCGCATGATGTTGAACGCCGAGGAAGAAGGTCGGCGCTACAAGAGTCTCCATCAAGCCAGCCAATATCTCACGCGCGTGGCGGACATGACGGCGGACGCGGTTTTTGCCGTGGATGATGCCGGCAGTGTACAGACGTGGAACAAAGGGGCCGAGCGGCTATTTCAATTCAGCAAAGAGCAGGCGCTCGGCAAGGATTTACGCCATCTGTTAGTGACCGGCCTCGGGGACGTCCAGGACGGCGTCGCGGCGTGGGCAACGAACAGCGCGTCCCGTCAGGAGATTGACGTTACCGCGCGTAGCGCCAGCGGCGTGGAATTCGCGGCGGGGGCGAGTTTTTCGCCCATCTACGGAGATGACGGCGCCATCCTCGGCGTGAGCGTGGTTGTGCGCAATATTGAAGTGCGCAAGCGCGCGGAACGGGAGTTGGTTGCTTCGCACCGGATGCTTTCAGGCGCGTTGCACGCCGCCGATGTCGGGATGTTTGTGTTAAACCGGCAGGGCAGCGCGATCGAGTTCAATGCGCGGATGCAGGAATTGACGGGGATCACACTGGCCACAATCGAAGCGGACACGCTGCAAACGATCGCGAAAGACCTCCTTGAAGACCCTGAATCCTTCATTTCGGCGATATATGATCGGGTGCTGAAACTTGGCAAGCACGTCGAGCTGCGGAACATCAGACTTCGCAGGCCGGACGGAAGTTTGCGCATTTGCAATGGGGCCATTGCGCCCGTGATGGACGAGAACGGTTCCGTCATCGCCGCGGCGGGCGTCGTGGTTGACATTACCGAGCGGGAAGCGTTGCAGTCACGGCTGCTTGAGGCGCAAAAGATGGACAGTGTTGGCCGTCTTGCGGGCGGCATTGCGCACGACTTCAACAACATCTTGACGGGAGTATTGGGATACGCCACATTGGCCAAGCAGGCGACGCAGCCCGAATCTCCCGTGATGAAACATCTTGCCCAGATCGAGGCGTCGGCGGTGCGCGCGTCGGAACTCACGCACCAACTGCTTACGTTTGCGCGCGGCGGTTCGCGCAACGAAACAAAACTCGCCTTACACCCGATTATCGATGAGACCGTGAAGTTGGTGGCGCATTCAATCAACCCCAACGTGAAGATTTCGTTCACCTCCGGCGACACCCTGGATCAAGTGAGCGCCGATCCCGCGCAGATACACCAGCTTTTGATGAACCTGTTCCTCAACGCGCGCGACGCGATCGATTTCGCGGGGGAAATCCGCGTGATGGCCCAAAACATCGAAGTGACCGACGCCGACCGCGAGAAACTCCAGATTGCGTCGCCTGGCCGATACGTGCGCATTCGTGTCGAGGACACGGGGCGGGGAATAGCGCCGGAAGTGGTTGCGCGCATATTCGAACCGTTTTTCTCGACGAAGAAGCAGGGCCAGGCGTATGGATTGGGCTTGTCCGTAGTTTACGGTATTGTTCACTCTCACCGCGGCGCCATCACCGTGAACTCGGCCCTTGGCGAGGGCTCGACGTTTGATGTGTACCTTCCTTCCGCCGGCCAGGTGGTTGTTCAACCCAAACCCGAGAATGGGACGATTGTGAAACGCGAACGGGATACGATTCTGGTTGTGGACGATGAGCAACTGCTGCGCGCAGTATTGCAGGACATTCTCGAGATGTCGGGCTACGACGTTATCCAGGCTTCCACCGGCGAAGAAGCTATCGAAGTGTATCAATCGCGCGGCAAAGACATATCGCTCGTGATTATGGATGTCGTGATGCCGGGAATGGGTGGTGCACGGGCGCTCGACGAACTCTGGAAAATAAACCCAGATCTGCGTTGTGTCGTGTCGAGCGGGTTCGGTGGCGAGGCCATCAACGAAAACCACCACAGCCAGTTTCTCCGGTTTGTGCCAAAACCCTTCAGCACGACCAACGTGACCAGCGCCATCCACGATTTGCTTCACGCCTAGGGGTTGCGGGCATACTCCCGCAATGATAAATCCGCCGCTTCCCGAAACAATCGAAACCGTAGAATCGCTGGAAGAGCTCATGACGCGCCCGGCGGTGCGGCTCGTCGAATCCATGCGCGCGCTGACGGGCGACATTGTCATCCTCGGCGTCGGCGGGAAAATGGGCCCGTCCCTTGCCGTGCTTGCGGCGCGCGCGGTTGAGGCGTCTGGCGTCGCTCGCCGCATTACCGCGGTTTCGACATTCTCCCAATCGCATGTCCGCGCCGAACTTGAAACGCACGGCGTCGTCACGCACCAGGCAGACGTGCTCGCGCCCGGCGCAGTTGACTCTTTGCCGGAAGCCGAGAACGTCCTCTACATGATCGGACGAAAGTTTGGATCAACTGGCGCGGAGTGGGATACGTGGGCCACGAACGTGTTTGCCGCGGGACTGTGCGCGAGGCGCTTTGCTAAGTCGCGCATCGTTGCGTTTTCATCGGGAAACATTTATCCGTTTGTTCCAATTGAGGGAGGCGGCGCGACTGAGTCCACCGCGCCGAATCCCGTCGGTGAGTACGCCATGACGGGGCTGGGGCGCGAGCGCATGTTTGACCATGCCGCGCACCAGTATGGCACGCAGGTTCTGCATTACCGCCTGAACTACGCGGTGGAACTGCGTTACGGCGTGATTCTGGACGTCGCGCAAAAAGTTTGGAACGGCGAACCCATCGACGTGACAATGGGCTATGCGAACTGCATCTGGCAGGGACATGCGAACGCGGTTGCGTTGCAGTGTCTTCCTCTGGCGAGTTCGCCGCCCACAATATTGAATGTGACGGGAATCGAGCGCATTTCGATTCGCGAACTCGCGGCGCGCATGGGGGCGCTCATGGGCAAGACCCCGCGGATAACCGGCGCGGAAGCCAAGACCGCGCTGTTGAGCAACGCCTCGAAGTGCCACGAACTGTTCGGCGCGCCCGACGTTAATCTGGAGACCCTTTATCGCTGGGTTGCGCACTGGATTCAGCACGGCGGAAAAACGCTGTCGAAACCAACACACTTCGAGACGAGGGACGGAAAGTTCTGATAGCTGGCTACCATTCCAGCGTGTAAGGCCGCGCTTCGCGAGGGGACTCTGGTGTAGTACGCGGTCTGTCTTGTATGATTCTTCGTTCGGACACACTTCCCTTTTTCAGGTTTTCGAAAGGAATTTCATGAAGGTCGGTATCATTGGGTTTGCCCGTTCCGGAAAGACGACAATTTTCAACGCGTTGACGGGCGCGAAGGCGGCGGTGGGCACGTTTGGGGCGCGCGAGTCGAACGTGGCGGTTTTGAAAGTGCCGGACGCGCGGTTGGGAAAACTGGCGGAAATCTACAAGCCCAAGAAGATTACGTATGCGGAATTTCAGTTCATCGACATCGCGCCGAACGAATCCGCGGGCGAACAGAAGGCCCTCGACACCGCGGCGCTGAACGCGTTGAAGCAAGTCGAGGCGCTCGTCCACGTAGTGCGCGCGTTCAAGAATGAGGATGTAATGCATGCGAATGGCGGCGTGGACGCGCGGCGCGATGCAAAGGCGATGGAAGAGGAATTGCAGCTTGGCGATCTCATCGTGGTGGAAAAGCGACTCGAACGCATGGAAAAAGAGCATAAGAAAGGCCAGGAGATGGCCTCTCTTGAGCGGTGCAAAGAGCATCTCGAAGCAGGCAAGCCGTTGCGCACGCTCGAAATATCCGCGCCGGAACTTCGCGATATCGCCGGTTTCGGGTTCATGTCGTTAAAGCCGCTGATGCTGTTGGGCAACTATGGGGAGGAATCGATTGGAGCGGAAGACCCGTCGGGCTTGCGCGCATTTGCGGCGGACCTCGACGTTGCGTTGATCGAGCTGAGCGGCGCGCTGGAACTCGAGATAGCGCAGTTGTCCGATGAAGAACGCCCGGCGTACCGCGCGGATCTCGGGCTTGGCGAAGAGTCACGCGTCCGGTTTTTGCAAACCTCATACGACATGCTCGGTCTCATGAGTTTCCTCACGGCGGGCGAACCGGAGGTGCGCGCGTGGACCATTCATAAGAATACGAAAGCGGTAGATGCGGCGGGCAGCATCCATAGTGATATTGCACGCGGGTTCATCCGCGCAGAAATCGTGAACTACGACCATTTCGTCGCTGCCGGGGGCAGCATGGTGAAGGCGAAAGAGGCCGGCCACGTCCGCCTTGAAGGCAAGGAATACATCATGCAGGACGGCGATATAGTGTTGTTCCGGTTTAACGTATAGCCGCGTATGTTGATTGTGGGATGCACGACACCGAACTAGACGTCCTCAAGCGCTACTGGGGCTACGATGAATTTCGTCCCTATCAGCGTGACGCCATCGACTGCGCGCTTGCCAGCCAGGACTCCGTCGTCGTACTTCCGACCGGCGGCGGCAAGTCGCTTTGCTACCAGGTGCCCGCATTGATCAAACCGGGGTTGGCCCTGGTCATTTCTCCGCTTATTTCCTTAATGAAAGATCAGTTTGACGCATTGAAGGCCGCGGGCGCGCCCGCGGAGTGCATTCACAGTGGCATGACTTTGCCCGAACGCCGGGGTGTTGACCGCGCCGTCCGTGAAGGCCGCGCGAAATTGTTGTACGTTTCGCCGGAACGGCTGGTGCAACAACCTTTCATTGACTACGTTCGCGCGGCGGGCGTTTCGTTCATCGCGATAGACGAGGCGCACTGCATCAGCCATTGGGGTCATGATTTCCGGCCCGAGTACCGGCAGTTGCGCGTGTTGCGCCAAGCCTTTCCCGGCGCGTCACTGCACGCATTCACCGCAACGGCAACGCCGCAGGTGCGCGATGATATCGCTCAGCAGCTTGAACTGCGCGCGCCTAAAGTAATCGTTGGTTCATTCGATCGTCCGAACCTGATGTATCGCGTGGTGCGGCGCGCAGCCTTGTTGGACCAGGTCCTTGGCGTGATTGACCGGTACCGCGGCGAAGCAGGGATTGTGTATTGCATTAGCCGCAAGAATGCGGACGCACTCAGCGATGACCTGCGCGGGCTTGGATACAAGGCGCTGGCGTATCACGCGGGGATGGACGACGGCAGCCGAAAGCGTAACCAGGAAGCGTTTTCGCGGGACGAAGCGGACATAGTCGTCGCCACGATTGCGTTTGGCATGGGCATCGACAAATCGAACGTGCGTTACGTCATCCACACCGGGTTGCCCAAATCCATCGAACATTACCAACAGGAAACCGGACGCGCGGGGCGTGACGGGTTGCCGTCCGAATGCTGGTTGTTCTACTCGCCCGCTGATTTCATGATGTGGAAGAAGATGGCCGCAAAAATGGAGGGTGGTGGTACTGTTGCGATCGAGAAACTGGAGGACATGCTCCGGTTTGCATCGGGCATGCAGTGCCGGCGGCGGACGTTGCTGGGATACTTTGGCGAAATCTATGAGGGGGGAAAGTGTGGGGCGTGCGACGTTTGCCTCACGGAAATCGACAGCCACGCGGACGCCACCCGTATCGCGCGCGCGATCATTTCCTGTGTGAAACAGGTTGGAGACTATGCGGGCCCGACATACACCGCGCAAATTCTCAGTGGTTCACGCGAGGACCGGATTCTCAAAAGCCGCTCAAATGAATTGCCGGCCTACGGCGCGCTGCGCGACGAACAGCAATCGACGATTCGCAACTGGATCGAACAACTCGTCGCACAGGAATATCTCGTCAAACGGGGCGAATACAACATACTCGCTCCGGGTCCCCGGCTTGCTGATGACCCCGAACTCATCGAGGCGATTATTGGCGCCGTGGCAGTCACCGTCAGCCGGGAGCGCAAGGCGGCGAGCGCGCTGGGGTATCCACTTGACAAGGAGCTATTCGATGAATTGCGCGCGCTGCGAAAACGCATCGCGGGCGCGAGGGGAGTCGCCGCGTTTCTTATTCTCAGCGATGCTTCATTGAACGACATGGCGCGGAAAAAACCGGTAACACCGGCGGCATTCCGCCAAATTTCCGGAATCGGTGATCGCAAGGCCGCGGATTTCGGCCCGGAATTTATCGCGGCGATTCAGGCGTTCTGCGAGTCGCGCGGCGTGCGAACAGTCATGACGGAGGAGCTAAAACCGCCGCGCGCGGCGAAACCGGTCGCGCAGGAGTTGGCAAACCGGCTATTTGCCGAGCGCAGAAACATCGAAGACGTAGCGGAACAGATGCAGCGCGCGCGGTCGACAGTCGAAGGTTACCTTTCGGTCTATGTCGATTCATCAAGTATTTCCGATCCGGAACCTTGGGCAAGCATCGAGACGCTTGAACGGGTCCGTGAAGCCGCAAAGGACAACGAAGACGGCCGGCTCCGTCCCGTGTTCGAGGCGCTGAACGGTGAAGTGCCGTATTTGCAGATTCGTGTCTGCCTCGCCTGTATCCGCAACGGGGGATAGACGCCCCGTCATGCGCGGTCCCAATCTGCGAATCGGCGCCTGACCAACAAGTATAAAAAGAAGGGCGCGCCGATGATTGAGGTGATGATGCCGATTGGGGTTTCGCCGGTCATGAGTTTTCGGGCAAGGATGTCGCAGGCACAGAGGAACGCGCCGCCGGCGATCATGGAGAGGGGCATGAGAATCCGGTGGCGTGAGCCGGTGACGGTGCGGACGGCGTGCGGCACGATAAGCCCAACGAACCCGATGGGGCCGACCTTGGACACGATTACACCGGTGAGTATGGAGCAGGCAAGAAACGTCACGATCTGGAGGCGCCTCACGGAAACGCCGCGGCCCGCGGCAAGTTCTTCGCCAAATCCGAGCTGATCGTATTTGCCCGCCTGCGCCAGCAGCACAAGCGCGCAGGGCGTCACGCCGATGAGCAGCGCGATGACGGGTTCAAACCCGATCAAATCCACGCCACCCATGAGCCATCGGTCCATGTTGATCAATTGCTCTGGCCTGGCGAGGTAGCGCAGAAACAAGATACCGGAATTCGCGAGCAGGCCGAGGGTGACGCCCGCGAGCAGCAATACGAGCGGCGACATGCGCGCGGCGCGCGTGGCCATTGCGTAGATGATCAGTACGTCGATTGCGGCCGCGGCGAATGCCGCCAGTTGCACGAGTGAGAATCCCATCACGCTCAACGACGCGCCCACGCCGAGCACGGTAGCGGAATATGCGCCGAGCGCGGCGAAGCTGTCAATGCCGAGCGTATACGGCGTTGCGAGAGGATTGCGCAGCAACGCCTGAAACGCGCAACCCGCGATTGCGAGTCCGCCTCCCGCGAGCAACGCGAGCAATGTGCGCGGCAGGCGATGGTTCAGGACAATGCTGAGTTCGGGCGCGGCATGGAGAGGTGTGCCCGCGCGCCATTGTTCCCATGCTGTCCGCAGGTCGATGGACTCCGTGCCAATCGCGACGCTTGCGGCAATCAGCAACGCGCTTGACAGGGCAACCAGCATCGCGACCACGGCGCGCGGCTTCATGGCGTCACCGGTTGCGCGACATCGACCGTGACAAGCGGTGTGCCGGTAATTGGGTGCATACACACGCGGATGGGCGCGCCATAGGCTTCCGACAATAAGGGTTCCGTCACCACTTCCACGGGGGGGCCGGATGCCATGATGCCGCGCGAGGCGTGGCCCATGACCAGCATGCGGTGCGAGAAGCGCGCCGCCAGATTGATGTCGTGCGTAACGGCGGCGATTCCATATCCCCCAGCGCATAAGCGGCGCAGCAACGCGAGAATCTCGATCTGGTGATGGATATCGAGCGCCGACGTCGGTTCATCGAGCAGGAGTACGCGCGGTTCCTGCGCGAGCACGCTCGCAAGCAGCACGCGCTGGCGTTCGCCGCCGGAAAGCGACAGGAAATCGCGATGGCGCAATGCGCGCGTTTCGGTATCGCCGAGACATCGATCAACAATGGCATGGTCGTGGGCCGCGAGTGTCCCAAAGACGCCGAGATGCGGAAACCGCCCAAGCTGGACGACTTCAATCACGCGCATCGAGAAAATGGGGTTCACGGTCTGCGGAAGAAAACCCACACGCCGGGCGCGTTCACGAATCGCGATGGAGAGCGCCGGCTTGCCGTTGATCAGCACATTACCTGAAGTTGGCGAGAGCACGCCCGCGAGAATGCGCAACAGGGTGCTCTTTCCGCAACCGTTCGGTCCGACGATTGTCACGAATTCGCCATCGCCAAGGGATGCGCTGACGTTATCGAGTATGGTCGCGCCCTGTTCGTAGGCGTGCGCGATTCCGCGTGCTTCGAGCACCGCGCTCATTGAGGGGATGCCGCCGCATCGTGGTGCAGCAATTGCGCGAGACGCGCGGCAATCAACCCAACGCGAGGGCCTGGCCGCAGCCCGTACGATTCGAGGAAGAGATATACGCGCTGATTTCTGACGGCGGGCAGACCGGCGAGTTCGTTCCAGTCGGCAATGTAACGCGCCTGCTCTTCGGCGGTCAGGTTTTCGCCCGCATGAAATTCAATGATGACGTCCGGCGCGCGCATGACCACCGTTTCCTTCGATGCCTCGAAGTAGGGATTGTCAGTGTCGTTGAAGATCGCGTCGCCACCGGCAATATCCGCGAGTTCGGAGATAAACGACGTTTGGCCAACGGTGAAGAGATTATTGAGGTCATGGCTTTGCCGCGCGTTGATGATGAGCAGTTTTACACGGGGCTGGTCCTTCACGGATTCCCGGACGGCATCGAGATCGCCTTCGATGCGCGCGCACAGTTCATCCGCCTTCGGTGAGCAGCCTAGCGCCGCGCCGATTGATCGGATGCTCGCGTAAATCGTCGCGAGGCTATCCATGTGAGCGTTCAAGATGGGAATGCGATTTTGTTGCGCGAGCGTGGCGAGTTTTTCCATTTTTCCAGGAAGGATGATTAATTCCGGGGCAAGCGCCGTGATCTTCTCGAGATCGGGATCGAGATAGCCCCCTACGCGCGTCTTGGCGGCGGCTTCAGGCGGGTAGTCGCAGAAATTGGTGACACCAACGATGCGATCTCCTTCACCGAGCGCGAAAATGGTTTCCGTTATGTTGGGTCCAAAAGATACGATACCGCGCGCAGGCGCAGGAGGCGCGTCATTGTCCTGGCCACAAGAAATCGCGAGCGCGGCGATACACAGACACCATGCGCGCCAGCATTTTTTGCGTGAGGAGGGTCCGTCGCCGGTAGAAGTGGCGGTATCCATCCGAATTGGCAGCGCGTTGCCGCCGTGCGGCGTTAGCCGCGCATTTGCCCGATGCGCACGGCGACGTCGGTTGCGAACCGCCGGATCAATTCCTGCGCAAAGTCAGCGACGTCCTTGTCGTCATTGGTGATTAACGGTGTCAGGTCCATGCCGAAAGTAATACCGGTCATTGCGTCTGTCGCGTGCGAGCTGTGGTACGTGGCGTGCGCACGGCGGCGGCCCATGGTGGCGAGGTCGTAGCGTTTGCCGCCGGCGATCTGCGAGTCGAAGACGCCGATTAATGCCATCTGCAAATTTTCGTGCGCAGAGCAATCGAACGCGACTTTGTCCGAATCGACCATCCAATCGAGATCGCGCCAGACTTCGCAGCCGTACAACGCCGCGGGGCGTTCCTTGGCAGGAAGCGCGCGAATCGCCTCGATGACTTTAAGCGTGACGCCGATGTGGGTTTCGTGTTTGTCCGTGAGGTTGTGCGTATACACCACCTCCGGCTTCGCGGCCCGCAGAATAGTAATGAAATCTTCGACGGGCCGCTGGTCCGCTCCGTCTTTCACGGCTTTGCTGGGATAGTCCAGGAGGAATTGCGAGCCATATTCGCCGACAACAGCGGCTTTTTTTTGTTCGATGGCGCGGACCGCGCGCATTTGTTCGTCGCTGTAGTTCCGATATACGTCGTCTCGGGGTGAGCCACTTCCGTTTGTTACGACGACACCGCAAAACCACTTTTTCGTTTGCTGGAAGCATTTGACGATGCCGTCGTAGGCCATTATTTCGAGATCATCCTGGTGCGCGCCGATTGCCAGGTGCGTCGTGCGCGCGAGCGCGGGCGCGAGATCAACACCGTCCGGCACGAAGACCTGGGCGGTTGAAAGTGTCAGCTCCATGCGTTTCACCATCCTCCTGTTTTTCGCGGGGTAATCCCGGCAACCGTTTTACCATATAAACGGTGGTCAATGCGCGTTCGCTTGGTTGGCCGATGAGGAACTCCGGTTTCGCGCTTTGTATGCGGAAGCCCAACCGCGTGAAGGGGACCAACGCGCCCGTCTCCTCAATCGTGTGCAAGGAAAGTACCTTTGCGCGCGATGCATTCGCGATGCGTTCGAGTTCCACCACCAACTTTTGCGCGATACCTTGCCTGCGCATTTTAGGGTGTACGACGAGGTTGAACAGGTGAAAGCGCCGCCCACGGCCGTGAAACGACACTGTGCCCACGATTCGGTTTCCCGCTACGGCGACGATGCCGGCGGTCCGGAGTTGGGGGCCGTGCGTTTGCCGCGTTGGCGAAATATGAACGCCCGCGGTTTGCGCAAGATGGCGCGCGCCAATCTTGATCAACGCGGCGACTGCGCCGGCGTCTTCGAGTTTTTGCGGGCGAATCAGCAGTCCCTTCACGCCATTACCCATCGATTTCCGCGTACAACGCTATCCGCCGTCAGAGTGCGGGAAGACTTGCGGCCGCAATGGATTGTCCGACGCGCCGGGCCTTTTCGTCCGGAAGCTGCACCTTCAGGCGTTCTGCGAGCGATTGAAATTCCTCGCGCAGCACGCTGGTTGCGCCTTCAACGATGAGATCGCCGCCGCGGCCCGATGTGCAGCGGCCGAGCACGAGTACATGCTTCAATTCGTAAAAGTCCGCGTAGTGCGCAATGCCATACCCCATATACACACCCATCGTGCGCCAGATATTCATCGCGCCCGGATGCCCGGCTTCCAGGTATTGTTGGACATGTTTCAGTTTTTCCGCGTCGGTGACGTTGTCAGGCAGCGCAATGCCGGCCTTCGGCGCAAGCCGGAAGACACACTGCTGCGAAAAATACAGGGCGCCCACTCCGCGGTCGCCGCTCCATTCATCGATAGGGGCTTCGGGGCTGTAGTCCACGGGGGCAAACGCGAGTTCGTTGAGCCAACCGGTAATGTTGCCGTCCATGCTCACGTACCCGCCGGCTTCACTGGAACCCAGCGCAATGCCGAGCACGCCATTGTCTTCGAGCGACATCGAGCCCGCGAGCGCGGTGACATCGCCGTCGTTGGCGACTTCAACCGGCACGCCGAATTCTTTGCTGATGCGCACGAAGATGTCGCGAACTTCGCCGAAGCGTTCCTTTGGCACCGAGCGGAACAGCGACGCGATCATCGGGCGGCTGTTGATGATGACGCCGGCGCTGCTTCCGCCGATGGCATCCACCTTCGGCATTTTTGATGCGGCTGTCTTCAACGCCGCCAGAATCTCGTTGTAGTGATACGCGGGGTCGCTATGTTTGCGAGGTTCCCATACGACTTCCTCGCTGAAAATCGCCTTACCGTTAACCACGGCCGAAACCTTGCGGTCCGACGCGCCGAGGTCGAATCCGATGCGATAGCCATCAAGATGGCGGCCGAGGGGCTTCGTCGTTTCCTTCGCCGGGGGCGCCTGCGCGGCGTCGCACGCAACGATCGTAAATGCGCGCTCGCAGACGTCTTGCCCCATGAACCGAAAGTCGAATGCGCGCTCGCCTTCTGGTGAATAGCAGCGGCGAAGATGTTCCGCGATGGATTTCGGGCCGCCCACGTATACGCGCCAACCGCCACGCTGCCACAGCAGGAATTTCAGGAGCCGTTCGGCATACATGAAGTTCGCGCGCGCGCGCGAA
>JAWXCN010000108.1:0-8378 GCA_034408725.1 Candidatus Hydrogenedentota bacterium
GTCCTACACATTCACTTTCCGTGGGGGGGTATGGATGCCGGTTCCGAGAAAATCTTCCGCGGCTTCCATCATCGTCTCGGACAAGGTCGGATGAGTATGGATCGTGTGAGCGAGATCAGCGACTGTCGCTTCCAGTTTCATCGCAACCGCCGCGGACGCGATGAGTTCGCCGGCTTCCGCGCCGATAATGTGTACCCCAAGCAATTCATCCGTTTGCGCGTCGCCTACAATTTTCACAAGACCTTCCGTTTCGCCCATCGCGTGGGCGCGCCCGCTGGCCATAAAACTAAACCGTCCAACACGAACTTCGTACCCCGCGTCGCGCGCCTTGGTTTCGGTGAGCCCCACGCTCGCAACTTCCGGCGCCGTGAACGTACACGCGGGAAGTACGCGATAATCCATAATCTCGTCGCCGCCGGTTGCGTTCGCGGCAGCCACCAAGCCTTCCGCGCTCGCGCCGTGCGCCAGCATGGTCTTGCCGGTAACGTCGCCAATCGCATAAATCCCGGCGACATTGGTTTCCATTCGATCGTCCACTTGAATGACGCCGCGGCTACCGAGCGTCGCGCCCACAGGGGCGACAACATCAGAGTGATACTTGCGCCCGATGCCCACCAATACCAAATCGACATCTATCTCGCCCGCGGATTTGCCTTCAAGCGCGACATGCACCTGTTTTTTTGAGCGGTCCAACTGTTTGACCGTCGTTTCGGTGCGTACGTCGATTCCGCGTTTTTTGAAAATCGCCGCAAGCAATTTCGTGTTCTCGGCGTCTTCCATTGGCAACAGGTTCGGCATCAGTTCGATTAGCGTTACAGCACTTCCGAAAGCGTTCCAGAGTGAGGCGAATTCCGCGCCAATAGGGCCGCCCCCAATAATCGCGACGCGCTTTGGCACTTCTTCGAGGTCCAGCGCTTCAGTGCTGGTGATAACGCGCTCGCCGTCTATCTCCAGTCCCGGCAATTGCGCCGGCGAACTGCCCGTCGCAATAATAATCGCGCCCGCCCGTACTTCGCCGTCACCAACGCGAATGACGCCCGGCGCAATGACGCTGGCGTTGCCATTCACTACCTCAATCCCGTGACCCTTGAATAAGTTGCGAATGCCGGCCTTGTTCTTTTTGACGACGTCGTCTTTGCGTGCGCGCAAGGCCTTCAAGTCGAGACCAGCGTCTTTCACGGTTATGCCGAGGTCCGCCGCATGCTGAATTTTTCGATAGAGGTCCGCGGTGTAGATGAGCGTCTTGGTCGGAATGCAGCCCCAGTTCAGGCAGACTCCGCCGATTTCCTCTTTCTCAATAACGATGACACGCGCCCCGCGTTGGGCCGCGCGAATCGCCGCGACATAACCTCCGGGACCACTACCGATAACCGCCACATCGCAGGTATGCATTTCAAACTCCAACTACAACTGTGCCTGTTCCAATAATTCTTTCAAATGCCCCATGAACTGCGCCGCCAATGCGCCGTCAATCACCCGGTGATCGCTTGAAAGCGTCAATTTCATGATTGGGCGAATGTGCATGCCGCCCTCGATCACCACCACGCGGTCTTTCATTTGGCCGACCGCGAGAATCGCGCTGTCGGGCTGATTGATGATCGCTGTAAAGTGGTCCACGCCGAATCCGCCGAGATTGGAAATCGTAAAAGTGTTGCCGGCATAGTCGTCGGGCAAGAGCTTTCCGGTCCGCGCTCTTTCAGTAAGGGCTTTGCAATCAACAGAGATTTCCTGCAACGACTTTGCTTGTGCATCCCGCACCACCGGCACGATGAGGCCGGTCGGAAGGGCTACCGCGAAGCCCAGATTTACCGCGCCTACCTCTTCTATTGCATCATCATGCCACCGTGCGTTGACTCCGGGAAACTGTTGCAACGCAACCGCGGTCGCGCGCATCACGATATCGTTGTAAGACGGTTTCCACGCCAATGTTTTGCGAAGTTGCACCGCATTGGCCATATCGACCTCGATCGTCACGTAATAGTGCGGGGCCGTGAACTTGCTGTCAGCCATCCGTTTCGCGATGATCTTGCGCATCGGAGTGAGGGCAACTCTCCGTGATTCGCGCGCCGGCACTGGCACCGCCGCGATTTTTGACGCGGCGACATCCTTCTTCATAATTTTTCCACGCGGTCCACTGCCCGCTACGGTCGAAATATCAATACCAGACTGCTGCGCCGTTCGTTTTGCCGTGGGAGATGCTGGACCGGCAGATTCTGCATGTGAAAGCACGTCGGCTTCCATCACGCGGCCACCCACTCCAGACCCGGCTATAACGCCAGGATCAAGATGCAGCGCATCCGCCCTGCGCCGCGCGCGAGGCGACACTGCTCCTGCGCTGGCCGCGGACATTGGCGAGTGGGGGAGTGGTGTGGCTGCTTCCGGCGTATGCTCCTTGGGCGCTCCGTCCTGCTTCGTCACGGACGACCCGCCAGTTCCAAACTTTGCGAGGTCTGGCAATGCTTCGTCCGGCCCACCAACCAAGGCTATCACCGTCATCACAGGGACAATAATATCGGTGGCGACCAAAATTTTTCGCAGTGTCCCCGAGGCAGGCGACTCGCATTCGATCTCTGCTTTATCCGTCTGCACCGCAAGCAATGGCTCGCCCTTGGCCACGGAATCGCCCTCCGACTTTAGCCAGCGGACGATTGACGCCTCTTCGACAGATTGCCCCAATTGAGGCAGTTTTACTTCATGCATTCTCTCTTGCCCATCCCTCTCTCGATAAGCCTTCCAATCCCGCGGTGATAAGCCCATTCAACGGAGAATCTTCCGGTAGACCGCAAATTTCTTGCAGAACACGTTGAAGACCCTCGCGTTCGAGCTGGGTCTGAATCAGTTGCGCGGCAGGATCGGCGCTATGATCGTACCGAATCGCCGCCGCCGCCGCAAACGCCAGATGCTCCGGCGACACACCCTGGCTAAGGCACATCAAACCAGCGCCCACAAGCCGATCCCTGTTTCCAAGTTTACGAATGGGGTCCCGCGCAACGCGGTCAATCTGATCATTCAAAAGAGGATTCGCAAACCTCCGGAGGAGATCGTCCTTGTGCATGCGAAGGTCATCCGCGTCCATTCCGTGTTTACTCACAAGACCCGCGCAGGATTCCGTCATCGCGGCATCCACCGGCGTGCGCACGAGAGTATCTCCGATTGCGTGCGCGATAAACTCGTGTCCGCGAAGATAGCCCAGATATGCCGTCGCCGCGTGGCCCGCATTGTGTACGAATAGTTTCCGCTCGACATAAGCGCCAAAATTGCCGCACGGTTGCATGTGGTTCAAATACGGAATCGGCCCTTTGAAACCGGACCTGTCCACCGGCAGTTCGGCATATGCTTCCGTGCAGACAAGCAGGGCGTCTTCCTGCTTCTGTTTTTCCGTCATTACGGGCGCCATCCGGCCGATGCTGGCTTCGACGAATCCGACGCTGTCATCCAGAGCCGCATGAAGCGCGGGGGGGAGGTGCGACCGGACCTCTTCTCGCAGGTACGGACCCGCATCCAACAAATTCTCGCAGACAATGATATTCAATGGAGCGGCATCAGTATATTTGAACCGCCGCTCGATTCCTTCGGCGAGCACGGGCGCGATTTTCGAGAGCACGTTCACGCCCACTGCCGTCGCCGCAAGATCGCACTCGACCAGCGCCTTCACGACGGCCTCGCGATTGGTCGAATGGACAGCGCTCACATTTTCAATCCACTCGGTGCTACAGGTTTCATCGAGAATACGAAGGGGATAGCGGCCCCGTTCGTTCAATTCCGCAATCAGCGGTTCCGCAACATCTATAAACGTTGTCGCAAAGTCCGATTCGTAAAAAAGCTGGCCCAGGAACCCCCGGCCAATGTTGCCTGCGCCGAATTGTACAGCCTTCCTCATTGGACGCGCCGGATAACGTCGAAAAATTGGGCGTGCAACAATCCATTGCTACCAAGTACGCCCGGCTTGCCATCAAACAAGTGAATGGGGTCGCCATTCAGCCGAGTCAACAGTCCGCCCGCTTCCTCAACGATAACCATCGCCGCGGCATAGTCGTAGGCATTCAGGGTCACGTGGACGAAGGCGTCCATGTCCCCGGTCGCGATCGAGCAAAGCCCGATTACAGCGGCGCAGTGACACCGAATTTGGCCAGTTTCCACAATCAGACGGGAAAACTGCTTGAGCGTTTCAGTCCGATCCGAGGGACACGAAAAATCGACTTCGACCCGGGCATGCGCTATCGAGGCGATTGCGGAGACGCGCAACCGCTCCCCATTCCTGTACGCGCCCGCACCGTGTTCTGCCAGAAACAGTTCTCCTTTTCCCGGCACTGCGACGCCACCCACAACCGGCCGTCCGTTGATGGCAAATGCGAGTGAAATCCCAAAGGCTGGAAACAGGCCGCGAACGAAATTTTGGGTACCGTCGATGGGGTCAATCAACCACACGCGACCCTCGAGATCAGTTGGCGTCCGGTTCAATCCCGATTCCTCGGCATAAATGGCGTCACTGGGAAAGTCTGCGTGAATTCGCGCCACCAGCTCTGCCTGGACCGCCAAATCGACTTCGGTCAATAGGTCATTCGCCTCGGCTTTGGACGACACCACCAGCCCGTCTCGCGCCGCATATTTCGCCCGGACAACAATCGCCATGTCATCAAGCGCATGTCGAATAAAATCCAATTCTGTCATTTGTTTATCCCTGGAATACTTGGCGCTGCTGTCACTGACCCGCGACGCAGTTTCGTTTTCGCAAGCGGTGAAAGTAACCAACGCCCGCCTCGCCAAGTTTTGTCGACTGTCCAAGTGCCCCCACCGCAGTCAAGTATATATTCTACCGGGTACTCGGCCCGATTTCTATCCCGTGACAAATGCGGGCATAATAGCGGTGCTGTAAAGTCTAATCAGCAGGACCCTGAACTATGGCACTTATTGAAAAACAGTCACTTCCAAAGGACACACTGGGCCGTGGGTTGCACGACCTGCGCATTTCCGTCACGGATAAGTGCAATCTGCGCTGCACCTATTGCATGCCCGCGGACCATTACCATGATTCCTATCAATTTCTTGCAAAAGAACGTCTTTTGACCTTTGAAGAGATCACCGAAGTTGCACAGGCATTCGTGGAACTCGGAGTCTCAAAACTTCGCGTAACCGGTGGCGAACCCCTGCTCCGAAAGGACCTGCCAACCCTGGTTCGCATGCTTCGCGAACTCCCCGGCGTGGAAGACCTTGCCCTCACGACAAACGGAATTCTTCTGCCCATCCATGCTGAAGCTTTACGGGAGGCCGGCCTCGGGAGAATTACCGTTAGCCTGGACACTTTGGACAATGAAGTGTTTTCCCGCATGAGTGGACGCGGCATCGGCGTGCAGTCGGTGTTGGAAGGTATAGCCGCCGCCCACGAGGCAGGATTCGGACCGGTAAAAATTAACGCCGTCGTTCAACGCGGGGTAAACGACCACTGCACGCTCGAACTCGCTGAATACTTCCGTAATTCGGGATCGGTGCTCCGTTTCATCGAATATATGGATGTCGGCACCTGCAACGGCTGGCGGAAAGACCAGGTCGTACCGTCCCGCTCGCTACGCGATCAAATCGCTGAGCGTTATCCCCTCAAACCTCTCGACAAAAACTACCGTGGCGAGGTCGCGGAACGCTATGCCTATGCAGATGGCGCAGGGGAAATCGGGTTCATCTCATCCGTCACCCAGCCGTTCTGCGGGGCATGCACACGCGCGCGTCTATCCGCGGATGGCCAGGTCTTCACGTGCCTCTTCGCCTCGCGTGGAACTGACCTCCGTGGTCCATTGCGTGCGGGAGCGTCCACAGGCGAACTCCGCGAAACCGTTGCCAGGATTTGGGAGAATCGAACGGATCGCTACTCGGAACAACGGGCGGCGCCTCACGTCGACGGCGGCAAACGCATTGAAATGTATCAAATTGGAGGCTGAAAACCGCCCATGCTTTCACACGTCAATGAGCAGAACCAACCGCAAATGGTCAACGTCGCGGGTAAAACTCCTACCCGGCGGACCGCCGTGGCCCGCGCAGTTGTCGTCCTTCCGGAATCCTTAGCCCGCGCGTTTTCAGGCGGGGAATTGGTCACAAAAAAGGGACCCGTCACCCACACGGCGATTATCGCCGGCGTAATGGCTGCCAAGAAAACCTCCGAGCTCATCCCTTTCTGCCATCCGCTGGGCCTGGATGATTGCAAAATTGTAATCCTTCAGCCCGACGAGACCACACTGCAAATAGAATGTACGGTGTCCGTCGAAGCTCGGACCGGTGTTGAAATGGAGGCGATGACGGGTGTCTCCGTAGCCGCACTGACCGTCTATGACATGTGCAAAGCACTTTCGCATGATATCGTGATTCGTGAAATTCGTTTGGTATCCAAGACCGGTGGAAAATCAGACTATGAATTGCAGTCATAAAACGCAGGCAAGGGGCATATATGCCTTCACATACAACCCCTTTGAAATAGCTATTTGTGGCCCTTCACCCATCAATCGGTCGGCATTGGCTGCCCGCGCAACTGCATTACTCGCCGAAAACTATAAAACTGCCCAAGTCATGCGTCGTGAATCGTCAGGGAATGAGGATGACAAATTCCCGCTCGGAGTCAACCTTGTCACGGGTGATGGTCAACAAGGGCTGCTTTATCCTAGCGAGATGGACGAATACCTGTCTCCCCGGCCTTTGCTGGACGTCGATGTCGTACTTATCGAGAGCGAAGCAGACACCTCACTTCCGAAACTCGTATGGGTTGAAAGTGGCGAGACGCCTGAGTACACGAATGTCATCGCATTCACCCACGCTTCGGCGTCCCACCCGATACTGTCATCAGATGCAATCGCAGTTCCGGACAACCAGCCCCAGCGCCTCAGAACGATTCTGGATGACCACTTTCGCGGCCAGGTCGAGTCGATACCGCTTTATGGACTCGTGCTTGCCGGTGGTCATAGCACCCGAATGGAATCGGATAAGGGACTTCTCGATTACCGTGGGGTACCGCAGGTTCAATATTGCCACGACCTGTTGGCGGGATATTGCGACGCAGTTTTCATTTCATTGCGTGCCGAGCAGGGAGACATCAAGGAGTACCAGAGGTTTCATCAGATACCCGATGCGTTTCTCGGATTCGGTCCCCTGGGAGGGATTCTTTCCGCGCAGAAAGCGCATCCCAACGCTGCCTGGCTTGTTACGGCGTGTGATCTGCCGTATGTATCCGGGCGGACCGTCGAACAGCTTATCGAACAGCGGAATCCATTTAAGCTTGCGACCGCTTTTGTCAGCGTCCATGACGGCTTTCCTGAACCGCTGTTTGCAATCTATGAACCCAAAAGCGTCTTTCGATTATCGAGCTTTCTGACCGTGGGGTATCACTGCCCCCGCAAGGTCTTGATCAATTCGGACACCTGGCTGCTCACGCCAGAAGACCCGCGAGCGCTCGAAAACGTTAATGTCCCTCAGGAGCGGGAGGTCGCCCTTAAGGCCTTGGCAGGCGAATCGGTTCCAACACGATGAAGACAATTCATGTACAGTATTTTGCCGCGCTTCGCGAGCAGCGTGGCCTTACTGGCGAGGCCGTCCAAACGGACGCAATGACGCCTCGCGCGCTATACACTGAGTTACAGCTAACGCACGCCTTCACGCTTAGTGCTGACCGATTGCGCGTTGCCCGCAACGAAGCGTTTGTGCCGTGGGAGTCCTCCCTCAACGACGGCGATACCATCGTCTTTATTCCCCCTGTAGCCGGCGGCTGATCTCCCGCGCCGATCTTTGAGTGGGGGACTATGGACAAGCAGGCGATTGGTGACGAAGTATAAAAAACCGGGGCGGAATTCGCATTCCGCCCCGGTCCCAATATGTTTTCGTCTACTGTACGCTTAGTTTCCGGCGGCCCAGAGCACGGCGTTACCAAACGCGCGGTTTATCGGGAAGACGCCGATGGAGTCATACTTGATGAACTCTCCATGGCCGTCCATGAACGCCACATTGCCACCGCCAGGGACGTGGTTGTATTCACCGGAACCATTAGGGTTCACGTTGATAAGGTCCCACATCACGACGATTGAGCTCTGAGATGCGCTCGTGCGGCTCGGGTCATTGATGTCTGTAATGAGGAATCGCTCAATGCCTTCCTTCAACCGGTGGAGCGTCTCGCTCTGGTTGTTACCAGATGTCGAACCACTTCCGAAATCTAGATCGCCCTTGAGCGTGTTAATCGCGTCTGTGGCCTGTGCCGGTGTCAACGGTTTACTGGCCGCCAACGCACTGTGACCTGCCAACTCGAGAAACGCGTCAAGCAGTTGCACGTGAATCGGGGGCGTCCCGTTGCCGATATCGATCGGCGTGGTCGTGGGATCGGTTCCATCGACTTGATCAAACATGTA
>JAWXCN010000109.1:0-18949 GCA_034408725.1 Candidatus Hydrogenedentota bacterium
GCCGCAGTCCAAGGCGCTGCGCGCGGCCAATTGACGTCTAAAATCCGCGCGGAGCGCCTTGGAGTGCGGCAGCGGGTAGCTGCCGCTTTCCATTTCCTGACCAAAGTCGCTTCGCAAATAAACGCGATTACCCTGAGCACACCCCACGTTCGGAACATTCAAATAGATTGTTGACTGTGGTAGACTCTTTACAAGTCGTTCGCGACGCAGGAGCACGTCCGCGATGTCCAGCGATTCCTATCAAAAGCCTTTGGATGACCCGTGGCCAGTGTCTGGTGACGCGCCTGCGGTTGTCATTCCCGAGGATGAACCTCCAACTAACGTGAGCCCGGCTATGCTTGCCGCGTTGGCGGCCTTTGTTGGCGTGCTCGTATATTTGCTTTTCCACCTCGGGAACGGTTTGGCGTTTGGCCCGTGGCAGGGGGCGTATCTGGATGCAGCGTTCCCCTATCGCGCGCCGTTAATTTCGCTTTGGACCGGGCGCGCGGTGGCGGCAATTCCGTTTGGCGATGCGGCGCGGAGGTTGTCGTTTGCATCCGTGATGTTGGGGGCGCTTGCATGCGCGATGTTGGCGCTGATGGCGGCGCGCGCATTGGGTGCCCGGCCCGGGGGGATTACGGCGGCGTGCGGGGGCGTGGGCGCGGGCTTGCTGTTTGCACTGACGCCGGCGTGGTCCAACGCGGTCGCGAGCAATTCGCCGGCAATGGTAACGGTCCTGCTGTCGCTGATCGGCCTTGCATTTGTTCAGCACGCGATCGAAACACGTACCGCGGGCTGGCTTGCGTATGGAGGATTGGCAATCGGGTTCGCCACGGCGAATGATCCATCGTTCGCAATACTTTTTGTGATCGCGCTGTTGGCGGCGCTTGGGACGCTGGGCGAGCGTATATCGGTCGCGCGCGTGTTTGCGCCTTTGCTGTGCGGTTTTGCGGCGCCGGTGCTTGTGCCGTTTGCGCGCTCGCTGGTGTTAGGCGAAGGGTTGGACGGTTTTCTAGCGCACGCGATGGCGACGGCTTATCCCACGATTGGCGACGGCGTGCCCCGGCTGGGGTTTGGCCTGGAACTCCGCCCGCAATTTTCCTGGGTCATGCTTGGCGCTACCCTTGCCGGCATGACGGCCTTGTTTACACCGGGCATGCGCGGCGCCGCAACTACGTGGGCATTGTTGTTCCTGGCGATGGGGCCTTTTTGGCCGATGCTTACGAACCAACGGAGTTCGGCATACGTCTTACGGGACACGGATGCAGCGACTTCGATTGCAAGCGCGGCGGTGTGCATTGGCGCGGTTTGGGGTTTGGCGTGGCTGGCGCGAGTTCTTGCGCGGCGGGACCGTGGCGCAACGATCACAGCGTTAATGGCGTGCGGCGTTGCCATTATGGTTGGCGTGCAATACGCCGCGCTACCCAAGCGGGACGCGGCTCGCGCGGATGCGCTTGCGCGGAGTATTTTTGCGGACTCCGGAACTAACGCGGTAATCGTTACGGGTGACGCGCGAACGACTTCGCTGTTGCGGACTATCCAACTTGCGCGCGGCGTGCGACGTGACCTCGCCGTGGTTTCTGTTCATGCGCTCGAACAACCCGAATGGCGCGCTCGGCTCGCCGCAACGTACCGGGACGAACTGCGCGTCGTCACGGACTTCCCGCCGGACAACGCGTGGACGCGGTGGCCCGTGGAGCGCCCCAACGAGTTCGGTCTGCTCAACGCCACACTTCGGGACGGCGGGTTGCAGGAAGGCGATTTTCGCGATCTGCTGCTATGGGAATTCATGCGGGACAACTTTTCGGCGCGGCCAATCCTTTTCGCGGGCGTAACGTCGGCGTGGCTAACCGCGCGCGGCAAGCCCGTGGGGATGCTGTTGGCTTATCCGCGCGAGGGCGCTGGTGAGGGGAATGCGCTGGCGCTGGTGACAGCCGCTGGCGCGTTCGACACGGACCAGGAGATGGCCGCGACCAACCTGAGTCTGTTGCTACCCCTCGCGGAAGCGAGCAGACGGCAAAACGATGTGCCCCAGGCGGAAAAGCTCGCCGCATTGGCGCGCGAAAATGGGCCAAATAACGCGGGCGCGTGGCTTTCCTCGGCACGAGCGGCGGCGCGGGGCGGCCGGCGCGAGCAGGCGGTGGCGTTTTCGGCGCGCTATCTTCGCATGGCGAACAATCCACGCGAAATGAAAGACTTCTTGGGGCTGATCGAGGAGGACTTGCAGCGGAACGCCCTGGCGGTGGAATTCAGCACGGCGGCAATTCAAACCGAGGTGAACGATGCCACGCGCATGCGGCGCGACCAACTTGCGGAAATGCTTTGGGGACTGGACGAGTTGTCCGTGCTTGCCACGGGCTACGACGTGGCAATGCAAATTGGTCCTGGAGATTTTGAACTACTTTATGAGCGCGCGGCGGTAAACGCACAACTGGGCGAGCTGGACATCGCGCGCGCATTGGTTGGCGAAGCGGTGAAGGTAGACTTTCAGAAAGTGTGGTCTCGCATGCAATGGGACGGGCGTTTTTACCTTCTTGAAGTGAAGCGGCCCGAGTTTACTCCCGGGACGCGGGGGTAGAGCAGCGCGCGCTGCACCGTAACCATGCACGAAACCCACGACACCACGGTGCGCGCGACGGTGCGGTATGTGGGCGCAGCGTTTGCCGGTTGGCAGGTTCAACCCGCCCAACGCACGGTGCAGGGCGTCATTGAATCCGCACTGGCCCGGATAGCGGGAAAACCTATACGCGTGCATGGCGCCGGACGCACGGACGCCGGCGTGCATGCCCTCGCGCAGGTCATGTCGTTTCACTGGGATGCCAGGACGGACCTGGACAAACTCGGCCGGTCGTTGTCCAAAATGCTCGCGCCGGATGTGCTGGTTTCTGAACTCGCGATTGCGCCGCGCGATTTTCATGCGCGCAAATCCGCGACTGGCAAGGTGTACGCATATACATTCTCGACTGCGCGCGATCCCGATCCGTTTACCGCGCCGTTCGCATGGACGGCCCCGAACGGCGTGGACCTGGAGCGGTTGCGGAGTTTGTGCGCGCAATTCGAGGGCAAGCTCGATTTCGCGGCGTTCCAGTGCGCGGGGGTCGAGAAAGAATCCACCGTCCGAACACTATTTTCCGTCCAGGTGGCCCCCGGCGGCGTAATCGCGCCGTCCGACGCAGCGGGCCTATACCACATCACGTTTCACGGCGACGGATTCCTGTACAAAATGGTGCGCAACATTACCGGCACTCTCATTGACGTTGCCCGCGGCCATCTGCCCGAATCGCGCATCAATGAGATGCTCGCTTCGCCGGGTCCGTACCGGGGATTTACCGCCCCCGCGCTGGGTCTAGCGCTGGTGCGCGTCGAGTATGGGGCGCATGCGCCACCGCAGTATTCGCTTCAAAGCGTGCAGCGGTACGAATGGGTTTTCGGAGAGAATTTTTTGAGTTCCAGCGGCGCGGACGTCGCCCGCGTTGGCGCTGCGATGTTAAAACTTGCTCCGGGACTGCGGGTGCTTGATGTTGGAAGCGGATTGGGCGGTGCGGCGTTCCACTTCGCGGAAGCCCACGGCGCGCATGTTACGGGTTTCGATGTGTTGGAAAGCATGACGGTAGAGGCGCGGGCGCGCGCGGACCGGCGATCATGCGCGCTGGTGGAATTCGAGACGGGCGATGTGCTGGCGGCGCCTATCGCGCCAAACTCGTTCGATGCCGTGTACAGCAAGGATTCATTTCTGCATATCGCGGACAAGCGCGCGTTGGCGGCGCGCTTGTTTCGAATCCTGAAACCGGGAGGCAGGTTGTTCTTCGCAGATTACCTTCGCGGGCCGCATACATCCTGCGCGGAATTTGAAGACTATGTTTCGGAATCGGGTTACCATTTGGCCACCGAAATGGAATACCGGGCGTTGCTCGAGGAAACGGGGTTTGAAGAAGTCGCCCACGCGAATCTGACCACCGATCTGCGCGCGCTGTTGCTGGCGGATATTGCGCGCATCGAGTCACAGGAGGCCGGCGGGGTGATCGGGGGCGCGGACCGGGAGTATCTCGCGGACCGGTGGCGCCTGAAAATCCGGTGTTGCGACGCCAACGCGATGCGGTGGGGTTGGTTCTCCGCGCACAAGCCAATGGCGGCGAGTTGAGACGGTGAATGGAGGCGAGGGGATGTACCCCGTGATCGATTGATTCCGGCCGCGGCACAATTTAGACTGGCCTGAATCAATCCCCGGCCCCAACCGGCATTGCGCGATGCGCGGAGGACCCATGAGCAAAGTACTTGTACCCCTTGCAGATGGCTTGGAAGAAATCGAAGCAATTACGATCATCGATCTGCTACGGCGCGCGGAAATTGACGTCGTCACCGCATCCTTGACCGGTGACACCGTGAAAGGAAGTCACGGCATCGTCATTACCGCTGACACAACCCTCGACGTCGCCTTGAATAGCGACTATGACATGGTCGTACTGCCCGGCGGCATGCCCGGCGCCGAGCACCTCGACCAGGACAAGCGCGTGCACGCGTTGCTGCACAAGATGGCCGACAGCGGGAAATTCACCGGCGCGATCTGTGCCGCGCCGAAAGTGCTCGCAAACGCCGGCCTCCTCAATGGCAAGAAGGCAACGAGTTACCCCGGGTTTGTCGACAAAATGAACCTGCCCGGCGTGACTTACACCGGCGCTCCCGTGCAATGCGACGGTAAAATCATCACTGGACGCGGCCCTGGCGCGGCAATGGACTTTACCCTGTCATTGATCGAAGCGCTCGACGGCAAAGAAAAACGCAATAGCGTCGAGAAAGCCCTCATGCGATAGCGGTTTCCGAACCGGCTGCAAACGGGCAACAAGTTAAATTTGAGATTGAACGGAAACTCTTTGTTTGGCGAGGAAAAGCATTCATGCCAAAATCAAAATCACACGTCCCCGACGGCTTCCAGGCTGTCGTCCCTTATTTTCACCTCGACGGCGCGGCCCGCTTCCTCGAATTTCTCACGAAAGCATTCGGCGCGGAGGAAACCTTTCGCTCGCTTACGCCAGACGGCAAGATCATGCACGCAACCGCCCGCATCGGCAACGCAGTCCTCGAAGTGTCTGACGCCACTGCCCAATGGCACGCGATGCCCTGCGCGATCCATCTCTATCTCCCGGACACGGATGCCGCATACAAAAACGCGCTGAGCGCCGGCGCAACCTCGCTCTACGAACCGACAGACATGTTTTACGGCGAACGCTCCGGCGGCATCACCGATCCCTTCGGCAACAAATGGTACATTGCCACGCACGTCGAAGACATTCCCGAAGAAGAGATGGAAGAGCGCGCGCAAGCATACGCAAAAAAACAATCACAGCAACAACAACAATGAACACGAGCACAGAATGTGCCTTTCATCGTTTCCGTGCTCGTCTGTGTTTGTCCGTGTTCATCCAGAAGAATTTATAATCGCGCCCAAGTGCGCAGGAGACCATAATGTTTTATTCAGGCATCTCCGACGAAGCTGGCAAATCCATCGACACCCAGATCGCCGCGCATCGCGACCTTGGATGGGACCAATTGGAACTGCGGCTCGTCAACGGCACGAACTTTACCTCCGTGTCCGATGAACTCTCTTGCGAAGTCTACGAAAAACTTTCGTCCGAAGGCATGAAAGTTTCCTGCTTCGGCAGCGCGATCGCAAATTGGGCGCGCCCCATCACCTGCGACGCGAATATCGACATCGATGATCTCGCCCGCGCCATTCCACGTATGCACCGGTTCGGCACGCCATTCATCCGCGTGATGAGTTATCCAAACGATCCCAAGTCACCCATCTCCGAACCCGAATGGCGCGCTGAAGCCATCAAACGCATAAGAACGCTCGCCAAAATGGCCGAAGACGGCGGCATCATCCTCTGCCACGAGAACTGCAGCGGATGGGGCGGCCTTTCCGCGGACCACAGCAACATCCTCCTCGGAGAAGTCAACAGCCCCGCGCTTAAAGTAGTGTTCGACACCGGCAACCCGGTCACCTACGGACAAAACTCCTGGGACTACTATCAGAGCGTGTATAACGACATCGCTTACGTTCATATCAAGGACGCCAAAAAAATCAATGGCGAAGACCAGTACACCTATTGCGGCGAAGGTGATGGCAACGTCCCCGAAATTGTGGCCGATCTACTTGCCAGGGGTTACGACGGCGGCTTCTCCATCGAACCCCATCTCGCCGCGATCATCCACACCGGTCAAAACGCGGACAGCGACGCCGCGCTCTACGATTCGTACACGGAATACGGGCGGCGCTTCATGAAAATCGTCGAGCAAGCGCAAGCGCATAGCGCATAAAAAAAGGGAGGCGGCATTATGGCAGTCATGCGATGGACCAAGATTCGCACGTTCTTCGGAGTAGTATTTGCTATCGTCGTACTCGTCGGGTTCGTGGCCATCGCCGCCGCGCTCTTTAACGTCCGACTTCCCATTCTCGGCGAGATCACCGACGCCGTGGCATCCGCCCGGGAGAATAATCCGATTGAATAAGGAGAAGAAGGTCGACGAGCGCGCTTGTCGTTGTATCCCAAAACATCATTCCCGCGAGCGCCGAATAGCAGAATAGAAATAGTTAATTTTCCATCTCACTCTTTTTTGTCATTCTTAATCGGCACGCGCAACAATGTGAACAAATTGATGTAGATGTTGGCGATCCACACCAGCGCAAACCCCGCTACCATGTACCCTGCCAATTGCGATACAGCATCTGGAAAACGCGTAACAAACAGCACGAAGACCACGATATAGTGGCTAAAACAGTATGGGCATGTGAATAGGTAAAGAAACTTTCGCCCTACCAAGGTCCTCGCAGCCGCGCTTCGACGTTCGCACCACTCGCGGAACTCTTTGAACAGCTATTCATTCGTTACGGTCCAACTGACTGACGCAACCGGGACCGCCAAAATCAGCAGCCAACCAATCTGTGAACCGAGTGATAACACCTTGATACCGTGACCTAATATTCTGCAAGAAGTCGCCAGACAATGGACTGCCCGTCTGTCAGGCTATGGATGAATGACGGCCGCTCCGTTTAGCGCCTACGATACGCGGGCGGCCGTTTATCGAGGACTACTATTTTGAAATCCGTCTTGGACAGGGCTTAGGCAAGTAAAGCGCCTGTAATGCCACTGCCGATAATCACTATGTTGCACTGGATATCTTTGGTAAGTTTCCGATATTGGGGGGGGCACGTTTCCCATTTAGCCAAATAGACTCGCCGGAATGTAAATTTTCACTTGACAGATAGCTCGCTAAATCCCGGTTCAATTCGACGATCTCGTTTCTTCCGATGCCGCGGAAAAAGGTGCCGCGGTTGGCGCGACCAGGGTGAATCGAAAACCTTGGTCTGGAGCACTATCCAATTCGCTATAACCTCCCAGTAAGTGTAGACGCTCTTGCGTCGTAAATAGACCGAGCCCTCCCGTCTGATCAGTGGGTTTCAACGCAGGCGTGGTGGAAACGTCAAAGCCGATACCCTCATCTGAAACCATTATTCTAATTTCATTGCCGTGTTGGCCCACGTCAATTTTTGCGGTGTCTACGCCGGAATGCTTGACGACATTGAAGAGCAGTTCGCGAACACTTTGGAAAAGCAGAATGGTCAAGTCCTCACGGTACATTGAAATTTGCCCGTTTACGGAGAGTGACACGTCGAGTTTGTGTTTTTCCTTCATCCAGCGGCAAAGCCACTCCAATGCCGGAATGAGACCTCCTTTACGGAGTATCGGAGGGCTAATCTCGCCCGTAAGGGTCCGTGATATACCGATGCATTCGGAAATCAGACCTCGTACTTCTTCCGCCAACTCCGCTATCGGTTCGCCGGAGGCGCCCCTGAGCATTTCCGCGCGAAGTTTCGCGGCAACCAGCAATTGTTGCAAAGTATCGTGAAGCGTCAGCGCCAACTTCTCGCGCTCCCGCTGCTCCGCCAGTGTAAGCTCTCCCGCAAGGCGTTGAACCTGTATCGTGCGCTCGCGCAGCCGGTTTTCCAGTTGCTCGCGATTCCGAATTTCTTCTTTTAACCGGTCAACCGTCTTGCTCAGCTCAATGGTGCGTTCGGTAACCCTGCCTTCCAGCGTGCTGTTGACGCGATGTAGCGCATCTTCGGCCTGCTTGCGCGCGGTGATGTCCGTAAAACACCACACCCGCCCGACGTTCTGGCCATTGACGTATTGGATTCGCGAGTATCGTTCTATGGTTCTTCCGTCCGTGAGTTCCATCAAATCATAGGTTTCTTCCGGCAAGGTTGCATGAATGGAATTCAGTTTGACTTTGTGATGTTCCGGCAACCCCAGCCGTTCGGTAATGGATTCCAGCAGCGCTGTATGCGAGATTGATTCCAATTCCTCTGCGCGGAATCCCCACATTTGAATGTAATTCTGGTTGTAACCCGTGACCTTCCAGTCCCGATTCGTCACCAGAATCGCATCCGTCGTAGACTCAAGCGTTGCGCGCACCATGGCGAGCGAATGATCCAATTCCTTCGTCTTTCGCTCGAGTTCAACATTCGCCTGAAGGAGGTCCTCTTCCGCGCGCAGCCGCGCCTGAAGGATGCTGTTGGCGTTCTGCAATGCCGCGGAACGAAGAAGTTTCTCTTCATCTTCGATATTCATTCACGCGACTCCAAGCGCTTCTGACGCAAGCTCCGTACCGCGGACGCGCGCTCGAATTTTGCCAAAAGCAGTCTCTCGCGTGGTCGATGTATCGTCGCAAAACGGAGAAAATCCGCAATCGTCGGTGGTGCCCAACTGATTGACCGGGATAAATTCTGCCGCTTCTAATGTCCTGTCCCGGATTTCCTCGGCCGTTTCCATCCTCGGATCAATTGGCGAGACCACCCCGACGTACACGCGTTGATACGGCTTTAGGTAGTCGCGAATAATCTTGAGGACGTGCCGCCGATCTTTCTCGCCCGCGAGGGCGACGTAAAAATTACCGACTTTCAACGCGAACAGACTCGGCAGGAGTTCGGAATAGTCCACTTCCGCGCTATGCGTAGAGTCGCGATCCCCGCCGGGGCACGTATGAACCCCGATGCGCTGGCGTTCCTGGTCAGAAAATTGCCCGAGGGCGAGATTGTTCAGGTCGATAAAACTATTCAGCAGCCGGCCCGACGGATCCAGTTTCACCGCCAAACGGCCTTCAGTAAAGTCGATCTGCACTTTGTGCGCGCCTTTATCAAGGCACCTCCTGATTTCCCCCACATGTTCGCCGAGTAAATCCTGAATGAATGCTTCACGCGGATACCCCGGGATTTCATGAGCCGGGTACATCAAACTTAAGGCTGAGGGAGAAATTACGGCCTGCTTCACGGGAACGCTGGCATACCGAAACGCAACGTCAAGATAACTGTCCGCATAGTTCTTGTACTGGAATGGGCCGGCGGTAAGCTGAGGCATTCGCCGGACGTGGCCGGCCGCGAATGGAATCTGGAATCCGTCCGGAGTGGTATTTGGCAGCCCTTCCACGCTATATGTCCAAAAATTGTGGTATTTTCGTTGTTCACCGTCGGTGATCACGGGTGATCCCGTCGCTTCGAACTGCCCGATTGTGTCCCGAATCGCATCCTCAAACATGCTGTCGAGGTGCGCACCGACCCCGCCGCTCTCTTCGAGTGCGCGGATCAGCGCGAGGGGCCTTGGAATGCTTCCGATAGGTTCAGTTGGGATAGGCATGGGAACGGAACTCACCTCTCACTAATCGCTCAACAAGCTACAACTAAAGAATATTGCCGGCGAAAAGGTGTAAAGCGCGCAGGATTTTGCAAGTGGAAAATTGATTGTGCCTAGCGAATCTTGCTGAAATCAATCCCTCGCCGTTCCTACCTGTAAATACTCCGAATAGGCGCCGTACTCAGCCCAGCACTCCGTGAGAGTTCCACATTAAAGGCGGAATAAAACGTTCGATGGATGTCTTATATCATCATTCCATCTTAAGGAGTTTGCGATGAAGAAGCTGCGCGGGAAGAAGATTGGGGTCAAGGCTGTCCCTGAAAGTGCGAAAATCAAAGAACTTGAGGCCGACAAAGAGCTTGGTGACGGGCAGATATTGACTACAAACCATGGAGTGGGCATCAGCGATAACCAAAACTCCCTGAAGGCGCATGAACGCGGTAGCACGCTGATGGAAGATTTTATCCTTCGGGAAAAGATCACCCATTTTGATCACGAGCGCATTCCAGAGCGAATCGTTCATGCTCGCGGGTCAGCCGCGCATGGATTTTTTCAGGTCTACGAATCCATGCAGAAATACACAAAGGCAAACTTTCTTCAGGACCCTTCCGTGAAGACACCTGTTTTTGTCCGGTTTTCGACCGTTGCTGGCTCCCGAGGCTCGACCGACCTCGCGCGCGACGTCCGGGGTTTTTCCGTGAAGTTTTACACCGCCGAAGGGAATTACGATTTCGTGGGAAATAACGTTCCGGTCTTTTTCATCCAGGATGCCATGAAATTTCCTGACTTCGTACATGCAGTGAAGCCTGAACCTCACAATGAAATGCCGCAGGCAGCGTCGGCCCATGACACTTTTTGGGATTTCATTTCCCTGGTTCCAGAATCCATGCACATGATTATGTGGGTCATGTCAGACCGTGCCATCCCGCGAAGCTACCGGATGATGGAAGGATTCGGCGTGCACACCTTCCGGTTAATTAACCAAAAAGGTAGTTCTCATTTCGTAAAATTCCATTGGAAGCCGTTGCTGGGTGTCCACTCTGTTCTATGGGACGAGGCGCTTAAGATTTCGGGTAAAGATCCTGACTTTCACCGGCGTGACTTGTGGGAAGCCATCGAGAATGGCGATTTTCCGGAATGGGAATTGGGCGTACAGATCGTGCGCGAGGAAGACGAGCATAAGTTTGAGTTCGACTTGCTCGACCCGACCAAAATCATTCCGGAAGAAGTAGTTCCTGTAAAGCGGATCGGGAAGATGACCCTCAATCGCAATCCCGACAATTTCTTCGCGGAAACGGAGCAGGTAGCTTTTCATCCGGGTCATTTAGTGCCGGGAATCGACTTTACGAACGATCCGCTGCTGCAAGGCAGGCTGTTTTCCTATACCGACACCCAACTGTCCCGGCTAGGCAGTCCTAACTTCCACGAAATCCCGATTAACCGGCCGGTATGCCCCGTTCACAACAATCAGCGCGACGGTCACATGCGCCAAACAATCAACCGAGGGCGCGTAAGCTACGAACCCAACACACTGGGCGGTGGATGTCCCATGCAGTTGAGCGCGGAAAACGGGGGGTTTTCGAGCTTCCCCGAAAGAGTTGACGGTTCCAAAGTTCGTGACAGAAGCCGAAGTTTCTTTGACCATTTCAGCCAGGCCGCTCTATTTTATGACAGCCAGTCAGAACCCGAACAGATGCATATTATGAAGGCGCTTCGCTTTGAATTGGGTAAAGTTGAAACGCAATCCATTCAGGAGCGCATGTTGTTCCTGCTCTCCCGAATCGACAAAAGGCTTGCGGATGACGTCGGCGCCGGAATCGGAGTAAAAGTTCCTTCAAGCATTGCCGAGCCTCTTAATCAGAGTGTTCCCGCGGACATTCCTGTGAAGGATTACCAACCCTTACCAATACGGAAATCCAACCAAAAATCCGCGGCGCTAAGTATGGCGAATACAATCTTTAGCGCGAAGACACGCAAAATTGCTGTCCTCGTTGCTGATGGATTCGATGATGTCTCGCTGTCGGCAATGGTTAAAGCCCTCAAGTCAGAAGGCATTCAAACGAAGATTGTCGCTCCGCACGGCGGCTTCATTGAAGGCATGCGTGGCGGCAAAATCAGAGTGGATTTCAGCTTTGCAACGATTGGCTCAGTACTTTTTGACGGCGCCTGCATTCCCGGTGGTCAGAAAAGTGTTAAGACGCTTCTTAAATTACCGGAAGCGGTCCTGTTCGTGAACGAAACATATAAGCATTGCAAGGCCGTTGCCGCATTGGGTGATGGAGCGGAAATTATTCAAGGGGTGCCATGGGGAATCGGAAAGGACTTCGAAGGCAAAGACAAGGAAGACGGTGTCGTAATCAGCCGGAAAGGCAATGTGAAAACCGTGGCAAGCGGTTTCGTTGCTGCAATCGCGAAACACCGTCACTGGAAAAGAGAAGCGACCGATAACATTCCCGTGTAAGCGAAAGCGTCCATGCTATTTCGCGCAATGATATTGGCTTGTAACCGGAATAGTTGTGTCACGCGGTATCTCGGATTATAGTTGACAAATCCAAGGTTAGTGAGTTTACCAGTTGCTTCTTCGCCTTCGTTTCCAACCCTTCGGCGCCCGGTCATACAGCGAACCGGCGCCAATCCATCTCAAAAGTCATCAATTCATCCGACTATTACGCGAACGTGCCCGGCCCGGGATAAAGGCCTATGTTGCAGGATGCGCCTGAGTCGGTTAGATTGATGGGTGGCTGGGCCTTAGACTGGCCCACGAGGTTATTGACACACATGACACTCAGAGTGCGTTTGATCGCCGGCCTTTTGACCGGGTTTGGTTTTGGCCAGGCTTCGGCTGACGACCCAATTTCTTATGACCGGCAAATCCGCCCCATCCTCAGCAAGAATTGTTTTGCGTGTCATGGGCCAGACGCGGAAGCACGCAAGGCGGACCTGCGGCTGGATGTACACGGCGCGGCTATTTCGGTTCATGACGGTCATGCCGCGATTGTTCCAGGAAAGCCGGATGAGAGCGATCTGGTCCACCGGATAACAAGCGCCGATCCGGAAAATCGAATGCCACCGCCGGAATCCGAGAAGACCCTTTCGGAAGAGGAAATAACACTTGTCCGGGAATGGATTCTCCAGGGCGCCGAGTGGTCCAGCCATTGGGCATTTACGCCACCCCAACGCCCCGCAAAACCCCAAACACTGGGAACCGATTGGGCGAGAAATCCCATCGACGCATTTGTATTGAGCCGCCTCGAGAAAGAGGGCCTTCAGCCGTCCCTTCCGGCGGACCGCGAGACGCTGCTGCGGCGCGTGAGCCTGGACCTGACGGGGCTGTTGCCACCGCTGGAAGTAGTGGACGCTGTGCTTGCCGACCCCAGCGATCACTGGTATGAAAATCTCATCGACCGATTGCTTGCATCGCCGCACTATGGGGAACGGTGGGCGCGACATTGGATGGATGCCGCGCAGTATGCGGACTCGGATGGGTTCGAGAAAGATAAACCGCGCCAGGTGTGGGCATGGCGCGATTGGGTCATCAAAGCGTTCAACGAGGACCTGCCGTTTGATCAATTCATCGTCGAGCAGGTGGCCGGTGATATGCTGCCGGACGCGACGCAGGACCAGATTGTGGCGACCGGGTTCCTGCGCAACAGCATGATTAATGAAGAGGGTGGCATCGATCCCGAACAATTCCGGATGGAGGCATTGTTCAATCGCATGGAGATCGTCGGACGCGCCGTATTGGGCGTGACCGTGCAATGCGCCCAATGTCACACGCACAAGTACGATCCCATAACCCATACCGATTACTTCCGGATGCTCGCGTTTCTCAACAATTCGGCCGAGGCCTGCGACACGGTATATTCCCAGACCGAACAGGAACAACGCGCAAAAGTTGTCGCGCTAATTGATGAAATCGAAGCAGACGTTAAGAAGTCAGACCCGGATTGGCGCGAAGAAATGGCTGCATGGGAAGCCATAGCCCGGACTAGTACCGAGCCAGCATGGAAAACGGTGTCGCTCACGTTCGACGATTCGTCGGTAGGCGGCCAAAAACACCTTCCGCGGGAAGACGGCTCGTATGTCGCGCAGGGATATGCGCCGACCCAGTTTCATCCGAAGATGACGGGCAAGACCGACCTTCAAAAAGTCACCGCGGTGCGGCTTGATTTGTTGTCCGATGCGAACCTTCCACGTGGCGGTCCCGGCCGGTCTATTTACGGCGCGTGCGCACTTTCCGAATTCGAGATGCGGGTCGCGCCGGAAGGCACGTCCATCGCCGAGTATGACAAATGGACGCCGGTAAAGATCGCGTCCGCGATTGCCGACGTCAACCCGCGCGAGCGTACGCTGGGTTCGGAGTTTCCACTCAAGGAAGAACGCAAACGGGTGACCGGTTCGATTGAAATGGCGATTGACGGCAAGCACGAGACGGCATGGACAACAGACATTGATCCCGCGCGCCGCAACCAGGCGCGCTACGCAATTTTCCGGCTCGCGGAACCCCTGACGATCGAACCGGGCACGGTGATTGCCTTCCGGCTGTCGCAACTGCATGGCGGTTGGAACAGCGACGACAACCAGAACAATAATCTTGGCCGGTTCCGCATTTCGTTGACGGACGCCGACGCGCTTCCCGAAGTGGCAATTCCCGCGCCGGTCCGCGCGGCGTTGGCCCTTGACCAAGCGGCAAGAACAGAGCCTGACAACCGCACTCTGTTTTCTTACTGGCGCACAACGGAGCAATCGCTGGAAGAAGTGAGCGCGCGCATCGACGCGTTATGGCAAGCCGTTCCATCCGGCGCCACGCAACTTGTGCTGCACGAGCGCGAAACACCGCGCACAACGCATCGTCTTGACCGCGGTGATTTTCTGCATCCGGCGGAAGAAGTCCAGCCGGGAGTGCCCGCGTTCCTCAATCCACTCGTTGCGGAGGGAACACCTGACCGGCTCGATTTCGCGCGGTGGCTGGTGTCACGCGAATCGCCCACAACGGCGCGCGCATACGTGAACCGCGTGTGGCAACACTATTTCGGCGAAGGGCTGACAGCCACGACGTCGGATTTGGGAACACAGGGCGAACCGCCCAGCCATCCAGATTTGCTCGATTGGCTTTCCGTCGAGTTCATGGATTCAGGCTGGAGCATCAAGCAACTGCACCGGCTCATTCTCACTTCGGCCACGTACAAACAGGCTTCGACGATTTCCGCCGATCTCTTGGAACGCGATCCTTACAACCGGATGCTTGCCAGGGCCACGCGCTATCGCGTGGAAGGCGAGACCGTGCGCGACATTGCGCTTGCGGCCAGCGGATTGCTGAACACCACCGTGGGTGGACCCAGCGTTTACCCGCCAGCGCCCGAATTTTTATTTCAGCCGCCGGCCAGTTATGGTCCCAAGATTTGGGCAACAGATCACGGCGCGAACCAATACCGCCGTGGCCTATACACCTTCCGCTTTCGAAGCGTGCCGTATCCCGCCTTGCAAGCATTTGACGCGCCAGCGGGTGACGCGCCGTGTACGCGGCGGGTGCGCAGCAACACGCCGATCCAGGCGCTCACGCTGCTGAATGAACCCTTATTTTTTGATTGCGCGCGCGGCCTTGCCGAGACCGTGCTCGACGAGGGCGGGCAAACTGACCGGTCCCGCATCGAGTATGCGTTCCGCCGTTGCGCGACGCGCCGGCCCGTGGAAAGCGAAGTGGCCGTGTTGGAACAGTTCCTTGCGAAACAGCGTGCGCGGATCGCCGCCGGCGAACTTTCGCCCGATGCAATTCTTGGCGCCGAATCGGGTGGCGCGCGGGATCGCGGCGAGCTGGTCGCGTGGACGCTCGTTGCGCGGACACTCTTGAATCTGGACGAAACCATATCGCGGCAGTAAGTGCCCACAAGGAGTTTTTTGCGCCATGTGTAATGGGGAATACCCCACTGCGGGGCTGAGCGGCCCGGCCATTGCCCGCAGATGGTTTTTGCAACAGTGCGGCGTCGGCCTTGGCGCCGCCGCGCTGGGACATCTGTTGGGTGGCGCAAGCGTGGCGCGCGCTTCCGAACCGGTTGCGGCCAAGCTTACGCATTTCGCGCCGCGCGCGAAGCAGGTAATTTATTTGTTCATGGCAGGCGCGCCCAGCCAATTCGAATTGTTCGACTACAAACCCGAACTCACGAAATTTGATGGGACCCTTCCGCCGCCGGAGTTGCTCAAGAACTACCGGGCGGCGTTCATCGATCCCAATTCCCGGTTACTCGGTTCGCGGTTTAACTTCGCGCAACACGGGAAAAGTGGCGCGTGGGTTTCGGAACTGTTGCCGCACTTCGCGAACATCGTCGATGATGTAACGATCATTAAGAGCATGTCTACCGACGCGTTCAACCATGCGCCGGCCCAGATTCTAATGAGCACGGGCTCACAGCAATTCGGAAGGCCAAGCGTTGGCTCGTGGCTTAGCTACGGTTTGGGCAGTGAAAACAAAGACCTTCCCGCGTTTGTGGTGTTCAGTTCCGGCCAGAAAGGGCCGAGCGGCGGGTCGGCAGTGTGGAGCAGCGGGTTCTTGCCAACGGTACATGATGGCGTAATGTTTCGCACGAGCGGCGACCCGGTGTTGTACCTGTCGAATCCAAGCGGTTTGGACGACACCGTGCAACGCGACACTCTCGACACGCTAGGCGCATTGAACACGCAGCGTCTCGAAGCCACGGGCGATCCGGAGATTGCGACACGCATCAATTCGTTCGAGTTGGCGTTTCGCATGCAATCGAGCGCGCCCGAATTGATGGACCTTACAAACGAACCGAAGCACATCATGGAAATGTATGGCGCGGAACCCAACGTGCCGTCGTTTGCGAAGAACTGCGTGTTGGCGCGGCGCATGATCGAGCGCGGCGTCCGGTTCGTACAGTTGTTCCACGAGGCGTGGGACCAACACGGAAACCTCAGAAACGATCTCAAGAAAAATTGCGGAGACACCGACAAGGCCTGCGCCGCGCTTGTCCAGGATTTGAAAATGCGCGGCCTGCTCGATGAAACGATCGTGATCTGGGGTGGCGAATTTGGCCGCACGCCGATGGTGCAGGGCGACGGCGACGACGGCCGCGATCATCATCCGAACGCGTTCACGGTGTGGGTCGCCGGCGGCGGATTCAAACCCGGTCTGTCCTACGGCGAAAGTGACGAACTGGGATTCAACGTCGGCCGCGACAAAGTGCACGTCCGCGATTTCCACGCAACTCTGCTGCACCAACTCGGCTTTGATCATTCCCGGTTTACCTTTCGTACCCAGGGGCTTGATGCGAAGCTCACGGGCGTCGAACCCGCGCGCGTCGTTCGCGATCTTATCGCGTAACCTCGTAAAAGCTTTGTTATTGCCCTATCGGTTGAGCGCTGAATTCCGCGACACGGTTGCCTTCCACGTGATACGCGATCTGAATCGGGTTGCAACACACTTCGCAGTCTTCGATATATGACTGCGAATTCACGCTGAGATCCAGCAGCATGGAAACCCCTTGTGCACAGTACGGGCATTCAAAGAACATTTCTTCCATTGTTCTCGTCACGCCCCTACTGTGAATTCAAGATTTGTCACTGGACTTCCACCACAATCTCATGTTGATTCCCGTCATCCACGAGCCGGGCGCGTTTATCCGGCTGGTCTGCACCATCGACTTTAACCCGGACGACTTTTGTCCCGCTGCCGGATACGCGCATGGTGATGTGGTAAAACGTTTCCCGGAACCGGTAATGAATCTTGAACTCTGGCCAGTCCGCGGGAAGACATGGCGTGAACAAAAGTTGATCGGCTTCGAGTCGGATTCCGAACAACGATTCCGTCAAAAACCGGTACATCCAGCCCGCTGATCCTGTGTACCACGTCCAACCGCCCCGGCCAACATGCGGCGGCGCGCCGTACACGTCCGCGGCAATCACGTACGGTTCCACGCGATAGACACCGATGTGCTCCGGCGAATTTCCGTGCATGATCGGATTCAACAACATCGCCAATTCCCAAGCGCGCTTGGCGTCGCCCATTTCCGCGAATGCCATGGCAAGCCAGATTGCGCCGTGCGTGTATTGTCCGCCATTTTCCCGCACGCCGGGACTGTAGCCCTTGATGTATCCCGGATTCAGTTCGGACTTGTCGAACGGAGGACTGAACAATTGGATGAGCTGCGCGTCGCGCCGCACGAGTCTCTCATCCGCTCGGTCCATTGCGGAGCGTGACCGCCCCTGTTCGCCGGCGCCGGAAAGTATCGACCAGCTCTGTGGCAACGAATCGATCTGGCACTCAGCATTGTTCTTTGAGCCCAGAGGCTCGCCGTTGTCGAAGAACGCGCGCAAATACCATTGACCGTCCCAAGCCGAATTCTCGATGCGGTGCCGGAGGCCTCCCGCTTCCGTCTGACACGTATCCGCGAAGGCGTGGTCCCCGTGGTTGTGGGCCAACGCAGAGAAGCGCGTCAGGACGTCGTAGAGGAAAAAAGCCAGCCAAACACTTTCGCCCTTGCCGTGTTCCCCCACGAGGTTCATGCCGTCGTTCCAATCACCCGTGCCCATCAGCGGCAGACCGTGTGAGCCAAAGCGCAGTCCATTGTTAATGGCGCGCACGCAGTGATCGTATAACGTAGCGGATTCATGGGACGCCATCGGCAGATCGTAGTAGCTTTCTTCATCCGGGCGCACGGGCCGGCCTTCCAGAAATTGCGCGCGTTCGTCGAGCACGCCGGTGTCGCCGGTCGTCTTTACATAACGGCAGACCGCGTACGGCAACCAGAGATAGTCGTCGGAGCAGCGCGTGCGCACGCCGCGGCCCGAGTGCGGATGCCACCAATGCTGCACGTCACCTTCTATAAATTGGCGGGACGCGGCGCGAATCAGGTGCTCGCGCATGAGTTTTGGTTCGGCATGCACGAGCGCCATCGCGTCTTGCAATTGATCCCGGAACCCGAACGCGCCGCCGGACTGGTAAAAGCCTGTCCGCGCCCACATCCGGCACGCAAGCGTTTGGTAGGGCAACCAGCCATTCACAAGAAAATTGACCGCCTTGTCAGGAGATTCGACGTGCAACACGCCGAGCGTGCGGCTCCAATAGTGCCAAACCGATTCCAAAGCGCGATAAGCATTTCCAGAGACGCGCGTGGATTGCACGAGCCGGCGGGCCTCCTCTTCGGAGTGCGCGGCGCCGAGTGTGAACACGATTTCTCTTTCGTGGCCGTTGTCCAGTTGGAAGGGCACCTGGATTGCCGCGCAGGGATCGAAACCAGCGCCGACGCGCCCGGACAGCCGTATCC
>JAWXCN010000110.1:0-8816 GCA_034408725.1 Candidatus Hydrogenedentota bacterium
AGCGTAAATCGTAAATCGTAAATCGCACTATCCATCTACACTTTCCACACGCCGGGTTTCGACGGGAAAATGATCTCGACATCAAATGCAGGCGTTTCGATGCCAAAAACTGCCAACTACCGCAATCCGATTACAATTAAGATTACGATTACGAGTATCGACATCCGATACCCGATACCCGATACCCGATACCCGATACCCGATACCCGATACCCGATACCCGATACCCGATACCCGATACCCTCCCCACGCGTTGTGGCCGGTCTCCCTTTAGCCGTTGTGGCCGGTCTCCCGACCGCGCCACACCACCGACCGAAGGTCTCCATCGTCCCATGATTCCAATTACGATGATGATTACGCGGCGGTCAACTCCAAACTGTCGAATCTTTCGTGCTCGTGCTCATGCTCGTCATCGTAATCGCTCCTCACGCCACCGACCGCAAGTCCACAACTTTCTCGTGTGCAATGTTTAATCGTTCTTGCACATGCTCGTGATCGCATCGTAATCGTTCCTCGAAGCTCCCCAAATCACGCGAAACAAACCACAACCAATACTCGATTACGGCCCTCCTACACCCGCCGAGCCGGAAGGGCTACGGAGGACGACTTACGACTACGATCAAACGTCAAACTAATCTGCGATACCCCGAACCCTAGACCCTAGACCCGATACCCGATCCCCCCTTCCTCATGGCCTCCAACTCCGCACACGCCCGCGCATCCCGCGGCTCCACCACGTCGTACCCGATCCTCTCCCACCGCGGATCATTCGGGTCCAATCCCAACGCCTCGATATACCCCCGCTCCGCGATAAAACACTTCCCGTGTCCCCTCAACAAATACCCGCCTTTCGCCTCTAAATATTCGCGCGCCTCCGCATGCGTCTTGCACCAGTTATGCCAAAACGCACTCATCCCCTCCGGACACCACAACACGTCCGCAGCGTCCTTCAGATTTTTCCACGCGACAAAACCGTGCTCGCGCGCGATCACCGCGAGGGCATGCTTATGCTGAATCTCATCGCGACCCTGCACCACCTCGGCGGAGTCTTTTTCTTTGAACGGCGCAATTCGCCGAATCCGTTCCACCGCCCGCGCAACCACGGCCGCATCGGCAGAATGAACGTCCTTCAACAACAAATCGGCGTCGCGTTTACAGTCTTCAATGGAGGGAATGGATCGAGGCATGATCGTAGTCCTTTGCGTTGCAATGGACGTTTCCGCATTCGCCCACAAAGGAATACCGATTTTAGATTTGTCTCACGATTGGGAGTGATACCATCTTTCGCGGATACGGCGCCTCCCGGGAACCTACTCAATCTTACGAGGTTGGCGCTGTGGATTCAATTAACCTATTAAATTTATGCTAGGCTTCGGTTAGTTGAATGAATCTATCATGGAGAAAGACTTAAAATGCGCAAGCAGTCCCTCGACTTCCTGAAAAAACTTCTATCCACCCCAAGCCCCTCCGGTTATGAGGAAAAAATACAGGAAGTGTGCAAGGCCTACGCGAAACCCTACGTCGACAAAATCTACAAGGACGTCCACGGCAACCAGTTCCACGTGTTGAACGCCAAGGCAAAACTCCGCGTGATGCTCGCGGGCCACGTCGACGAGATTGCGCTGATGGTCCACCACATCGACGACAAAGGCTTTCTCCAATTTCAGGCCATCGGCGGCGTCGACCCCTCCGTGCTGGATGGACAACGCGTCCACGTTCACACCGAAAAAGGCCCCATCTCCGGTGTCATCGGCCGGCGCGCAATCCATCTCACCGACGCCGAGGACCGCGGTAAACCGATGAAAATGCACGACCTCTGGATCGATATCGGCTCGAAAGACAAGAAGGAAACGCAAAAGCACGTCGCCATCGGCGATCCCGCAACCATCGACGCCGGATTCATCGAACTATTGAATGGCCGCATCGTCGCGCGCGCTATGGACGACCGCATCGGCGCGTTTATCTGCCTCGAAGCCATGCGCCTGCTGCAAGACCGCAAGATTCAGTGCGCAGTCTATTGTGTAACCACAGTGCAGGAAGAAATCGGGCTCCGCGGCGCTACTACCAGCGCCTACGGCTGCGAACCCCACGTCGGCATCGCGGTTGACGTCGGCCACGCCACTGACCACCCCAACTGCGATAACAAACGCTACGGCACATTCAAACTAGATGAGGGCCCCATCATCACCCGCGGCCCGAACATTAACCCCGTCGTGTGGCGCAGTTTGATCGATGTGGCGAAAAAGAAAAAAATCCCGTATCAGATGGAAGGCGCCCCCCGCGGCACCGGCACCGACGCAAACGCCATGCAACTCAGCCGCGGCGGCGTCGCGACCGGCCTCATCCACGTCCCGAACCGCTACATGCACTCACCAGTCGAAATGGTCACGCTAAAAGACGCGGAACACTGCGCGCAATTATTGTCCGAGTGGATTTGCACCCTCACGCCGAACATGAACTTTATTCCTTAACATATACAAATACCATTGCAGCGGCTGAAAAAATGCGAAGAACTTTTTACACTCCCTCAGGGTACCGGGCGCAACTGTCAACAGTTAACTCGTGCGATATATTCTTATTGACTTTTTTACCTACTTGGATTAAATTCGTTCTTTAACCCAAGCCACAAGGAGTTGTGCCATGCAACATCTTGTTTCACTCTCGCAGCTTCGGTGCATCCCTGCCTTCGCTTATCAAAAAGAAATCTACCACGAAAAGGTATTTCCTTCCGGCCATATCGAAGGGATTATCTCAGGCGGCGGAGGAATTATCGAAATTGCGAACGCCATCGTAATAGACCAGATTATTGGCGCCAAAAAGACTTTGATTGCGGTCGCGTTGCCGCCCCGGTAGGACAAAGTCAAAGGATATTCTTACAAAAGGACTCTTCGTTTAGTGAAGCGCTATTTTTCAACTCTAGTCGGTTTGTTGTGTATCCTGCACGTCGGTTGCACCGTGCAATTAGGGCCCGTAGATGTTCTCGCAAGCAACGGTACGGAACCGACTACATGTCAATTGGAGGAGAATGTACAGGTATTTTTTGAAGGTCAAGCCTCTCATATCCAGTTAATCGCTAAAAATCCTCACTACACACCCAACCTTAGTGTACAGTCCATAATTGACGGTATAACAAATCAGGATAGCTCCGGCTGCGAAATAAAGTCCATTATAAACGGCGATCTGATCGATACCGTTTTTGACGATGATGAAGACATTTTGGAAGCAGTGATAATTGGAGACGAAAATTATACTCATGAGATGATCATTACAGTCGACAATGCGCCAGTCAGTTTTGACTCCGTCAGCAAGCTGATTTTATACCGGCGGCTTGTTGACGAACCGGGTGAACGCGTAGCAGTCATGGTTGTGGAAAGTTCCGGCGCAATTGCAGTTGCGCCGATCCCGCCGTTTAACCTGGATGTTGCCAGTGTTGGAGCAAGGCTGATTCTGTATCCGGACTCATCCGACAAGGGGCTTCCCGCGGGCAATGTTGAATCCTGCAATTACGACAGCACGTCAGACGGCTTTCTGCTAACTTTTGCAAACGGCGCCTCAGCGTTACTCACACTTGCTGCGTACTCGTCTGCTGGCACCAGTGTCGAAGTCGAATTAAGCAACTCCCCTGACGACACACTGTGCGCATTGGTGAGCAAATTTGTCGACAAGACTCATGCCGAAACGGCGCTGCTTAGATGGAACTCCGTAAATTTAAAGAACGGACGCGCCAGGATTGATTCTTTTGATACAATTTCCGCTGCGAGCTATGTATTTTACCGAAAAGAAGTGCCCGAATATAACCTCGTTGCGCCGGACATAACATTGAATTTTTATACGGATGTTAATATGGAATAAGCCTCTCATGCGAATACTGCCGATTGTTAAAACTATTATCGCACTTTCTGCGGTTCTTGGAACGGCGTGCATGGCGTCGCCAACCTTCATTAATCCACAGGATGGGCCGTACTCATTTGATCAGCTCGGTCAGTTCACCGTGGATGTGAGCAAGAATGGGGAGGTCATTATTTTCTCAGTGGATGGATTTCGTTTTGATGAAATTCCTGTTGTCAATGGTGCATTCTTTAATCAATGGGGAGACTTAAACGGCACCCATTGCCCTACGGATGCATACATTCTATCTGGTCACTTTGTTTCGCCAACGCGAGCTAAGGGCGATATCCGTTACGGTTCCGGATGCAATTTCGGCACAGCGCAAAATTTTGTAGCGGAACTGCAAGCAGACTAACTATCCGCGCGCAACCGGTCCAATGTCTGCACGAACGGCTTGCGACACAGCGACAACAAGATAAACGCGCCGACGCACGCAAACACCGTAACCACCATGAGTGACTTCGACACCGCCGTCGGATCATTCGCGCCATTAAACACGTTGTCGTTCAATGCGCCCACGGTAAACGCTGCGCGACCGATAGAAATAATATTCACGATCAACAGGTAAAAAGCGCCCGCCTGTCCGCGCATATTTGCGGACCATGACCATCGCCCAATAACCTGTATCCCGCGTTAGCATCATTAAACCAAGCGGCAGGGACAACGTCGCGGAAATGATCTCGCACAGTATCTTTCCGTCGCGATAGCCTTTTCGCGACAACCAGTCCGACAGCACACCGCCGTACGTAATGCCTGCCGCGCCGAAGATCATCACTGTAAAGCCGTACCATGTCGCTATATCCGCCGGCCCCCATTTGTATTCGCGTCCAAACAATGCCGCATTCCACTGAATAGTGGCATACCCCATGAACGCCAACAGCGCAAAAGTGGTGATAAAGTACTGCGCCTTTATTATCACTAAGGCCATCCTTCACCCGCAATCGGAAGCGATAACTCACTTTGGGCCGCCGCGAAGGCTATGGCCTTTCCTCGCGATACAATCGCCATGCCCGAACGGATATAGATTCCCACGACACGCTGAGCGCCGTGCCAAAGCCGTTTGCGGGGAAAATAATCCGTTATGAGCGACTAGGTCGCGCGAGACAGCGCGGCCTGGCCAACACCCACACCGACCCGCGACAGGAATAGTTGCGAGTACATTTTGGCGGTAACGCACAGTGCCGTGCTGGCGTCGCGACCGGCCTCATCCACGTCCCAAACCGCTACATGCACTCACCCGTCGAAATGGTCACGCTAAAAGACGCGGAACACTGCGCGCAATTATTGTCCGAGTGGATTTGCACCCTCACGCCGAACATGAACTTCATTCCGTAATTTTGATCATAACTTCACGAGGATTGATTTAGCTGCTGCTGTTCTTGAGACGATCCAGGCTCTGTACAAATGGCTTGCGACACAGCGACAGTAGAATCATCGCGCCAATACTGGAAAACACGCTGACGATGATTAAAGATTTTCCGAGGGCTAATTCATCTTGAAAAACATACTCGGTCAAAGCGCCAACTGTCGTGGGTCCGAATCCGATCGCGAAAAAATTTACTATCAGCAAATAGAAAGCACCGGCTTGACCACGCATACGGACAGGCATCATTTCTTGTATCGCCGCTGGAGCAGCACCAAAGGGCAACGCCTGAAAGAAGGCAAGAGGGCAAATAACGAGCATCGCAAGAAAACCGTTGGGCATTAGTGGCATTAAAATGCCCAATGGCAACATCAGAGCAGCAGAAATCAAACCACAGAGTATTTTACCGTCACGATATCCCCGTTTTGACAGCCAGTCAGACAAAACACCTCCCAACGTGATGCCGGCAGAACCGAAAACCATAATGACCCCGCCATACCATATTGCGATGTCCGATCGTCCCCAATGATGATTTCTTATGAAAAATTCCGTTATCCAATGGATCGTGGCATATCCACAAAAAGCCAGTAGTGCAAAACCAAAATGATGGTAGAGCACTGTGCCAGCATTTAGGCGTGCGTATGCGATAAACTCAGAAAATGTCGTTGGCGATAAACTTGCGCCAGCAAATATCCCTCGACGAATCGGTTCTCGAATGGTATACACCAAAATCGCAATGATTAAGCCTGGAACACCGACAATGAAAAAGACGGTCTGCCACGGCTGCACCTCGCCGATGATCGGCCATACTCGACCCTCTTGCGTTGTTGCGTATTGGTATGCAAGCCCGCCCAAAATGAAAGCCAGTCCTGAACCGATATATATGCCCATCCCATACACGCTGATCGCTGTAGCAAGCTTCCGGCGGGGGAAATAGTCCGTGATTAACGAGTAAGCCGCAGGCGATAGTGCCGCTTCACCAATTCCGACGCCCACTCGCAATAAGAATAATTGCCAGTATTGGCGTGCGATAACGCAGAACGTGGTAGTTGTGCTCCAGACGATAAGACCAACCGATATAATTGATCGCCTGCTCCTGCGATCTGCCAGCCAACCAAACGGCATCCCCAATATCGAATAAAACATCGCGAACGAGAACCCCATTAGAAGTCCCATTGCAAAATCGCCAACGTCGAGGGCCTGTTTCACGGGACCGGCAATAATCGAGAGTATTTGACGGTCGATAAAGCTTAGTACGTACACCACCATCAACACACCGACGACATACCACGCATATCCCGGCGATGGATATGGGGGTTCTTCCTCATGCTCGGATTGGACAGGGCGTGGCTCAGCATCTTCGTTCACAGGGCGACTCCTTCCCCTAAGACCGGGAGGGCGCGCGTCCTCGCGCGCCGCAGCCCCGTTCGCCAATGATTATTACCCCACCGGATAACTTCAGAGTGGCCTGTTGCCAATACGAAAATCAAGAAGTGGTTGAACTGGCCGCGCCCGCCGCATCACAATACGCGCTTCCCGGCGACACAACGATGCACCGTCGTGCGAGCCGGGCAGGGATTTATCTGCAAGGAACACGCGAAACATGGCAACTCGTTCAGACAAAAAAGTGTATTTGATCTCCAACGGCGACGCGCGCGATTCCGCGGGCGTAGTCTGTTGGCCAATGCAGGATGACACGCTAAAATCGGTCAGCGACGCATTCAAAAAATTGGGCGTCAAGACGGAAATTCTTCCGAAGTACGACCCTAAAAAGAAGCACGGTTTCATCAACAAACAGTGCATGGGCACCGAAATCTTCTCGAAGATCGATCCCGAAGCCCCCGTCGTCATCACGCTAAGCTGCTGGGCATACTCGCACCACGTCTCCGGCGCGTTGCAGACCCACCGCGGCCCGATTCTGCTCATCGCGAACTTCGACGGCACCTGGCCCGGCCTTGTCGCGCTGCTGAACCACGCAGGCACGCTCGCGCGACTCGGCGTCAAGCATTCGCGCCTCTGGTCCGAAACTTTCGACAAAGACAAGTACTTCATGAAAAAACTCGCCGACTGGGTCGAAACCGGCGAATGCGCGCACGACATGTCCCACGTCGCCGATGCCTCAACCCTCAAACTCCCCGCGCCGGCGAAGGCCTTCGGTAAACGACTCGCCGATGACATCCGCAAGCATCGCCGCATCATGGGCCAGCTTGATCCTGGTTGTATGGGCATGCTTAACGCCGTGCTCGATCCTGCCAAGACGGGCGCCATCGGCATGCCCATCGAATACCTCAACCAGTCCGACCTGCTCGCGGAAATGGACCTCGTGCCCGACGAAGAAGCACAGGGCTACTTGAACTGGCTCGTCAAGAAAGGCACATGGTTTGATTGGGGTACGGACACCTTCGAACACCTTGTCCACGAGCAAGTGCTCACGCAAATGAAAATGTACGCAGCCGCCGCGCGCATCTACGAACGCTACGGCCTTTCCTCCATCGGTATCCCCTACCAACTTGGCCTTGTCCGCTGCGTGCCAGCGTCGGACCTCGTCGAAGGCATGCTGAATAATTCCGACCGCCCCGACGTCATCAGCTATGAAACCGGCAATGTGATCGAAAAAGGCAAGCCAATTGTCCATTTCAATGAAACCGATCTTGGCTCCGGCATCCCGCAATCGATTATGAACGACATCTACCAGCGCAAAGGCATGGCCCCCGAAACCACCCTGCACGACGTCCGCTGGGGCCGAATGTACAAAGGCAAGTTCGTGTGGGTCTTCCTCATCTCCGGCGCAGCGCCCCCCGCGCATTGGGGCGGATGGAAAAACACCAAGGTCTACCGCCAACCCGCGATGTACTTCCCCAAAGGCGGCGGCACCTGCTCCGGCGTGTCCAAACCAGGCGTCATTACCTGGGCCCGCTTCTACGAACACTTCGGTCAGATCGGCATGGACTGCGGCACCGGTGAAGTCATCAAACTTCCTGAGGCCGAAGTTCAGGATCGCTTGAACAAAACGACACCGGTGTGGCCCATCATGAACGCCCACATCCCCGGCTATGACAAAAACGAGTGCATGGCCTCGCACATGTCCAACCACATCACAGTGGGTTACGGCGATATCCTCCAAGAACTCGTCAGCACCTGCCTCAACCTCGGCATCCCCACCCGCGTCTGCGGAGATGTAAAGGACCGCTTCTAAGAAACCGGGAGGACGCGCGCCCTCCCGGTCGGATGGATATTTTGTTAGCGGCACTACCGTTTCACGGGGAACGCTGCATACCAGTTCCCTTGCGCACACTTTTCACTTGTTCCGGCGCCATTTCGTCGTTACAATCCCGCTACACTGCATACGGTGTGGATAGGCGCATGCTCAGCAAACTTCTCACAACAAAGGAACAGGCACTGCTTGCAGGCTGTGCCGCGGCCATTTGCGTTGGTGGCGTCTCGTACTACTTTGCTGCGGGCACACCGGCGGCCGCCACCGTATCCCCCGTCGCCGTGAAACAAATCATCGTCCCCGCTCCCAATCCGGAAATCCCCGCGGAACCCCTCGCCACACCGGCAATCC
>JAWXCN010000111.1:0-32165 GCA_034408725.1 Candidatus Hydrogenedentota bacterium
ACCGCGCGCGCGGTCACAGCGTCAATGGCAAAGTTATCCCCGTGGATGAGCGCCATTTCAACCACTGGAACACCGACCCCTGGGACCTCGATTACGGTGGTAATGGCGCCGTCCTCGCCGATGGCGCGGTATATCTTCTGCCCTACTACATGGGCCTCTACCACGGTTTCATTAAGGAATAAACTAAGGGGACAGCCACCGGCAACGCGTTATGGTTGCCGGTGGCTGTCCCCGATACGCTGTGCAAAACTCCGCAACCCAAATAAAGTTGTGGAGTTCCACAGCGCTACCGCGAAAAAACCGCGTGTGTTTAAATCCAAAATTTGGTTATCCCTTGCTCCCCGGGGGATACGCTGGCGCCGCGTACACGTTGAAAGTTAACGCCGCTTCATTCTCGCGATTGCTAAAGCGATGCTTAATGCCCGCCGGAATGATCACAAACTCGTCCTTGCACACGCTCAACCGATTGCCATCAATTTCGCCTTCAATCCGGCCGTCAAGCACCAATAGGACTTGATCGCTTTCTGAATGGTCTTCGGCGGTATCTCCGGTGGCTTGCCCCGCGTCAAGCCGCATCATCGCCACCTGGCAGCGTGGAGTGGTTTGAAGCACCTCAAACCATTCCTCAAAACCATGCACCGTATGAGCACGAACCAACATGTCGATCTAAACGGTGCATACCCAATTCTTATTCCACTGCATGTCACCCCATGCTTGTCCGTGTCCGTCCGTGCGTGTCCGTGTCAGTCCATATTTCTCCCCAAACCACCCATCCAAATAAGCTCTGGACGGGACAGACCACAAGGGCAGGGGGCCTGGACCTGTTGTTCCCTCGCGGCATAAGCCCGTCTGTCCCGACCAGACCTCACTCGAATTTTTTCTTGTGACTTTTCTGAATATCCATATTCGCATCGCCGAAATCCGTCTATTTGAAGTCTCAAATTTGAGATACAAAATTCTTGTCGCGCCGTTTTGCGTGTTTTCGCACGTATAGAGTTTCCCACCGCTCTTTCTAAACACATCGGAAACGGGCGCGCGCAAGGGGGGGCGCGCGCCCGCTGCCCGCTATGGCGCTTCACTGCTGAATCCATTTCACGGGCGCACCTGCGTCCCGCGATAACGGACTGCCGAAAACCGGCGCAAGAGACCGGCTTACACGGTGTCAGCAGAAACTTCCGCGCGCTTGCGGCGCACTCCTTCCGTGACGGCCACTGTCCGGGCAACAATGCGTCCCGGCAGCACAACGCGAAGCGCCTCGCGGCGGCAGAACGCCACAGGCAGGCACATAACGCACAGTCCTCCGGCTAGTGATTGCCTGCGCGCCCTGCCCGTGGCGATATCCCAAATCCAATCCCAACAATCAGCAACACTACCCGCGATCCGCAATCCCCGTTACACGCGAGAATCACCAACCCGACGTTTTCTCCCCTCTTGGCAGGTATCGGGTTCCGGGTCCCGGGTTTCGGGTTCCGGGTTTCGGGTATCGGGTTCCGGGTATCTCGGTATTGGGTATTGGATATTGGATATTGGATATCGCGGGATCGGGTATCAGGTTCCGCGGAGCGCGATACATTATTCGCCAATGCCTACTACTCCGAACCCGCTACTCACTATCTCGCGTCGTTCCGTTCTCATCTGCGGAACCCGATACCCGAAACCCGAAACCTGATATTGGGGTTGCCATCTCACTCCGTGCCTTCCTCACTCCCTGCCTTCATAGGTCCCATAAGTCTCATACGTCCCATGAGTCCCATAATCTCATCGATCTCACTCGCCACCTCGCCACTCGCTATCTCGCCCTTGCACCCATCCCCGGCACTCTTTACACTGTCGCCCCAACTCGGCCGGATTCACGCACACCATGACCACTGCGCTTAAACACGGCATCGACTACACGATCGGCGAGATGTATCCCTCCGACTGGGACGCCGTGCGCGCCGTCTACGTAGAAGGTATCGACACCGGCAACGCCACCATCGAGACCCAGCCCCCGGATTGGGAGGTGTGGAACAAGCGCCATCTACACCACTGCCGCTTTGTCGCCCGCGCGGCCGACGCTATCATTGGCTGGGTAGCGCTCAGCCACATCTCCTCGCGCGCCGCGTACAACGGCGTGACGGAACTCAGCGTCTACGTCGCGGAACGCGCCCGCGCCCAGGGCGTCGGCACTGCCCTGCTAGAAGCTGTCATTTCCGCGTCAGAAAACCACGGCATCTGGACCATCCAGGCCGGCATCTTCCCCGAAAACACCCCCAGCCTAGCGTTGCACAAAAAACTTGGGTTTCGCGAAATCGGCACCCGTCAACGTCTTGGCAAACTCAATGACGAATGGCGCGACGTTGTGCTACTGGAACGACGCAGCACGACAGTCGGCGTAGAGTAACCGGTCACACCGCGACGCAATGCCATTCAAAAGTCGGTGCAAGTCCGTGTTCGTCCGTGTTCGTCCTGCACCAAAACTTGCACTTATCCCCGCTAACATCCAAAATCAAAAAACCCAGAACCCAAAATCGCGAAAGGACCTCGCATGTCACACGGCGGCAAACTCGCGGCGCGCGCGCTAAAGAACGCGGGCGTCGAATGCATCTTCACCCTCAGCGGTGGCCACATCATGCCGATCTACGATGGCTGTCTCGATGAGGGCATCCGCATTATCGACGTGCGACACGAACAAGCCACAACGCACGCCGCGGACGCATGGTCCCGCGTGAACCCGGGAAAAATCGGCGTAGCCGTGGTCACCGCGGGACCCGGCGTGACTGACGCCGTCACCGGCGTTGCCAACGCATGGCGCGCGAACTCCCCCATTCTCTGCATCGGCGGGCAAGGCCCCTTCGCGAATCTTGGCCGCGGCTCGCTCCAGGAAATGGATCACGTCAGCCTCATGCGTCCGATCACAAAATATTCCGCGGCGTGTTACGACACGGAGCGCATCCCCGAATACATCGAACGCGCAATACGCACCGCGATCTCCGGCATACCCGGCCCAGCCTTTCTTGAACTGCCGATGGACGTTTTGATGAACGAAGCAAGTCTCGAACGCGCCACGTTCCCGCCGATCTCGACCGCGCCTCCGCTGGTTGGCCCGCAAGGCGAAGAAGTGCTGAAAGCCTTGCACATCCTCGCGGAAGCACAACGCCCAATGCTCATGGCCGGCACCAGCGTGAAATGGTCAAACGCCCAGCCGCAGCTCAACGCTTTCCTCGCAAAAACCAACATCCCCGCTTTCGCGAATGGCATGGGGCGCGGCACAGTCCCGCGCGATTCGAAACACCTGTTCAACCGCACGCGACGCGAAGCCCTCGAAGCCGCTGATGTTGTCGTGCTCGCGGGCACTATCCTCGATTTCCGCATGCGCTTCGGACAAAGCATCCCCGACAACGCGAAGATCGTCCAGCTCGAAATGGACAACCTCCTGATCAGCCACAACCGCGCGTCGCACGCCGCGCTCGTCGGAAATCTTGCAGTATCGTTCGACGCATTGATGCGCACGATGCAGGAAGAGAAAATCGCGCTCGACTTTTCCAGCTACAGTGCGGAACTGCGCGAAAAGGAAAACGCCTACGAAACCGGCCTGCGAGAAAAACAGGGCAGCGACGCCGTACCCATTGATGCCGACCGCCTGTGCCGAGAAATCGCAAACTATGTCGAACAGTTCGACGACATGATCGTCATCGGCGACGGCGGCGACATCGTTGCGTCCGCGGCAAAGGTTGTGCCCATCCCGAAAAACGGCTTCTGGATGGACCCGGGCCCGCTCGGCACGCTCGGCGTCGGCATGCCGTTTGCCATCGCCGCGCAACTCGCGCACCCGAACAAAAAAGTCCTCATCATCTACGGCGACGGCTCCTTCGGACTCAACGGTTTCGAATACGACACCGCCGTCCGCTTCAACCTCCCCATCGTAGGCATCGTCGGCAATGACGCCGCCTGGGGCCAAATGATGCGCCCGCAAATCGCGATCTACGGACGCCCCGTCGCAACACTTCTAAACTACACCCGCTACGACAAAGTCGTCGAAGCCCTCGGCGGCCACGGCGAATACGTCGAACAACCCAACGACATTCGCCCCGCACTCGAACGCGCCTTCGCCTCCGGCAAACCTGCGTGCATCAACGTAAAACTCCACCAGGACCAGAGCTACCGCGGCGGCGGCTATGTATAGCTGAATACAAGTGCCGTCCTGGATAGAAGTCATACCCCACCTAACCAACACTATAAAGGGCGTCACAACCCTCGTCCGGCACGAGGTCAAATTACACCAACCGAGCGGGATACAATCATCCGCATGATCAACATCGTCACTTTCGCGTTCATTGGCGGACTAATCTTTTTCGCCAGCTCATTGCTTGCCTGCATCATGATCACGCTCTGGCCGTGCACCGAAAAACGGTGGCATCGTTCCATTCTCTCCGTATGCGGAATTGTCGCGGTCATGTTTATCGCCTTGTCCGCGACACCTATTCCATGGATCGTCTACGCGCTTTGGTTCATTGCGTTCATCATCGCCTGGATTCTCGTCGCGCGCGGCCACCCACGCGCTCGCTGGACCAACATTTCATTTTGGATCCTCTCACTCGCCATCGCCGGTTCAGAACTGCGCTATCATCTCCCGGCCACCATCCCCACATCCGGCATCGACACCCTCTACGTCGTCGGCGATTCACTCAGCATGGGCGCCGATCCCCCACACAAGAACTGGCCGGACATCTTGGGCAGCAAACTCGGCATGACAACGCACACCTATTCTTTCGGCGGCGCGCGGACGGATACCGCACTGGCAAATGCCAAACGAATTGAAAAAGAAACAGCGCTTGTCATCCTCGAAATCGGTGGAAACGACCTGCTCTACGGCGCCGAAGGGTTTGATGCCAACCTCGAAACAATCCTCGCAACCATCTGCACCGGCAAACGCAGCGTCGTGATGCTCGAATTGCCGCTGCCGCCAACGTACAACACATTCGGAATAGCCCAGCGCCGCCTCGCGCGCAAATTCGGCGTAACGCTCATCCCCAAACGCTACCTCGCGCGTGTTCTGACCACCGACGGCGCGACGACTGACGGACTACATTTATCCAATGTTGGGCACGCAGCGCTTGCGGACGCGCTCGTCACCCAATTCAGACATCCAGATTAAATATTCTCAATTTTGTCATCCAAATACTTCGTTCCCATCGGCACAAATCTCGGAGCTAACCATCCTAGTCATGTGATAAGCTGGAATGAGCATCGCCCCACGGTGCGTTCTCTGTTCATAACCAGTTGGAGGCCAACCTATGAGTAAGCGTTCGGTGTGGATTGCGTTTTGTGTAGTGGTCATGGGTTCGTTTACCGGCTGCCACCATCTCGGCCCTCAATTTGCCACCGAAACCACCCCAGGCCTGATTGCCCCGGTCACCCGCGTCACCCCACTCCCCGGTGACGTGCTCAAAGTGGACCAGATCATGATCCTCGCCGATGTGACGAATTCGACGCTCGAACATGACGTATTCGGACTGGAGAAAAACCTTTTGAATGGTTTCGTCGACGCCATGCCCGACGCGCCCTATCAAATGGGTTTCAGTTCGTTCGCCGGCGTTTCGCAGGACGAGTGGATGTGGCTCCCGCTTCAATACGGCAACCTCGAATCCCTCAAGGACTATGCAGCAAATCTCCAATTCCTCGGCAGCACCACGCCCCTGCACCAGGGCATCGCCGTCACCGGCAAGGAATTTGAAGGCCGCAGCAAAAAATCCGTGTTGGTCGTGTTCTCCGACGGCAGAACCCATCCGCATCAGCGCGTGCTCGATGCTCTCGCGGACATCTCCATCGCGCACGACGGCGAGTTGTGCATCTATACCATCAACTGCGGCTACAGCGAACCGGGCCGCGAACTGCTCCAGAAAATGTCGCGCGTCACGCATTGTGGCGGCGCATGGCAGGCTCACGAAGTCAACTCCCCGTTGCGAATGGAGGCCATGGTCCGCGAAATCTTCTTCGGCCCGGGCGCTGCCCTCATCGAACAGCGTACGATAGTCCTGCAAAACGACGTCCTGTTCGACTTTGACAAGGCCGTGCTCAAACCCGAAGGAAGGGCCGCGGTCGATACGGTGATCGCTGAGGCCAGGTCGCGAAGACTGGACCGTCTCGTCATCGAAGGTCATACCTGCGACCTCGGCTCGGACGCGTACAACATGGACCTCAGCCAGCGCCGCGCCAACGCCGTGCGGTCGTACATGATCGAGCAAGGCATCGACGGCAGCCGCATCACCACGGAAGCCTACGGCGAAAGCCGGCCCGCGGCAGCGAACATCAACGAAGCCAATCGCAAACTGAACCGGCGCGCAGAATTCAGATTCAGGTTCCAGAACTAACCAGATCCATCATCCAACAATTGTCTGCCATCCCGTCGCGCGACGGCATGGCAGACATTTTCCGTCTGTATACAACAAACTTGACGTTGCAGCCCATCGCCGACTATACAGTCGCCTCGGCAACAACGCGCAAGGCTATATCGGCGACAAACAATCCAGCGGCGAGCGCGTACAGTTCATCGCAGCCGGACCAGTGTTCATGGCATGGACCGGTCAAAACGACGAAGCGCTCGCCGCAAAACGCGCAACGTTGCCCACCACGCTCCCCCTGTCCACCACGCTCCCCGTGTCCACAAAGTCCACAAAGTCCACAACCGAGGCCAGCTTCATAATCGACGACATCCCCTTCAACAACATCTGGCTTGCCCTCGCGTTTCTTGTGATCAACGTGCTCGCAGCCATTGCGTGGTTTTTCAAAGGTTCCGCATGGGCCACAAAAACACCGCCCAGACCCGGCGCGCAACCCATTCGCGCGAACGAGCTGCGCAACCGCCTGCTCGCGATCAACCAAACCGGCACGCCAGTCGAAGTAACCGACAACGGCGACACCATCGACATCACGTGGCGCTACGCCGACGCCCGCTGGCTCGATCACGCAAAGGCCCACGGCATGCGGCGCATTCACAAACTCTCGCTCGACCTTTCCGAAGACGATCACACCGTGCGCGTGCGCGAGTACATGTCCGCGGTCGATTGGTCCGCGGGCGTCGATGCTGCATCCATTCAATGGCGCGCCGCGATCGGCATCCAGTTTTTCCAATACGAACACTAGCGCGTGTTCGGCCTCCAGATTGCTCCCGACGGTTCGTTGAAGCCGAACCTCTCCTACAGCTATACCTTCAACTTGCAGGAGTTGAAAGAGCCATTCGTTCAGGCGATAACCCGCGCCAGCTGGACGTGGCGTCCCGTGTTCTTCAATGCGCCAAAATCGCTGCGCTGGTTGACGGAATAGGTTGAGGCGCTGAGACGCACGTTTTATACTCGCTTCAGCAGCCGGGTATCGGGTTTCGGGTTCCGCGGAGGGCGATCATTATTTGTCAGTGCCTGCTCAATACTCTCTATCTCGCTTCCTGGCTTCCTCACTTCCCGTCTACTTCTGCGGTATCCGAGAACCGATAACCGGTAATTCGATTCCGAGTCGACGCAGGAACGCAATGTAAACCACGGAGACACGGAGCACACGGAGAGCGAGGAAGGCTGTAGGATCATTTCGTTGACGTCACCGAATTGACCGAGATCACGAGTAACGGAAAGCGGGACGTTTGAACATGCGAACCATCCTGTAGCGCCCGGCTTCCACGCCGGGCGTATTGTCCATGTCTATCCATATCCGTCCGCGCCAATCCGCGTTTTGTCCATGTTCGTCCATCCCGTCCACGTTCGTCCATACCCGGCGTCTGTTTTCTGCCTATCGACAACCACAAAATCCTCACGGGAGCGCGGGCGTCCTCGCCCGCTGATGTACCTTGCTGTGTCCAAATCCAAATGCCGCCGAGGACGCCCACCCTCCCAAGTCCCCCTTTGAAGGGGATTCAGGGGGATGTAGGATTAAGCCATCAAAGAGTTCACGCGATGGAAAGACTTCTAAAAGTCCCGCTAACACTCACCCCGCAGCCCGAAGGCGGATTTACGGTCACCAGTCCCCAACTGCCCAAGTTGATCACCGAGGGCGATACCGTCGATGAAGCGCTGGGCAATGTGCACGACGCCATCGCAGCCGCACTGGAAATCTACGGGGACGAAAGACGTCCGCTTCCCGGAAAGCTTCTCCAAGATTCGCCACACGATTCGATTTAATTTCCCCTCCCCCTCGTTTCCACGCTCGGGGCACAGACTGGCTGTGAAAAGCAGCCGTCGAAAATGGAGCTGCAGGTGCGCGCGTTCCTACCCCGAGTTAGGAAAGCAGGATGGATGAAAAAACCTAACCCTTGTTAATCCGCGTCACATTTTGACAGTCACGGAGGAAAAGAGGCACAGTTCTAAAGACTTTTGGTTGTATTTCATTGACGGGGGATTAATCAATGCGAACATTCGGAACGTCGAAACGCTGCTTCCAGCTACGGGGAATTTAGCAAGGTGAAGTCGAGCGAGATTCGCCAAAACGAGGTGGCCTTTTGCGCGGATGTGAAGTCATGGGCCGATGCGCTAATTGCCAATCACCCGGAATGGCCATTCAGCCATGTCAAGATCGAGCAATATGGCATAGGTTCCCGCAAACGCTCCGATCTTCGCGTTTATAGAAAAGGCAGTGGCACGCCAGTCCTTGCGGGAGAGGTAAAACTTCCAGGAACTCCGGAAGGAAGAAGCCCATACGATTCGAATCTAATGCAGGACGCCTTTAACAAGGCGGACAATATACAATCTCCCTATTTTTTCACCTGGAATATCAACACGTTCGCATTATTTGATCGCAGTAAGTGGAACGTTCCGCTTTTTGAACGCCGGGTTCGTCAATGGGAACTTGGTACAGTGCTTACCTCGCCACTGGATTGCTCACGACCAGATGTGCAGCAGCGAGTTCGCGATCAATTGTTGCCCGCGATATTCGCCGAACTGGCGCGAATTGTCGATGGCAAAGTTACAGAATGGGGTATGCGTCCAGATGACTTGTTCATTCGGTCACTAGAAAGCCATCTCGAATGGCCTGTACTTGGCACGAGAGATTATCTCATTATGAACTCCAGGACTGACGATGTTTTCGCCACACAACTACAGAGTTGGATGGCCGAAGAAATGAACTGGACCTTCGATCCCAATGACGATGAGAATTGGGCTGAAGCTACAGAGCGCGCGGCGCGAACGCTATGCTACGTTTTCTGCAATCGGGCAATTTTCTATGAGGCAATTCGCGCGAAGTTCCCGCAGAATCTTACCGCCCTATCCATGCCCAGGAAAGGCAGGGGCACACATCATGGAGTCTACGAGTATTTTCGAAATGGTTTTAAGCAAGCGGTACTCGCAAGCGGGGACTATGAACCAGTCTTTTATCCACACGTGGATGATTGGGCTGGTTCTTTGGTTTTCGCATCAGACCAAGCATGTGAAGGGTGGCGCGGACTATTCGTAAGCCTAGCACAATACAATTTTCGACAGATTCCTCACGACATTATCGGGGGCATTTTTCAAAAGCTTATTTCCCCGGAAGAACGCCAGAAATTCGGTCAATTTTTCACTGGCGAAGATATTGTTGATATCGTTAATGCGTTTTGCATACGTCGGGCGGGAGATCGAGTCATTGACCCCGCTTGTGGCTCCGGTAGCTTCCTTGTTCGCGCGTATCATCGCAAGGCGTGGTTGTCGGAACATAAAAGTGGTGGTCGCCGCAATCACGACAACAGAAAACGACATTTTGAACTTCTTCAGGAGACATGTGGGTGCGACATAGCACTGTTCGCGGCTCATTTAGCAACCCTGAATCTTGCCGCTCGCCGTATTGAAGAGGAAGAAAATTACCCCCTTATCAGCCGGGGTAATTTTTTTGAGACTATTGAAGATCGACGTCACTTTTTCAAGATTCCGGGAAATCCAAAACCGTCCGGCGGCCGAGAGCTCGTGAGCGTTCCGCTAGCATCCATGGATGCAGTGATAGGAAATCCGCCTTATGTTAGACAGGAACAAATTCCACGAAAACTCGATTTGAAACGACAGCGCGGCGAGACAAAACATTCTCACGAGAGTCGTTTAAAAACAACGAAGGAACACTTGACGTCCCTCTGTAGCCAACTCTGGCCAGGCTTGAAGATGAGTGGCCGTAGCGACCTCCACTGCTATTTTTGGCCGGTTGCTGCAAGTTTACTGGACGAAGGCGGTTATTTTGGCTTTCTTACCTCATCAAGCTGGCTAGATGTTGAGTATGGGTTCCCGCTACAGCGCTGGATTCTAAAGAATTTCAAGCTAGTCGCTGTACTCGAAAGCTTGGACGAACCATGGTTTCAAGATGCCCGCGTAAAAACGTCCATTACAATTCTACAGCGATGCACTGACGAACGCGATCGCATGGACAATACTGTGCGTTTTGCCCGTTTCTTTAAGCCGGTAAAAGAAATTCTCGGCCTTCGACCTCATGGCGATGAATCTGCGCGACAAAACGCTGCTGAAGCTTTGCGCAAACTCATAGTTGGCACACGATCTCCATTCAGCGATGATCGCATGCGCATCATTCCTATCCGGCAGTCCGAACTTTGGACGGAGGGACTGAGGGCAGCAAATCTGTTGCGCGGGCACGATAAGTTTCCGAGTCAAGTGGACGTAGATGGGCCGGAAGAGTCGACCTCCAATTCCACCGAAGCAGACGCGATGGAGCACATTGCGTCAGATTACGCTGCAGGGAAATGGGGCCGTTTTTTACGAGCGCCAGACTTATATTTCCGCCTAATGCGGGTATACGGAAATCGGTTCGTGCGATTGGGAGAAGTCGCGGAAATCCGGTTCGGTATCAAGAGCGGCTGTGACGCTTTTTTTATGCCACGCGATGTTACAAATGCAATTTTGACCGAAATGCGGAAGGGTCTGCCATGGCACGATGTGCCATTGATGCGGACATGCAAACGCAGCGAGATTGAAGACGGCAAGGTACGCGTGGTGCGCGCTGGAGACAATACGCTACATCCGGTTGAGACTAAGTTCCTTCGTCCTGAAGTACATAGTCTAATGGAAGTGCATCGTCCCGTTATCCGCGTTGCTGATCTCGACCGTGTGGTTTTGTGGGTAAATCAGCCTTTATCTGAACTAATCGGTACCTATGCAGAAAAGTACATCCGTTGGGGTGCGAAACAAACCTTCGCATCCAAGAAATCGAAAGCAGTACCAGTTCCGTTGCGAAGTTCGTGTGCTGGCAGGCCGTTGTGGTACGACCTCACCGGAATTGGCGTTGGAAAAATATTTTGGCCAATGGCTCAAAAATACAGACACATCGCGCCGCTAAATCCTGATGGCCTAGTATGTAATCATAATCTCTTTTACCTCGACGCATCCACACTCGATACTCACCAAACTATCAGTCTGTGCGGCGTTTTAAACTCCACGATAGTAGCACTGTTCAAACACTTTTACGGTCGTTACGCAGGTTCCGAAGGAACACTTAAAACCGAGGTCGTCGACACCGTGCTATTGGAAATCCCTGATCCGCGTGCAGTACAACCGGAATTGGCCGAACGCATGAAACATGCACTCGATAGAATGAGTCAGCGTAAAGTAACTCATATGGTTGATGAGGCATTGCTGCGATGTCATTCTCAAGAGGCTATGCGAGACATACTGAATGGCGAAGCGGCTTTGCCGCTAGAACTGCGCCAAGAAGATAGACGGGACTTGGACGGGTGCGTCTTTGAATTACTCGGTGTAACTGATCAAAGGCAGCGAGAGACGCTTATTGACGAACTTTATACGGTAGTTACAGCCTATTATGGCTATCAGCGAACACAAGATATACAGTCCACCGAAAATAGGTCTGGCAAGAAAAGTGGTCGAATTAGTCCTCAAGACCTCGCAGAAAGTATTTGGCGTACGCTTGATGACAAAGCGAAGCGTTTGCCTGTTACGGAGTGGATTGCGAGTGAATTTGGTGCGGTGGAAACGGTCCACATTCCCGATGGAAAACCTGATGCCCTCGGCTCGCAAGATATGTTTAATCCATCCACTGTAAAAGCGTGCGAGAAAGCCCTTTCTCTGCTTGGCAAGAACTTGCTCATGTCGGGAGAACGGTATGAGGAAGCGGCGCGTTCTCGCACCGGAACTCTTGCGCTCCAGGAGAAAGTCAAAGATTTGCTTATGCAGTGGCGAATCCATGGCAGGGGCAATGCGAATTGACCATTTCTTAAAGCGTGACTTGATATGCGAGGTGGTCGTGGAAACTTTCTTCGTACTATTGAGACTACCGGCATATGCTGACGTCTGACAGAATTGAACGGCTGGTTGCACGACGGGCCTAAATAGCACAAGAAATAATAAAAAACACTAGCTTTGAATCACTGTGGAAGGTTACGTCTATGGCGTTGATGGCGCAGGATATTGTCATTACTGACGTTGCTACGTCGGGGGTTTGTTTAGCTAACTTAGCGGGCATTTCTTCCGCACCTTCCGCGCAATACATAGGAAAATGCTTTGCATTCGATGAGGGTCGCGTTTCTATTGAAGCTGACCAAGTGGGGCAATGTGTGCATGCGCACCTGCTTTGCCAAACAATTATCGGCCTCTGGAAAGAACAGTGCACGGAAAAAGTATTCGTTTGCTATTTGTTGCATCCGGGAATGGTGCGATTATTCTTCTGTTCACAGCGAAAAAAGTATCCCGCGAAATTTCATACCGTCCTGACTCAATGCGCCGGCTATCTAGAATGTGGTCAGGATGCTTTCGCTCTCGAGAGCATTCGACCACTGGCTTTCTGGGAGCCGCCTTGCACCTCGGTGGCGCTTTGGCCAACTGGATATTACGGAGAGACGGATGGGCAAAGAATTGTGGATACAGGAAATTTGTTGGCATATTTCAGCTTCGAAGAGGAATCAGGTTGCGAGGAAATGGAGCCCGAGTATATTCGGATTCCCACATCAGAGCACTCGGAGTTTTTATTGGGTAAAGAAACGTATCGTTATCTTAATCGCTGGATCCGGATAGCCGATGGCCAAGTAGCAATGTAGGGAATAACGCAGTTCCCATACAACCGACAGGGACGCCACGCGAACATGAAGGTTGTATGGAACGCGAGTGTGGACCGGGACAATTCCAAGGCAGTTCCCGATCTCCCCTTCCGAACGATCCGTGGCCCTCGGGAGAAGGTACGTCTCGGTAAAAGGTACTGCAGGAATGGACTGGACGAAGTAGACGCGCCGCCCCGGCGCGTGTCGGCATCTATAGACCCTAAAAAGCAATTTTTTTCTGTAGTGTTGCAGTCGGCGACCATTCATCCGGAGAATGGTTTTTCAGTTGTGGCCGGTCTCCAGACCGCGCCACCCACGCGACCCGCAAGTCTCCCCTCCTACCCAACCAGTTAACCCATCATTTCTCCGTATCCGTCCACACCGTCCACACCGTCCATATCGTCCACATCGTCCACAGCGACGACGTTTCCCCCCCAACGGAGCGCGGTTTTTCCAACCCGCGATTGAATTACCCCCCCCCGACAAACGCGGGTCAGAAACCCGGCCCTCCGCAATTGCACAGTATTAGCGTCTTGGACAATTAACTACCTTTCGTTTCGCGCGACGACTATCCGTAGTCACTCCCGCACTGCAACATGCCGCCCATACTTATGGGAGGTAACATCATGGCAGCCAGTCTCACCACGCTCGGCACCCCGCGCGCTCCAGGCTGGTCCCGCGAATGGTTTGCCCGCGTCGAAGCCGAGGAACAGCAGTTAAACCGCCGAATCTGCGGCGGTGTTACCCCTGCCATGACCCCCTGCACCCTGTCCTCCGATCACTCCTCAGGTCGTTGTCGGTTCCACGGCGGCACCCCCAACATCGGCCCGCCTGCGGACAATCTTAACGCGCGCGTGCACGGTCTGTACTCGCGGCGGTTGCAGCGGTGCGGGGTGCAGTGTCCGTTGTGGGAGTCGTGCGGGTTTGCGTCGGACGACATCCTGGCATTGCCGGTGAAGCAGAGGCCGTATTGCGCGTATGAGCGGGAGGAGTACGCGGCGCTTGTGGCGTTTTATTTCAAGGACGAGCTGGAACCGGAGATCGCGTGGGAAGACGACGGCGACGCGGAGAATGACCATGACGATTGGGGTTCGTCGTTGTCGCGGTCGGAGTGTCCGGAGCCGTTTCTGATGCATCAACTGGTGTTGTTGACGGTGATGTGCACGCGGGCGGCGGCGGTTCTGGGTAACGCGACGTTGACGGACGCTGTCGAGGTGGAGTCGGAGCGTTACCGGATGAAGACGGTGAAGCCGGGCGCGGCGTTGGAGGCGTTTTTGCGCATTGCGCGGGAGTTCCGCGGGTTGCGCGCGGTGATCAGTACGAAGAAGTTAATCCCGGAGCCGCGGAAGATGGGGCTGGCGTCGCGGTATCGGGATTTGATGATAAAGACGCGGGGAGTTGAGGAAGAGGCGATTGCGGAGACGGAGCGACGGCGAAAGGAGGAAGCGGGTATCGGGTTCCGGGTTTCGGGTGTCGCAGATGAGAATGGAGCGACGCGAGATAGTGAGTAGCGAGTAGCGAGTAATGAACAGCAGGCTTTGGCGGATAATGTATCGCCGCCCGCGAGACCCGGGACCCGATATTCGCCCGGAACCCGCTATTTCCCCAACGCGTCCGACAGCGTCTTCGCGGCGGCGATTGCCGGTTCGCGGCCGCGCACGCCGGTCACGCCGGCGACATACGCATCGGTGTGAAATACGGCGTCAAAGAAACCACCGCCGGCGTCCGCGGAGGTGATCGGCGCGGATGCTTCGACGTTGTCCGCATATTTTGTCAGGTAGTCGACATACTTTTCGTGCGTCACCTTTGCGGTGGCCGCATCGGTTTGACGAGAGACGAATACTTTGTATTTCTCATCACCATCGGCATAGACGGCCGTAAACGTATCGCGCAGGAAATCGAGGCTGAGCGCGTCAACGAGAAAATATTGGATCGACGTTTCTACCCGGTTTTTCGCGGGCAATACGCCGGGGCCCCAAAGTTTCTCCGGCGAATCTTCGAGCCGCGCTGCCAGCGCGTTGCCCACCGACAGCAGCAGCGCGTCGGTGTTTTCCGCGTCGCGCGGGCCGAGCATGGTCGCGTAATAGCGGCCTTTCCAGAAGATGAGGTCGGCGCCGGTGCGGTAGGCGGCGCGGCCAAGCTCCACCGGTTTCTCATCTCCGCCGCGCTCGACGGAGAACACGCCAAAGGCGTTGTGCGCGGTGCCCATGTCGTAGAGATAGATGTCGATAAGGTCCGACTCCTTCGTGTCGTTCGCGAACGATACGAAGGTCAATCCAATGACGTCGTAGGCCATGTACAACTCGGAGCGGCCATTGATCTTGTCGTACATGTTTTCCGGCACGTACCGTTCCACGGCGCCGGCGCGCTTCCATCCCTTCGGCGGATCCAGCTCCAACGCCGTGGCAATGGTATCCGTAACCTTCAACATCGCAGGGGTCGGCGCGCTCGTAGCGGCCAGCGCCCCTTCGTCATCGGCGCGCGCGCTCACCGCGCCAATCGCCAACCCCAGGGCCAGGAGGTATCGCGTCATCTGTGTCCTTTTTCCTCTCGCGCCAATTCCGATTGCAACGCAGTCACTTTACGTAGCGACGGCCGATTCCAGGTACGCTTCCAGCTTGTCGAACGAACCGGACCAACCAAGCGTCATGCCGCCCCGCTCGTTGACAAAGGCGTCGATTTCTTCCGGCGTGACCGCGCCATACGGCTGCCAGGTAACGGTGACGCGCGTGGCGTCCGGGACTTCTGCCGCAAGCGCGACGGTCGTGAGCATGGTTTCCGGCCACACCGGCGCCATCGGATGCCGGGAGATGTTCTCGTTCTCGTCGACAAACTGCTGGGTGTATACAATGCGATCGGGCCGCTTCATTTCAAGATACTGTGTTCGCCCGCGCAGTTGCATCCCGGCATCGTTGGACATAACGAACACCGAACTTCCGCCTTCGCGCATGTCGCATTTCAGAAACTTCATCGTGAAACCCGTCGGCGGCAACCATTGCACGAAATGCTCCGGCGATGTCCACATGTCGTACAGCGTCTCGATCGGTACGTCGAACGTGCGGTTTATAACAAAGTGTTCTTTCCCGGTGGCGTTCTTCTCCAGGTATTCCGCCAAGCGGTCCCAGGTGGCATTTCCACCTGCCAGTTTAATGAATGCGCGGGTTTCCGCGGCCGCTTCCGGCGTGGGCAGCGTCATCCGCATGTCAATCCGCGTCTTGCCATCGACCTCCGCAAATTCGGCGGTCACACGGAACAGTGAAGGCCGATCGTCGTAGCCGCCGTGATCATAGACCAGTCGCTTTTCCTTTTCGACTTCATGGTACAGCGTCTTGTTGGGATAGTCCGTGCCGTCCGGTCCGTACATCGTATAGTGCCAGATGCCGCCGGGCCGCAGATCTTTGCTGTGCGTCGTCAACGTGAACCCGCGGGGACCCCACCATTGCGCCACCTGCTTCGGATTGGTCCACGCCTCCCACACCAGTTTGACGGGTGCGTCGTATACGCGCGTGATTACGATCTCGTTCGACTTATTTTTTGCGCCCATGATTCGTTCCTTTCGACTTTTTCTTTTCGACGACCGTCTTCAAATAGGCATCCAGACGATCGAAACTCTCTTCCCAGAAGGTCCTGTATTGCTCCACCCAATCGACCACGTCGCGCAGGGATTCGCCATTGATTTTGCAGGGCCGATACTGCGCATTCCGCGATTTGGTGATGAGGCCGGCTTTCTCCAGCACCTGTACGTGCTTGGTAACGGCGGGAAGGCTCATGTCCTTCAAGAACGGCTTGGCCAGGTCGGAAACGTTCGCCTCGCCGCGTGCGAGACGGGCAAGCATGGCCCTCCGGGTGGGATCGGCCAAGGCGGCGAAGGTCTGGCTGAGATGATCCTGCATGCGCTTGTGTTTCCGCTGTAATTAATGCTTTGATTAATTAACCGATAAGTTAATTATAAGGCGGAGATGGAAATCTGTCAAGGCCTTCTTGTTTACGTTTCGCCGCGAGGCGCCTTGACGAAATCAGCGCAATACTTTAGGCTACTCAGTAGTCCCATCGCCAAACCGAAAGGAATCTCGCCATGAAATCCCCCGTGCCGAGCGAAAATCTTAACCGACGCAACTTTATGCAGGTTTCAGCCGCTGGAGTCGCCGGGCTTGCGGCAATGCCCGCGCGCGCGGAATCGCCCATCGTGAAAAAGACTCCGGGTGACGATGGGCTCATCCACCGTAACGAACGGCCCGGCATGCAATACCGGAAATTGGGCCGCACGAATTTCGTGGCGAGCCGGCTGGTATTCGGGTGTGGCGCGGCGTTGTCTGGCGGCAAGGCGGTGCGTCTGCTGGACCAGGCGTTTGAAGCGGGCGTCAACTTTTACGACATCGGCTCGAATGCGTATTACCGCGGCAGCGAGAAGGCCCTTGCGCCGTTCCTGAAAGCCAACCGCGATCAGGTTTGGGTTTCGTCGAAGGCGCCGTTGCAAGTTCCCGCCGATCACGTTTTAGGAAAACCGCTTTCCGCCGCGCAGGGCAAGGTTATGGCGGACAAATGGACCACGCTGATGGAAGAGAGCCTGCGCGATCTCGATACGGACTACGTCGACGCTTATTACCTGATGGCCGTGGGCGATCCCGTGATCGTAAAAAACGAAGAAATTCACGGCGCGTTCGTTAAAGCGCGCGACGCCGGCAAGATCGGGCACTTCGGCGTGAGCACGCATAAGCGCGCGCAGCAGGTGCTCGAGGCGGCGGTCGAGACCGGCTGGTACGATCTCGCGATGATCGCGGTGACCCCTGCGGGCTGGTATGAATGGGAAACGCGCGCGATTGCCGAGGGTACACCCAACCTGAAAGAGTTGCGCCCGCAATTGGACAAAGCGCGCGAGGCGGGCATCGGGCTCGTCGGCATGAAGGCTTCGCGCTTCCTGTCTGGAATGACGTCGGGCGGCAAAGGAAACGAAACAGCGTTCGATTCGCATTACGACGAAAAATACCGCGCGAACAGTCTCACCGCGTTCCAACGGTCCTACGCGTATGTGCTGGAGAATGGCCTTGATGTGGTCAACGCCGACATGCAGAACTTCAAACACTTCGAGGAAAACGTCGTCGCCGCGCGCGAGTCGCACACGTACTTCGCGTAGGATTATCGTAGCGGGTCGATCACTGTGTCAGAAAGTCGAACCGGTAAAAATCGGCATCACGCGTATAAATGCGCGTGATGCATCTACTTGTCCTCCCGAGTTCGTTCCATCAGGTCGTACAGAGCGTCCCGATCGGCAACATCGACTCGTGGCTGTCCCATATGGAAAGTAGGTAGTGGCGGCATTGGCTTGTTTTGTCGACGCGGCGAAAGCAATGCACGCAACGCAGTTTCGACCAACTCGGACATCGTTCGTCCTTGGCGGGCAGCTTCTTCCTTTAACCTGCGCATAACAGTTTTGTCGATATTGAGGGTGGTCTTCATATGGAAAACCATATCATATATATTGGCTTTCCGTTAAGTGTCCGTAGCCAAAAAAAGAGGGATAGCCTTGGTAAGGCTATCCCGAAATCTGACAGCGAATTTTGGTGTTTACGCCAGCATGTGTTCGCGTGCGGCCCTCAGGCGCCGTTCGATGTCGATTCCTTGCGGGCATGCGCGGGAGGCTTCGGAGAAGTCGACGCCATCGTAATCGCGCTCGAGCGCGGGCAGCGCGTTGTAGAGTTCGCGGGCTGTCTCCGGTTCGTGATAACTTTCGAAGTACATGAGGTAGCGCATAGCGTCCGCGATCTTGAGGTGGCCGTTAATCTTTGATTCGCAGATATTGCTGCACCCTTTGCAATGTGAGGCGGCGGTCAACGCCGCGAGACGGTTGAGTTGGGTAAACTCGTTCATGGTGAGTTGCACGGGCGATGCCGCGGCGGAACAGTTTTCCTGCACGAGTTGTACGTTGGTCATGCCGGAGACGGCGGCGTCGATGCGTTCGTCAGCCCAGACCGATTTCAGTTTCGCCTGGCCCAGGGTAAAGTTCTTCGATTGGAAGCCGAGGACTTTCTCCTGATCGTCGGGGACGGACGCCTGGGTCTTCATCGCGATTAGGCCGATGCCCGCGGCCTTGCAGTTGTCGATGGCCTGGTTCAGTTGCACATCGCCGTATTGGCGGAAGTTGAATCGGAACATGATCGCGTCGATGCCGCCGACTTTCGCGGCCTTGTTCATTAGTTCGACGACATTGCCATCGTGGCAGGAGAAGCCGAAAAACTTTGTTTTGCCCGATTTCTTGAGTTCATCACCCATCTTGATGAATTCGGGTTCGAGCAACCGCTCTTCCTTGACCATGTGCATGAAAAACATGTCGAGGTATTCAGTGTCGAGGTCCCTCAGACAGGTATCGAAATTCTTTTTGAAGTTTTGCGCGTTGGCCGCGTCGCCAAGCAGGCACACCTTCGACGTGATCCAGAGTTTCTTCCGATCACCAATCTGCTTGACGAACGGCGCAATGGTCTTTTGGGACTGCCCGCCGGCGTATGCCTGCGCGGTATCAAGATAGTAGCATCCCATCTGAAATGCGCGGTGGAGGCGTTTGTCATACGTGGGATCAAATTTCTGCGAACCGCCCATCAAAACGATGGGCACTTCCGCGCCGGTCTTGCCCAACTTCTTGCGGGGCACGAGGGCCGCTTCCTGTGGCGCTTCCTCCGCGCCGTGCGCGGCGCCCGTCATTACGCTGGCTCCGGCGCCCGCGGCGACGGCGCCTTTCATGAAATCCCGTCGTGCTATGCGATCTCGGCTCATGGTGCGGTCTCCCTTAATTGGCGGCGCTTTGGGCGCGGTTAGGCTACTTCTCCACGCGATTTGAGCAACAACTTACGTTCATCGGATCGGCTTTCGCCGACCGCGGTCACATAGACGGCGCGCTGGTCTTTTACCGGACATTCATTCTCGCATATTCCACAGCCGATGCAAAGGTCCGGCACCATGAACGGCTTGTTCAGAACGACGATATTGCCATAAACGTCTTTTGCTTCTTCGTCTTTGGTTTGAATTGCCTTGGGCGACGTCGGGCACACTTCCTCGCACACGACACAGGGTATTTCCATCGCATGCGGCAGGCAGCGGCCCACGTCGAAGAAAGCCGTACCCAGACGGATGGGGCCTTCTTCCGTGTACGTTCCCTTGCCCAGTTTTTCTTCGACGGTGATTTTCCGGATAGCGCCCGTCGGGCAGACTTCCGAGCACAGCGTGCATTTCAACTGGCAATGGCCAATCTTGAAATTCATCACCGGTGTCCAAAGGCCTTCCAGGCCGGCTTCCTGGTAGGTCGCCGGTTGAAGCACATTGGTGGGGCACGCATTGATGCACTGGTCGCACTTGATGCATTTGGAAAGAAAGGCGTTTTCTTCGACAGAACCGGGCGGACGCATCAGTTTGGGTGAAAAGTTTTCGTTGGTGTTCACGCCGTGATTCTTGATAAATGGGTAGGCCAACAACCCAAGAATTCCGGCGAAAACCAAGCGCCGACGCGACATGTCCGGTCCGGGGACTACCTGCTTGGTGTCGAGTTTCACCATCGAGAACGAGAGCGCGTCCTCGGGGCAATCGTCGATACAGTTCATGCACGAGAAGCACTCACTCAAGCGGAGTTTGCCTTGCGGGTCCGCGGCGCCTTCGCAGCGGGAGAGGCACAGGTTGCAGTCGGTACACTTATGCACGTCGCGGTTGATGCGGAATAGTGAGAACCGCGAAAAAACACCGAGCAGCGCGCCGAGGGGACAGAGCACGCGGCAGAAAAACCGTGGAATGATGATGTTCATGCCGACGAGGCCGACGATGACAAGTCCGATCCAGAAAGACCCGACAAACACGCGGCTGTTCACGCCCGGTTTGAACTTCATGTTGTCGAGCCAAACGGTGTCAAGCGCCATTCCGTTTGCAGTGAGCGAGGCCTGATCGATGACCATGTCGGTGGCGGGTGTAACGACGGTTGCGAAGGTGCGGTACATTAAACAAATGGGATCGAGCAGGCCAATCTGCAATGCGCCCATCGACGCCATCAGCAGAAAAACCGTGAGGATTCCGTATTTCAGAAAATAGATGCCGCGGTAGCGATTTTCGTCGATGCGGGATTTGGCGTTCCCGATATTGAACAGCCAGCCGACGAATTGGTGCAGCGTTCCATAGGGGCAAATCCAGTTGCAGAACACCCGTCCGAACAGCAATGTGACGCCAATGATGAGAATACCCCAGCCGAGATACCGGTAGACGTATCCGGTCGAGAGCATGGTGGCGATCATCACGAGCGGGTCCATCTCGAGGATGCGCGAAACGGGATAGCCGCCGAGGCGGGAAGTCCAAGTCGCCCAAATCGAAAAGATAAACACTGCGAAGAAGAATATCTGCGAGAGGATGCGCGCGTTGGTGAGCCGCAATGCCTTGCGGGTGTTGAAGCCTTTTAGATACGCGGTGAGTCGTTGCATAACAATGTTGCCGTGTGCATCACACGATGCGGATTCTGCCGTCCCAATTGATGCTTCCGCTGCCCTTCTCTTCCGCCTTGAACAGATACTGCGGATAATCTCGCCCACGCTCGAGCAAATGTTCGAATGCCCAGGCATCCGAGGCCACCGGGTCAACCGAAGCGATGACTGTATGGCCCGGCTTTACGTTTGACGGATCACCGCCGGTCGGTCCGTTTTGCATGAGGATGTGCGTGCCGTCCAGAATTGTCATGGTTGGCCGAATCATGATGGATAAATCGGAGACAATTCCGTGGATATCCTGATGGAACTGGTTGCGCGTGCCGCCAAGCAGCCCGTACCAGTTCTTGATACCCATCGACGCATGACAGAGGTTGTGATCCTTGACCGGCGCCAACCCTATTACCTTGTCGACGTTCGTGAACGGCCGTTGAAAGAACCACCAATGCTCGATCAATTCCGCACCGGGCGTGTTCAACATCTTGAACGCGTTGGAGTCCGGAAGGTAGACGCGGCCCCCACCCTTTTCCGTCGCGAAGCTGACCTTGCTTTTTTCAAAGCAGTCCGCGGGCGACTCGATAGGATTATCCGCGACGCGGACTTCCTGCGCGCGGCAATCAACGAGCAGCATTTTGATAATCAGTTCGACCAACTCCGGATTCGAAGTTGCGCCCAAATTGGGTGCGCGATCAAAAGCAACATTCGGTTTAAGCAAAACGATATCGCCGGGCTGGACGTAATGTTTAATTCCGCCGATGGCATCCAGCGCGGCCATCAGTTTTTCCTGCGGTGTGCCTTGGCGTCCAATACCGACATCCGGCTTTCCGAACGGCTTCTCGACGCGGTAGTCGCGCAGGCTGAAAGGTGTGTGCTGGGGCACGCTCCGCAGGCCGCTTTTGTCACGCAACGAAAGCGGCCAATTCTCCGGGGCCGCGGCGAGGTAGGTTGCCGCCCCGGCGATTCCCCCAACGGTACTGATGCGCCGGAAAAACGTGCGACGGTTCATTTCCGACTTGACGTAGTCAGGATGCTGAATAGGCTTCGTCTTCGGGGGCTTCTGCTTGGGGGGATTGTTCCGGCTTTCCGGGTCCTCGGGTCTGCTGGTATCCATCGCCTAGATCGTCCAATGCCGATCTCAACAGGGTTGACGCCTGTTCGAGCACAGCGGTTTCCGGCGCGCCGTCCACGCCGTACACGAAGTTGTTCTGTTTACCGAGCGACAGGTAGGCGTCGAGCACCTTGTGCTTCAACACCACTTCGCTCTCAGTCCGGCTGACTTCATCGTAATCGAAGAGCTGGTTTTCCAGCAACTTATCAAATAACGCCGTTGCCTCGTCCGGTGACGCGGCCTCGTGCATGTAATACCTAAACACGGAATCTGATCCGGACGTTCCAAACCAGAAATCCTTGGCAAAATCGTACTGAAATACGTCCGATTTTTCAAACTGAATTCCGTCAAAAGGCACCTTAAGTCCGTTGGCCAAGACGGTATACGGGGCAGGCAGGGCGCCTTCTCCAGCCATGTCGGCAAAGGTCCCAGCGAGTTGCTTGGCCTTTTCCTGGATTTCGGGTGCGTCCGAGTTGCCGGAAACCTTGAAGTAGTATGGTCCGGCTATGCCAATTGCTCCCGCGGACGTTGGATAGTAGTTCGCAGCGCCGGTAGACACAATTTTTGCTGTTTCATCCCGTTGGGCCGCGAATATGCCGAGTGCGTTGGGCAACGCGCCCATGTCGTAAAGTTCTATTGAAAGGTCATGTCCGGCTTCCTCTTTGGCCAGTGAAATGTAGTCCATTTGGACGAATCCGAATTGAAAAAACTGGTCCGCCGCACCGTTGATTTTCTCGTACAGATTCTCTGCCGTGAAGTGTTGCAGGCGCGATGATGGTGTCCACCCTGCGTCAAGGATGGTATTGGGAAATGGGGCCATCTCAACCGCGGGTGCATTCGCGGCGCCGCCACTTCCAAGGGTTGCGGGGTCCACCCAGCGCAATAGCGGGGTGCGGTATAGGGTGTCGTGCACCGTGCCCTCTTCGAGCAGCGCCATCGAAATGTCCCGTTCGCCGGGGTCAAAATCCTCTTTCTTGGACAAAAACCATACGCCCATGACCACTACTGCAACGCCGAAGATCGCGCTTGCAACTATTTCGACCGTCGAAATACGTTTTCGGAGCACTTTGCGTTTGCGGTCGGTGAAAACCTTATGGTCACGCGAACTGATAAACCAACGCGGCACTGCTCTTCTCCACTGCGTTCACTTCCAAAACTTTGTCATCCTACTATACACCAATTGCCCTTGGAAGGCATTTGCGCGCAGCGCGATTTCGGAAAAATCTAAAGCGAAACTGGCTGGGAAACGGAAAGCGGTCGCTACCCGCTACCGCAGTCCAAGGCGCTCCGCGCGGATTCTGGACGTTGGTTGGCTGCGCAGAAATGAAAGCGCGCCGGGCCGCGTTATTGCCAGGCCCGGCGCGGACTTCCGCTCTTGGTCGTGGAACTATGTGCGGTCTCGCTGTTTTACGTTCCTTTTTTCACCTGACTGCCTGGCCCTGGCCTCCGGGGCCGGTTCCGGCTCTGCTGGCGGTTGCCCGCTCTCGACCTGTGCCTCTTCCGGGCGGGCCGTCGGTGATTCGACTCGCTGCGGGGATTGCGCCTCTGCCCGATTGCGGGATTGTGCTCTGTCCACCTCGGGAGTGCTCTTTTTGATCGAGCGTTCGCGATTGGCGCGCGCCCGTAGATCGGACTCGCTGCGGGACCGAGCCGCCCGTTGTTGGGCTTGAGCCTTGGTCCGGGCCTGGCTATCCACTTCAGCTTTCGGTCGTACCTGTCGTTCCGCTTCGGTTCGTGACTGCGTACGCCGGTCCGCTTCGGCCCTCGCCTTTGCCTGGCGATCGGCATCTGATTTGGATCGCGCCTTTTGCTTGTTATCGGCCTTGACCTTTGCCTTCTGATCGGTGTCGGCCTTAATCCGGGCCTGACGCTCTGCCGGCGTTGTGTCTTGCTTCGCGCGTTCGGTTTCGCGCGCGGTCGCGTCCGGCTTCGTCTTTTGCTTCTGTTCCTTTACCGCGGTGGGCGGCTGTTCCACTTGAGGCTGTTCCACTTGAGGCTGTTCCGTTTGCCGGGAGCGACGGACGCGATCGGCGTCCTCGGTTCGCGCATCGGGCCGCTGCTGTTTGTCCACCGACCGTTTGGGTTTATCCTTCGCAACAGGGTCAGTGAGATCGTCCCGCCGTTTTGCGCGCTGCTCGTCTCCTATGACAACTCCGTCGTCAGGAACGGGGCGCAGTGTTTCGTCCGTCCTCGACGAACGCTTTGCGACTTTTTCTTCCGCTGGTGTCCGGCTCGCTTGCCGTTGCTCGCGTTCGAGACGGACTTCCCGCGTTTTCGCGCGCCGTCCATCCGGGTCCGCGACCGTCGCCTGTTTGGGTATTTCGCCCTGTGCTGTCGCTTTGGCCTTTGGCTCTTGGCGTGTTTTCTGTTCAAGGTTCGTCGCAATCTGGTGTGCCGTCGCGTCGTTCCTCTTCGATCGTTCCAACCCGCGAATGACGCGGTCGGGCCGATGCTGATATTCGCGAATCTGATTGTCCTTGTACGGCACATTTACATGGTGAGACCGCCGGTCAGTTCCAATGTTCCAAATGTTTATGTTCGTTATATTGATATTTTGCACCACAACCGGACGCACCGGCGCGATGTACGATGGTCCGTAATACAACTGGTTCTGGGGAACAAACGAACTTGCCACCAGGCTAAAGAGCACGCCAGCGATGTTAAATGTTGCGGTATTGGTCACGAGCACCGGGCGGTTGTCGAACCCAACCGGTGTCCAAAGCATGTTATCGCCGTAACGAACGGACGCGACCCATGCCGGCGACCATTGCCGATCATATTGCCAGACCCATCCGTAACGATGAATGTAGTTCCAGCGGCCGTAATGCGAAGTTACATACGAAAAAGGATCGTTGCCGACCCACACGCTTCCGACTGAGGGAACATAACTCCAATGCCCTTGCCTATATGGCACGTAATTGGACTCTACCGTTGGCCGCCAATAGGGGCGGTTTTCATGCGTGATCCAGTCGCCATAAGAGCTCAGGTCGGCGATGCCGATGGTATCGTTGGACACGGGAACAGTAGTTGGAATCCGGGAAACTCCCGTGACGAGGATTTGGGACCGTTCACGATTCCATGCGTCAAAATCATCTTCATACGCGGGATCAAACGATACGGATTCGGAAGGCAGATACCCGGGGTCAACATACACGCGTTCACGATCGTAAACCGTTTGACCTCCTCCGCCTCCGGATTGCACGCGGGCTGAACCCCAGTGCACGCTGACAATAGTCGAGCCATCGCTCGCGATGTCAATCCGCGCGGCTGTATCGCGATCCACAAGTACACTGCCTGCCGGCGTTTGGATAATCACGTCGCCCGTGCTGCGGGAAATCCGGTGAACATAAAAGGAGCCCGTCGATGCGCGCAGTTCCACGGGCGACAGCGCGAAAATCACTGCCCGGCTGCCATCCGCCATGCGCACAAAGGTACCGCCCGCGAGTTCCATTTCCGCAGTGGCTCCCTGGTCTGCCCACAGCGTATCGCCAGGAAGAATGAGAGTATTTACGGTCGCGAAACTCCAGTCCGCGTCATCCGTGCCCCGCACCATCGTGCCGCCCGCATCGAAACTGATGCGCGCGTGCAGGTCTCCTTGTGCCCATGCGGGCGCCAGAAGCGCTGCGATGGCTAGCAGTATCACGGGAAACCGGAATATTCGATTCATTGCGAGTCCTCCTCCTAATGCAAAACGAGCGCATGGCTTACATGGCCGCGCGCGGTACGGTTTGTTCGTCAGAGAAAAAAACACCCGCGTCACCGCCGCTATGCCGCGTCGAATCACTTACGGGATTTGTCCTACGGTCAGCGAGGAAAAGCCCCCACATTGCCGTTGACGCCACTGGGGTTGTGTTTTGTTCAGAATTTGGCGGATTCATCAATATTCTCTGATTGGTTCATTCGCCGTGCGTGAACGTGAGTTCTGCCTGTCCAAACACGTATGCTCCTGGCAATGTTTAAGGATCGGTGATTTCAGCAATGCATCAAGATTTTTCCACTGCCACGCAACGCGCTGGCCGAACCATCATGGGCCTGTTCCTTTTCCTGCTGCCGCTGGCGATATATCCGTTTTCCGCATTGCCAACGGTGGATATCAAGTGGTTGCTGATCGGAATCGCCGGGCTTGCGTCCGCCACACTTTCGGGAGTTGCGCCGCAAGCCGGACGAGGACTTACGTTGTTAAGACTGCCCACGCTGGCCCTGGCGGGGATGGTTACATGGGCCTTGATTGGGGGCTTATGGGCCGCAAACCGCGGCCTCGTGCTGGTCGAATCCACGCGGCTCCTTTCCTACGTGTTGTTGTTCGCGTCAGCGTCAGCGGTATTCAGCATGCCGCGGCACGTGGAACGGGCACTGATATGCTTCGTAAGCGCGATGGCCGTGGTTTCGCTCTATGGCTTCGTGCAATGGGCCGGATACGATCCCCTGCCTTGGGACCCGTCGGTTATGGATACCAATGAATACCGCCATCTCCCATCGACATTGGGGAATCCCAACATCGCGGGGCACGCACTTGTTCTATCGATAATCTCGGCAGTTTCGCTCGCCATTGTGCGACGCAAATGGTGGTTGTTGGGCTTTGCCGCGTTGAACGTTGCGCACCTCGTGCTGACCCGTCATCGCGCCGGCATTGCCGCACTCATTGCCGCCGCGATATTGGCAATTGTCATGGTGCGGGTTTCACGCATGACTGGCGCGTCCCGTACGAAGGCGATTCGCGCTCTTTTCATAACCGTAGCCTCTGGCGCACTTGGAATAGTTGGCTTGCTTACCGTTCACTACGCGCTGTACGGCAGCGTTGTCCCAAGTGAACAATCCCTCCTGCTTCGCATCAATTCCATTTACGGAAGCGCACGCATGGCAATGGAGAATCCCGTTTTTGGGTTTGGACTGGGCAACTACGAAATCGCCAACGTTCCGTTTTGGACGCCATTTGAACAAGAAACCTTTGTGCGGGCAGGGAGATACAACACCCACGCGCACAATGAATATGCGAATTTCGCGGCGGAAACAGGTTTCCCCACCGCGCTGCTATACATGCTATTTCTATTCTCGGTGTTGTTTCGCGGTTTGGGCGCGGCGATGTCCACGGCCAATGGTGAGCGTCGCGGCACGGGGGTAATTTGCGCCATCCTCGCGTTCGCATTCGCGATCGACAGCCTCTTCGGGTTCAACTTCCGCGCGCCCGTTTCCGGGGCGTGCATGGCGATTATTGCTGGCGCGTGCGAAGGCGTGCTCGGGCCTCAGCGTGTATCTTCGACGGCCGGACGTCGCGTGACGTGGGTTGCTTGCGTGGGCGCTGGCGCGGCATGCGCCGTGCTTGGCTGCATGACCTTCGTTTCGCAGCGGGAACTGTTGCGGGCAAAGGGCGCCATGCTATGGGACCAGCCGGCGGAAGCTTTGCACCATATCCAGCGCGGCGCGCGGCGCGCCCCGTGGAACTGGGAGTTCCCCCTCGCATTGGCAAACGACCAAATGCGGCGCGGCGAATGGGCCGATGCCATTTACTCGTATGTCCGCGCACAAAAGCTGCATCTCTATTCGCTGGGAACGATCATGGGATTGGCCCGTGCGGAGACCGTGGGCGCTGGCACGCTCTGGTCAGCCGACCGCGCTGCCGCGGTATCGCGCGCGGAAGGATATTTGCGCGAAGCGGAAACGCTGTGCCCCGCCTTGCCGGACATTGAGGAAGTGCGGGGCAATTGCGCGATGGTGCTGGCGATGGATTCCCGAAGCGAATCGCGAGTTGCGTTGTTGGAGTCAGCGCGCGATCACTTTCTCAACGCAATTGCCGATGGCACTGCTGACCGCGCTAAACTGTATCATCTAACCGCGATCACGACGCTCGAATTGGGCGACGCAGCGTCCGCGCTGGAATACCTCATTCGCGCCGTGGAAGACCCGGCAGCGCGTGAGCCGGTAATGGAGGCGTTCGTCTCGCTTGTTGAACAGCAAGGTAAACTTGACGTTGCGGACAGCGTCCTTGCCGCAGTGCGCACGCGGCTTGCGCGACAACCCAATGCAGGGACGCACTATCGCGCGCTCATCAGTTCCACCCTGGGCATGGTGCGGGCGATGGGGGGCGCGGACGCTGAAGAGGTGCTCCCGTTATTTGAGGAAAGCGTCGCTGCATATCCCTTGCTCACGCGGACCTGGGAAGTATATTACCGCGTCGCCGAATCGCATGGCGCGGTTGATCGGTTCAAAGCTGCGTTCATCCGCGCGATGGCAGACATACGCACAACAACGCAATCGGTTCCCGTCGCCTGTCTGGCCGTCTCACGGGTCTGGATCGTGTCCCCTCCTGATACCGGGGGCGCGCTGGACATGCTTGCAAACTCACTCGCGTCCACGGATGCGTACCGGCCCGACACCCGCAACGCGCACCTTGCGTGGGCAGCGCACATCGTAAGCCAGAGCATTCCCGGAACTGCCGCGCCAAGCCTGACGATAAACGCCGGAATCGTACTCGCAAGAACTGGCCGGCACGTCGACGCTTTACAGATGTTTGACGCCGTGGGCCCGAATTTACAGCCGGTGGCTGCACAGGCGGTACTCCGTGAACGCATCTATTCGCTCCTCGCGCTGGGAAAAGCTGTCGAGGCCGAAGACCTCGTGAGGAGCGCATTGCGCATAGCGCCCGGCGACCCTGACCTTGCACTGGCGCTTCCCCGCATATTAGCGAAGCAAGGCCGTTTGAAAGAGGCCCAGTTTGAGTACGAGCTGCTGGCGGCTTCTGTCGATCCCAATAGCCCGTTGCGCGCGAGCATCGATGCAGACCTCAAAGACCTCCAATCTTTGAAAACTCCTTAGCGCGGGATGTCAACACCGCGCCTCGTTCAAGCGTTCGCCACATGGACATCCGGGCATTCGCGGGATATGCTTGGTCAAAGTTTTCTCAATTTCCTATAGGTATGCGAGGGACAGAGTAGTGATGCGTCGTTTTACGGCCGGGTGTTCGGGTTTTGCGATGGTGGCCTTTGCGGGCTGTTATGGTCCGGACACAGATGGTGTTGTCCCAGTTGACCCGGCGCAGGGAAATAGGCCGGGAGAATCCGCGGGCATGATCGCGTTTGCGCCGATCCCTGTTCCCTATTTGGGCAAGGGTGAGTTCTGGGGCCGCGAGCTTCTCGCTGACAGCTTGTTTAGCGAGTACGCGCCGGACCCGGAAGCCGGCTTAACCGCGGTGTCCGGCGGATGGCGCGCCTTTCCCGCTGATGCGGCCGCAACGGCGATCACCCATAAACCCGCCGATGATGAGCAGGGCCGGTATATGCTGGAGTTCGCAGCATCAAGCGCGGCAATGTACGTTGCGCAAACGACCGTTCCCCTTGATGTTTCCGTCCCTGACGCATGGATTACAGGCACGATGGAGGCGCGCGCGACCGCTGCAAATGAATTGGGCTTGACGGTCGGTTTTGATCACAATGGCACGCCGGTCACTGTAGGCGCTTCACATCCCGGCGACGGCTCGTGGCAAACAGTCTCGTGCGCCGTGCCGCTGTTGATACCTCATGCAGGTCTGCGCTTGACCGCGAGCGTCACCAAACGCGGTGCGGCGCCATCCGATGCCGCGGTAAAACGGGTCTCGTTGCGCGTGGTAAATCAGAAGCCCGCGGAATTGCAGTCCAACAATATTCTGCTGAATGGATCGTTCGAAGACTACGCTTTTACCGGAAGTTTCTATCCGTGGTTCGCGCGGCGCTGGGGTGGCGAGGAAGGTGACGCCACCATGATGGCGGGCGGCGCAAACCACGTCATCCAGTTGTCCGAGCCGCCGCCCAGCGGCGGCGTTGCGTTGACGCAGCGCGTGCTTGGTCTGACGGACGCGGATAGAGGGCGAACGTTGACGGCTACCGCCGAAGGCACTGCGAGTGGAAAAACAGAATTGATTCTGTCAATCCGATGCACGAAGGACGGAGAGTCCTGGATGGAATATACCAAACTCATCGCGCATCCCGGTGCCGGCCAGCAAAGCACCATGACGGTGTCAACGTCACTGCCAACTGACCGCATGCCGGACGAAGTGTTTATTGATGTCTACCGCAAGCGAGTCACAGGCAACCCCGTGATATTTGACAACGTGACGTTGGGCTTTGCGCCTTAACTGGACAGACCAATGGCCGATCCCGCATCGATCCGAATCGCGCAAGCGTTGTATTTCTTGTTTGTTGCGACTTGCGCGGGCGCAAATGGGACCTGGGAACCGCGCGCGCCGCTCAATCAGCAGCGGCAGGAAACAGGCGCCGCAGTAGTTGACGGAACCGTGTTTGTCATCGGAGGGCTCGTGGCCGGTGGCCCGAACCAAAATACGGCAACCGTCGAGGCGTATTCGATTGTCGCGGACGAATGGGATTTCGTCGCGCCACTGCCGTTTGGCGTGGACCACATGGCCTGTGCGTCGGTCAACGGAATTGTCTACAGCATCGGCGGCTTTGATGTCGCTCGGACTCGCCGCGCCGAGGCGTTTGCCTACAACCCCGCGCTCAATGCCTGGTCTGCCATTTCCTCAATGCCAGAGCCGCGCGCCGGTTGCTGGGCCGCTTCTTACGAAAACAGAATCTACGTATTCGGGGGCGTGAATGCCGCGAACGTGGCGACAGCGACGACATTTATTTACGACACCGTCACGGACGAATGGACGCGTGGAGAAGACATGCCGACTCCGCGAGAACATTTGATGGCGGTGACGCTGGGAAGTCACATCTATGTTGTCGGCGGGCGCGCCGGGGGAGCTTCCACCGCTGCCAATGAGCGGTACAATCCGCGCAACGGGCGCTGGCGTACGCTGGCGCCTATGCCGACAGCCCGCGCCGCGGCTTTCATGGGTTCGGTCGACGGGGTCCGCTTGTTTGTGGCGGGGGGCGAAACTCCTCAGCTATTCGCGGTAAACGAAGTCTATGACGTCCGGCGCGATGCTTGGCACACGGATTCGCCGATGGCAGTGCCCCGGCATGGGCTCGCGGGGATCGCCATTCCGGGCGGCATTCTCGCGCCCGGTGGCGGAATCATTCAGGGACTGCAAGCGACCGCGCACGTAGATGTTTTTGTGCCGGGAGAACCTTCGGTGCCGGCGGCGTCAAAGACGGCGTTAATTGCTACGGCCGCGCTCATCGCGTGCGCAACATTATGCTACCGGCGCGCAGTCCGAATGCGCGCTTCCAAGTCTTCGTGAATGTGTTCCCATCGCACATGGCGTTCGGCGCGCAGTTCAGCAATTTCCCGCCTGTAGCGGTCATACTCCTTCATCACGCCGCGAATGGCTTGCACAATTCCTTCGGGCGTGTTGTCGCAGTGCACGGTTCCCTTGTAAAAAATGCGGCGCAACACCGCGAAGTCCGAGGTGATCAATGGCCGCTTCACGGTAATTGCCTCGCTGCCGCCGCGTTGCATTGTGAAATCGTTCGTGGTCAACACCAGGACGGCCGACGCGCTCCGCAGCAGGCCGGCATAATCGTCATTGTTGAGGAATCCGGTGAACGCGACGTTGTCCGGTTTGTTGTCTAATACCGTGCGCGGCGCTTTCTTCATGTTTCCCGTGACGTAGAACCGCACTTCCGGCAGCGCGTGCGCGGCCTGCATAATCTCAGCCACGGGCTCGTCCGCGTCAAAACTGCAC
>JAWXCN010000112.1:0-4083 GCA_034408725.1 Candidatus Hydrogenedentota bacterium
ATCTGGGGGCTCGCCATCATCGGTATCGTCGCGAAATGGTGGCACGTCGACCGGTTTCCAATCCTCACCCCACTTATCTATATCGGCATGGGATGGCTGGGCGCGATTGCCATCAAGCCGAGCCTCGAATCAATTCCCGCTGGAGGGATTCAGCTCTTGGCCGCCGGCGGCATTACCTACACCGTCGGGGTCATCTTCTACGCCATGGAAAAACTCCCATACAACCATGCCATCTGGCATCTCTTTGTGCTCTCCGCCAGCGCGATGCACTTCTTCGCGATTTTCTACTACGCAATGTAGCTTAGAGGTTGGAACCCCTCCGTATCTTGAAACCGCGAATTTTCGCGGTTAGGCTGGATGGGCTGCGATTCCATTTTCTTCCACGTAAGGAGTTCTGATCATGAAACACCTTTACTTTTTTGGCGCGATGTGTGTTGCCATTTCCGCGAGCGCGGCGGTGAAGACGGAGATGATCGAATACAAGGACGGTGAGACCGTCTTGCAGGGCATGATCGCATACGACGACGCATCGACCGCTAAACGTCCCGGAGTTGTCGTTGTGCATGAGTGGTGGGGGTTAAACGATCACGCGAAAAACTCCGCGAAGAAATTGGCGGAGCTGGGATATGTCGCATTCGCCGCGGACATGTACGGCAAGGGCGTGTTCACGGATGATCCTGCGGAAGCGGGAAAGAAGTCGGGCGCGTTAAAAGGGGATCGCGCCGCGTTGCGCAAGCGCGCGAAAGCCGCGGTAGACTCGCTCCGCGCTTACAAGTACACCGACTCCGCAAAAATCGGTGCGATGGGGTATTGCTTCGGCGGCACGACCGCGCTTGAGATTGCGCGTAGTGGCGAGCCTGTGAAAGGCGTCGTCAGTTTTCACGGAGCATTGGGTTCGCCCACGCCGCCGGACGCAAAAAATATCAAAGGCCGGGTCCTCGTGTGCCACGGCGCGGATGATCCGTTCGTGTCTGCCGCCGAGGTTGCCGCCTTCAAGAAAGAGATGGACGACGCCAAGGTGAAATACCAATTCATCGCGTATCCCGCCGCCGTACACAGCTTCACGAATCCGGATGTCGATCGCCATGGCATGGAGGGCGCCAAGTACAATGCGGCAGCCGATAAAAAGTCATGGGAAGACATGAAAGCGTTCTTCGCTGCGGCGTTTCAATAGGCGCTCTCGGCGCCTTGGAGTGCGGCCGCGGGTAAGCTGCCGCTTTCCATTTCCTGGGCAAAGTCGCTTCGCGATTAAGGTCGATTGCACTGGTTTCGATTCACGTGTTCTTGACCCCTGCAAATTTATTGAGGATTTCGGGTATCCAAAGTGAAAGCGGCGCTGACACGCCGCAGTCCACGGCGCTGCGCGCGCCAATTGACGTCCAAAATCCGCGCGGAGCGCCTTGGAGTGCGGCAGCGGGTAGCTGCCGCTTTCCCTTACAGGGGCAAGCTCGCATCGCAATTACGTGCGTCTGCCCTGGGATTTTCCCTCTTGTCCGTCACGCATTGCAGGCATCATGGTAAGGTGTGGATGATCGCAAGTTGGTCACGCCATGACACGTTTGAAGGCAGGGGCTTTATCAATGCACCTGTTGCGCGGCCATCGCACTGTTTGGGGCAGGGTCCGGATGGAGTGTGCGAACAACCTGTTGATGGCGTTCGAGCGCGAGGTTCAGGAAATCTTCTGCCTGGTTCGCGTCAACCGGGAATGTCGTAACGGTGAATCCATACCCGCGGATGAACCGTTCGATGTCCGTTTGGAGGCGTTCGAGCGCCTTCCGGGCGCCTTCTTCCGGGGTTTCGACCAGTAAAATGGCCAGACCCTGGCTGCTCAGGCTAAACACCTGGTCAGTTGCGCGAAGTTCGCCCGTCAGGCGCATTCCCAGCTTTGGCACCATTTCATCCACGCCACCAGGAGCACACAACGTCACGAGAGTAGCTGAAGCCGGATACCGGATAGACCGGTCTATCTCTTCGCGCACCCGCGCATGGAGATAGGTTTCGGTCCGAAGGCCGGAGGAGGGATCGCGATAGGCCAGTTTTTCGAGCAAGTGACAGCGGCGTTCCAGCTCGGTCCGGTGTTGGACTTCTTCCCGGAGCCTCTCCTGGAGCTCATCGACTACTGCCCGAAGCTTTGCGATATCGTCCATCCACCCTCCAATCCCGCAGCTTTGTTAGGCGCAAGTTACATGCCACGGAGCCAGAACGGGGAATCATATCACGAAGATGCTCAAAATGAAAGAGTTAGGAGAGTCATGCAAATTTCGTGTAGAATATCGCCTATGCTGGCCATGCCGTAAGGTTGTCACGCGTGACTACTATTTTCGCATTTGTTGTAACTTGAAATATTGCTACCAGCATACCGCTCGTGCTACTTCTACTGGCAGGGGTGAATCGATCACCCCAATGATAATTCGAGGAGTAATCGGCCCTGGGGTATTCAGATGGAAAGGTTGCCGCGCCCTATCGTTTTCTCGTTGTGGACGACGAACAAGCGATGCGGACATATTTGCAGGAGGTCCTTATCCGGGAAGGTCACGAGTGCGAGGCCGTGTCGACCTGCGCGGAAGGGCGAGGTTTGTTTCAGAAAGGACTGTTCGCATGCGCGCTGATCGATCTCGGATTGCCCGATGGCAGTGGGCTCGACCTGCTCGCTGAATTCGCGGGCGAAGACCCTTGTCTGGTTACCATCGTGCTCACCGGAGATGCGTCGGCCGAAACCGTGATTTCGACGATGCGAAGCGGCGCGTTTGACTACCTCACCAAACCGGTGGACGCAGTTTCCCTGCGCGCGGCGATTGGGCGCGCGCTCGCGCACCACGCGGTTTCCAATGAGCGCACCGAACTTTTCAGGCTGCTACTCGAAGAGCGCGAGCAGTTGCGCGCTAAAGTCGAAGCCGCTACCTTGGACATCCGGCAATATGCTTCGGCGTGCGAGCTCAGTAACGCGCGCCTGCGCGGCTTGCTTAAACTCGCGCAATTGTCAAACCAATATTATTCAGAAGAACAATTGTTCAGGCAGGTGTTCGCGGAGCTGGCGCACCACGTGCCCATTCGCGCGCTGGCCCTGTGCGACTGCTTGCGCTCGCGGCTGACCTGTGCGATGCACACGTCCAGCGAATTCGAAATCGAAGTTGTCAGTTCCGTCGGCGCCAACGCCTCCGTGACCGGTTTCGATCCGCTCATGGCGGAAGCCGAACCCGCGATGATGATCCACGAATGGCTCGACCGCAACACCCGGCTCGACACCTCGACCGTCACTGCCTTTGTATTTCCACAGGCGCTGTGGAAACGGTCCACCACCGTCGTTGCGTTTTTTCTGGAGAAGGGTTTTACCGCGGGCGATGGCGATGCGGAGTTTTTGGATACCTGCGCATACTTCCTCGCCTTCGAATGGGAACGCGCGCAACTGCTGTTTCACATCGCCCATCACGCGAGCCTCGGCAATATCGCGATTGAACTCGCGCGCAATTTCATTCAGCCCCTGACCGCGATTCAGATGGCGGGCGATTTCATCACTGAAACACTGGAAACCGACGATGAACGGCAAGGAATGAAAATCATTGATGAAAACGTTGACAAGCTGCGCCGGCAGACCCAGGAGTTTCGAAAGCTTTCGCTGATGCGCGAAAACGCCATCGAAACCGTCCGGCTGGATGAATACGTCGATCAGGCGCTGGCGATGTTGTCAGTGGCCATCCAAAGCCGTGGGGTGACAATCCAGCGGGAGTTCATTCCCGATTGTGAGTGCGTGCTGTTGAACGGTACTGCATTGGCGCGCACGTTTCTTGATTTGCTCCTCGGGGCATTGCGCGTCGTCGAGATGGGGGGGGTGCTGATTTTACGACTTTACGACATGAACATGGACCATATTACCTTCGAGATTAACCATTCGGGCGCGAAAGGCGTGGCCCCCACCATCACATCGCCCGCATTCAGCGCGGTATACGCCAGCTCCGACAATCCGGGGCTGATGCTCGCCGAACGCGCAATCCACTCCTGCGGTGGCAACCTCACGACCGAACTCGCCGAGGACAGCCGCGCCATTGTGCGGATCGTACTTCCCCGAAATGCCACTACCGTTTC